>NZ_PDCM01000001.1:3467659-3790239 GCF_008634025.1 Streptomyces albofaciens JCM 4342 | reverse complement strand
TCGCCCGCCAGGTACAGCCCGGGTACGTCGATGCCACGGCCCTGGAACGGCGCCGTCAGCTCCCAGTTGCGGTCGATGTTGCGGTACCAGTTCAGGCCGCCGGTGAAGGCGCGGTCGCCGTGCCGGGCGTACTCGCCCACGAAGGTGTCGAGGTCCTCCTGGCTCAGCCAGGCGGGCAGCTCCTCCGGCTGCGGCATGGTGTCCAGCAGCTTGCCGCCCTCCGGGATGACCCACGGCTGGGGCGGATCGGTGAACGGGCTGTCGCCGGAGCCGTTGACCAGCATGGCGCGGAAGGTGGCGTTCAGGTCCTGGGCCAGCTCGGCGTCGGCGACGCCCGGTTCCTGGAAGTAGATCTGGTAGAAGCCGTCGCCCAGCGCCTCGCGCAGGCGCGGCAGCGGCGCCACGGGCGAGCGCGGGGCCGGCGGCACGCTCAGCCCGACGACGCCGCGTACGACGTCCGGGCGCAGCTGGGCCGTCGTCCAGGCCACCGGCGCGCCCCAGTCGTGGCCGACGACGACCGCCCGCTCCTCCCCCAGGGCGTGGATCAGGCCGATCACGTCGCCGGTCAGGTGCAGCATCGTGTACGCGTCGATGTCGGCGGGCTGCTCGCTGCGCGCGTAGCCGCGCTGGTCGGGGGCCACCACGCGGTAGCCGGCCGCGGCCAGCGGCGCGAACTGGTGCCGCCAGGAGTACCAGCACTCCGGAAAGCCGTGCAGCAGTACGACCAGGGGCCCTTCCCCCTGGGCGGCGATGTGCAGCCGGACGCCGTTCACCTCGACAGAGCTGTGCTCGACCTCGCTGGTCACATGTCCTCCTGCGGTCGCTCGCGGGTCCACCGTTCGGTGCGGGCACTGTACGTTCCGCACCGAACGGTACGGCCAACGGCCGCCCGGGGAAACGCCCTTGCCCGGCGAGCCGCCCGCCCCTGGCCCGGCGGCCCGCCCCGGCTCAGCCGGTGTACTCGACCGTGACCGGCGCCGTGTCGTTCTCCCGGTCCGGATCGGCCCTCGGTCCGGAGAGGGCGCGCACCGATCCCCGGGCGCCTTCGACCCGCCTGCCGAGGTGCACGCGCACCCAGGTGCCGCCGACCTCGTAGCCGTGGCACTCGGCCGAACCGCGCCCGGACCCGCCGGGCTCGCAGTAGACCATGTCGCTCGTGTGCTCGCCGCGCGGCACGGTGACGAGGCTGACGCCTTCGGGCAGGGTCACCGCCATCTCGGGATCGACGAAGTTCCTCGGATACGGCACCTGGGCGTCGACGGTTTCGCCCACCTTGCCCTTGATGGTGAAGCCGACCGCCTGGAGGTCGTCGATCCCCGTGGTGTCGAAGTCCAGGTCGCTCCGGGCCGCGTCGGCGTGCGAGTACATCGACGGCGCGAAGTCGCTGCCGCCGCCGTCGACGGGGCGCAGGCCGAGCGGCGCTCCGGTGCCGCGCGGGGCCGAGGCGGGCAGCAGCCGGTGCTCGCCGAACGTCTCGTGGGCGCGGAGCACGGTGTAGGAGACACGCCCGTGCATCGCCGTCGCGTCGGCCTGCGCCGTGAACGGGGCGTCCGTCTCGTACGCCGCACCGGGCGGCAGCGGCCCGGGGAAGTCGCACTGCGCCCTGGTGGGCGCCACGGCCTTGTCGTACCGGCAGTTGCCGTGGAGGCGCCGCAGCGTCGCCTCGGAAGCCTCGACGAGCACGGTCACCCCGTCGTCGATGCCGGTGTCCCCCCTGTTCCCGAACGCGGGTGTCAGCTCCACCCCGGAGCCCGGCCGGACGCCGGTCCTCTTGGGGACCTGA
Organism: Streptomyces albofaciens JCM 4342; assembly: GCF_008634025.1. Lineage (NCBI taxonomy): Bacteria > Bacillati > Actinomycetota > Actinomycetes > Kitasatosporales > Streptomycetaceae > Streptomyces > Streptomyces albofaciens. Next base: position 3,788,456 of record NZ_PDCM01000001.1, on the reverse strand, counting down.
CGGGCCGTGATGACGGGCGCGCCGATGACGACCTGGGTGGTGTGCCGGACGGTGGGCGTGGTGGGGCTGGTCACGGTGACGGTGACGGCCCCGGCCGGTCCCGGGGCGGCCCCCGGCTGCGGCACCAGGGTGAAGGGGGTGAAGACCGCGCCCGGCTCGACGTCGACCGTGCAGGTCATGACCTGGCCCGTCATGCCGCACTTGTTGCCCTTGTCCGCCCAGACGGGGCGCGCCTTGCCCTTGAGCACGGACAGGTCGATGCTGACCTTGACGTTCTTGACGACCGGGTGCGACTCCCGGGCCTTCAAGGTGATCTCGTACTTCCCCGGCGTGTCGTCCCGGACCGGTGAGTCGGCCCGGGGGATGTAGTACGTGTTCCGCATGCCGCTGAGCGTCAGTGCCGGCCCGGTGGCGGGTGCTCCGCCATCGACGGCGACCACCGGCGCCTTGCCGCCGACCGTCACCGCCACGGCCAGCGCCACCAGCACCACGGCCGCCGTGGCGCCCGCCACGCGCTGCGACCGTGTCCCCGTTGTCGATCCGTTCATACGAGGCCAGACCAGCGCGGGCACCGGATGGTTGCACGCAAAACGAATATTCGGCGCGGCCGGACCGGTGCGCCGCCCCTCACGGCTCGTCGTCCCCCTCCCGGGGCCGGGTGCCCGGCATGATCTGGATCAGGATCGAGTCGTCGTCCTCGATGACGAAGGTGGGGTCGCTGCGGGCCCGCCAGCCGACCGGCAGGACGTAGTAGCGGCGGTCGCGCTCCAGGATCAGGCGCAGTCCGGTGTAGCGGTACCGGTAGTGCATGCCCGGGAGCGTCTCGGTCGTCAGCCCGGGGCCGGTGAGGCTGAGGCGTTCGGTGCTCAGGACCACGACGGCGGAGCGGCGCACCAGGTGCGCGGCGGCCGCGCGGGCGTCCTGCCGGCCGAGCTGGCCCGCGACGAGGGCGATGGCCCACACCAGGAACAGCCCGGCCGCGGCGACCGGCAGGCCCCTGCGCCACAGCCCGCGCGCGGGGCGGGCCGGGTTCGCCGCGCCGCTCTGGCTCAGGACCAGGCCGGTGGCCACGAGCAGGGGTGCCGCCCAGCCGTACGGCTGGATGCGCTGCCACAGCAGCATCAGGCCGACGCCGGCCGCCACGAACAGCGCGTACTGCCGGGCGACGGCCCGGCCGGCGCGGCGCACGCGGAGCGTGGCACGGCTCGGCACGCGCAGGGCCACGAGGAGGTCCGGCAGGCGCGGCCCCACGGCCAGGACGGCCAGGCAGACGAGGACCGGCAGGGTCACCAGCCGCAGGCTCCAGATGATCATCTGTGGGAAGCCGAAGCCGAGGACGGACGCGCGGACGTGGAAGTACCCGAAGTAGGCGCTGCTGTGCATGACGCCCGCGTAGAACATCAGGCCCCCGACCAGCGACCCGGCGCCGAGGACGGTGTTGACGAACTCGAACCGCTGGTCGGGCTGCGGTGGTGTGCCGGGGGCGGGGCCGGGGCCGGAGGCGCCCGGCGGCGGGGCGGGCCGGGGGATTCGCCGACGGCGCCGGGCACGGGCTCGGGCGCGGGCAAGGGCTCGGGTTCGGGCGCGAGTTCGGGCACGGGCACGGGCGCGGGCGACGTCCGGATCACCCGGTGCGGCGGGCGGGGCGGCCATCGACGGTCACGGGGTGCCGGAGGCGGGCGGGGTGGGGCCGGGGCGGGTGGTGTCCGGCTGCGGAGCCACGTCGGTCTGCCGTTCGGCCTTGCCCGTCATGGGGTTGGGCGAGCCGTCACTCGTGGGGGACGGGCTGTCCGTGTCGGAGCACGTGGAATCGCCGTCGGAGGGCCCGGTGCACGAAGGGCCGGTGGTGGGGAAGCCGCCGCTGGGCGTGTTCCCGACGCCGGTCGGCTCGGGGTCGTCCGTGTCCTCAGGGGGCTGCGACACCGGCTTCACCGGATCCCCGCCCTGACTGTACGAGGCCTGGTCGCCACCGCCACCGCCCCCGCCTCCGTGGCCGCCGCCTCCCGTCCCGTCGGACGCGGAAGCGCCGTCCCCCAGAGACCCGGCGGGCGACGCCGTCCCGGTCGGCGCGCCACCGGGACCCGTACCGCCGCCAGGCCCCGTACCGCCGGGCTGCCCGCACGCCGTGACCCCGGCGAGCACCGTCAGGGCCACCGCCGCTGTGAGACGACCGGCTTTCGCTGCTGCGGACCTCATGTCGGACCCCCGTCCCCCGCGCGCCGCTGCTGTGAGGCTAGCAGCGGCCCGGCGGCCGGTCACCGGATCGCGACCACTCATGCGCCGCCGCTTGACACCACCGCGAACAGCGCTTCCCGGAAAGCCGGTTGGCCTAGCCTGAGCATGGGGCTGGGCCGCTTGCCGTGGAAGGGACGGGGCAGCGTGGACGGGTATCTCGTGACGGGGGATCTGCTGATGGCCGCCGCTCTGTTCGGCACGGTGCGGCGCGGCCGGCCGCTCGCGGGGCGCCGCCGTGGCACGCAGGCCGCCGCGCTGGTCGTCTTCGGCGGCCTGCTGCTGGGCGCGGGACGGGACCCGGCCGTGATGGTGTGCGCGGTCCTGGCGCTAGGCGCGGCGGCCGTGCTGCTGGCGGACATGACGACGGTGCGCCGGTCGGTCCTGGCCGTCGCCTGGGCCGTCGCCGCCGCGGCCCTGACGGCGCTGAACATCGGGCAGGAGCCGGGCGGTTCATGGGTGGCGGAGCGGAAGCCGTGGGTGACGGTCTCCGCGCTCGCGGTCCTGGGAGGGCTCACCGCCGCGGCGGTCGCGACCGCCCGGCTGGCGCGGGACCCCGATGTCGGGCCCGGGGGTGTGTGATGTCCGCCGCGCCCTCGACGGTGCTCCAGGTGGCGCTGGTGGTGCTCTTCGTGCTGCCCGGGGTCACCTACCAGTTCCTGCGCGAGTTCTGGCGCGGCCCGGTCCCGGGCGAGCGGAAGCTCGGCGAGCGTGTCCTGCGGGCGGTCGCCGCCTCGGTGGTGCTCGACGCGCTGTACCTGATCGCCTTCGGCCCCCACCTCGTCTCCCTGGTCCGGGGAGCCGGGCAGGACGGCTGGTCCCGCCTGGCCGCCGGGCCCCGGGCCGCCGGACTCGCGGGGCTGGCGCTGTTCGTCGTGATCCCGGCCGCTGCCGCCGCGGCCGTGACGTACGGGCAGCGGCGGCGGTTGAGCACCGTGCGCTACCGGGGCACGCCCACGGCGTGGGACCAGATGTTCCGGCAGCGCGGCTCGTGCTTCGTCCGGCTCCGGCTGCGCGACGGGGTGTGGATCGGCGGCTGGTACGGCACCCGCTCGTACGCCACCTCCTATCCGCACCCGCCGGAGCTGTATCTGGAGTCGGCCTGGCTGATGCGCCCGGACGGCAGCTTCCACCGCCGGATCGAGAACAGCGGCGGCCTGTTCGTACGGGCCGAGGACACCGACGTACTGGAGATCCTGCTGCCGCCCCGGGATGGGCCACAGGAGTGAGGCCGGAGCGCGGACACGACGGCACGGGCGGGGCCCGCGCCACGACGGACGGCCCGGACCGCGGACCGGAAGGAGCACCGATGGACACCGCCGATGACAGGGAACTGACCCCCTGGGAACGGGAGTTGCAGCAGGCGGACGCCTGCGAGGGGCGCGGGCACGTGCCGGACGACGGGGTGGCCGAGCCCTCCGCCGCACCCGCCGACCCCGCGAGTGCCTCGGCCCGTGCCGCGCGCGAGCCGCTGCCCGCCCCGGCCGACACCGGGGAAGCGCCGGACGACGAGTGACGGCGGGCCACCGGATCGACCGGCGGGCCACCGGACTGACGGGCGGTCAGGGGCCGACGTGCACCAAGGCCGCCCACACCCCGGGCAGGCGCGGGAACATCTCGTAGCGGGCCCGGCGGGTGACCGCGTGGACGGCGGCGGCCACGCCCTCGCCGGCCGCCAGGCGCTCTTCGAGAGCCTGGTACATCTCCTGGGCGAGTACGTACGCGGCGCGGTCGGGCAGTTGCCACAGCGTGGAGATCACATGGGGGAACCCGGCGAGCTGGAACGCGGCGGCCAGGTGGATCGCCTCGTCCCGGTAGCGGGGCCCGGCCACCGCGGTCTCGCAGGCCGACAGGTACGCGAGCCGGGAGCCGCGCAGGTCGAGGGCGGAGACATCGGCCACGGTCAGCGGCGTGCGGGCGTGGTCGTGCAGCAGCAGCCGGCTGTGTGAGGGCGCCTTCGGGTCGGGTACGGCGTGACAGGCGAAATGCGCCCAGGCGTGCCGCGGCAGTTCTTCCAGTACGCGTTCGCGGACCGCCGCCGTGTCCGTCAGCAGGGTGGTGGCACCGGGCGCGCGGCCGCGGACGAACTCCGCCTCCCGCGCGGCGCCGGCCAGCGGGGGCGCGCCCGGCGGCGCGGGCACGGCGACCACGAGCCGGCTGTCCCGGTCGGCCCGGGGGCCGGGCCGTGCGCGGGCCGCCATCAGGGCGTGCGCCGTGGGCGTGTACGACGAGACCGCCCGGTCGATCAGGGCGGGGCCGCCCTCGCGGTGGTGCCCGGCGGCGTGCAGCGGCAGCGCGGTCAGCGGCCCGGTCGGCACCCACCACACGTGCGGGAGCGGCCCCTCCGGCGCCTGCCGCGGCAGGGCCGCGTCGAGCGCGGGGGCGACCAGCGTGTCCCACATCCAGGCCAGCACGCGGTAGGCCGGTCCCTGCGCCTCGACATCGGCGACGGCCCCGGGGACGAAGCAGCGGTGCAGCACCCGCGCTTGTTCCTCGACCTCTTCGGGAGTGGTGTCGAGCGGCACCGAGCGGATGCCGTCGGGGGTGACGGCGATCGCGTCGCAGCGCCGGCCGGTCACGTTGAGATGGATCAGCGGGCCCCGCGTGCTCTGGGCGCGCAGCCGGGCGGCGGTGGGCGGACGCGCGAAGTCCTCGAAACCGGGCTGCTCGTGGATGCGCTCCAACAGCCGCTCCCAGCGCTCCTCCTGCTCACGGCGGGTCTGCCGGAGCAGTTCCGGGGTTCCGACGGGACCTTCCCGGGCGGGGCTTTCCCTGGCGGGGCTTTCCTGAACGGGGCTTTCCCTGGCGGGGCTTTCCCGGGCGGGGCTCGTGGGGTGGCCGCCGTCCGTGCCCGGGGCCGGGAGCGGTGCCGTGAGCTGCCCGCGCACGTCCTCCAGTTCATCGGCCAGCCGGGGGTGCGCGGCGCGCAGCGCGCCCAGGTCGGTGCGCAGGGCGAGGGTCCGGGCGAGGAGCACGCCGCGGCCGTGTTCGAGCAGGACGGCGGCCCGGGCGGGCTCGCCCGCCTCCAGGGCGCTGGTGGCGGCCGCCCGTGCGATGCCGGGCCACCGCACGATCTGCTGTTCCTGGTCGGCCCGCTCCAGCTCGTGCGAGGCCAGGCGCGGCAGCAGCCCGATCACCTCCTCGAACGCCGTGACCGCCGCGGCGTGCAGCCCCTCGCCGGCGGCGATGTCGCTGAGCGCGAGCCCGGCCCGTACCCGGGTCGGCACCTCGGCCGTGGGGTGCCGGGCCGCCGCGCGCGCGGCCTTCAGGGCCCGCTCCAGCCGGTCCGCGGAGGGCTCGGCGCGGTGCAGGCCGTGGAGGACGAGGGCATGGTTGAGGTGGTAGCGGGCGCCCTCGGGCGCGTCGTCGGCGACCCGCAGCAGGGCCTGCCGTGCGAAGGACTCCGCCTCCTCCAGGGGCGGGTCGGCGCTCCTGATGCGATACGTGCGGTGCGCGGTTCCCGGCGGGGCCGCGGGGGCGCCCGTACCAGCCGTGTGCAGGTCGTGGGCGGCGCGGAGCGCGACGGACAGGTGGTGCAGGCACGAGGGGTACAGGGGGTCGGCCGGGGCGATCCGTTCCAGGGTGCGGCGCCCCTGGGCCACGGCCTCGGCGAGGTCGTCCGGGTCTCCGGCGGTGCGGCCGCGCACGGTGAGCAGGTAGCAGAGGCGGATCTCGTCCGCCGTACGGCGGTAGCCGCGCTCGGCCGCCGAGCCGATGCCGCGCCGTATCCCGGCCAGGGCGGCGTCGAGGTCGCGCGGGTCGCCGCTGTGTTCGTACGAGCTGAGCAGGACCGCGCTGAGGCGGGAGCCGCACAGCGGGAAGTACAGGTGCCGGTCGTGGAGGAGGGACAGGGCGGACCTTCCGCAGGCCCGGGCCTGTACGAGGTCCGCGGAGGCGCCGGTGTGCTCGTGGCGCAGCCGCAGCGCCGTGCTCAGCTCGGTCAGCAGCAGCGCGCGGTGTGCTTTCGGGCCGCGCAGCGAGCGGGCCGTGCGGCCCACCCGGACGGCGTCGTCGAGGTCGGCACGGTTCCGGAGGCGTTCGTAGCGGATCCGCAGGGCCTTCACCAGGTCGGCGTGGTGGCGCAGGTGGGGACCGCTGCCCACGGTGTCGCGGACGGCCAGCCGGAAGGCGTCGACGGCGGCGTCCAGGGCGGCGGTGCTGTCCCGACCGAAGTACCGGCGCAGGTGCGCGGCGCCTTCGGCGGCGTGCAGCGGGCCGTCGTCACCGCTGTCGTGGCCGCGGCGGCGCCACTGGTGGCCCCGGTACAGGCCCGCCGCGCCGGCCAGGAGCATCGCCGCGGCGCCCAGCGGCTCGTACCAGGGCGGCCGGTCGCCCTCCGGTACGCCGAACTCGGCGGCCACCCAGGTCAGGAAGCCGCAGCCGAGCCCGAGCAGGCGGTAGCGCTCCAGGAAGGGGAAGCGCCAGTTGGCGCCGCCGAACACCCCCATGACCAGCGCGCCCAGGGCGCCGAGGGCCTGTGCCCACTGGGACACCGCCGCCTCACCCCACCGTCGGCGCGGCCACCCCGAGCAGCCGGGCCAGTTCCGTCAACTGCCGCCGGGCGCGGTCGAGTTCCGTACGGTGCCCGGGCAGCCCAGCCGCCAGCGCGGCGTGCAGGCGCACCGCTTCCCCGCCCAGCCGCAGCGCCTCGGCCTGCGGGTCCAGGCCCGCGCAGCCGGGCAGCACGGCGCGGCGGAAGCGCCGCCGGTCCCGGTAGACGGCCCGGAACCCGTCGCCCGAGTCGTCGCTGATGCACCACGGCGTGCCCGTGGCGCCGCGGGCGGGCGGCCGCTCGGCGATCACCGAGGCGAGCAGCAGCCGCACGTCGGCCGCGGCCGCGATCCGTTCCGCGGGCGGCACGTCCCCGGCGCCGTCGGGGTCGAAGCGCTCCAGGGCCGGGCCGTCCAGCGCCGCGCCGACCCGGCCGGGCTCGCCCCGTACGGGGTCGGCGAGGTGGGCGGCGGCCAGGGCGGTCCGGGCGTGCACCGCCACGTAGTGGGTGGCGCCCGAGGCCGCGACCTTCGGCACCGATTCGCGGCACAGGACGGACAGGGCGTGGCAGGTGGCGCTCAGCTCGTCCCGTACCTCCTCGCGGGGGCGGGGACCGGCCCGGAGCAGGCCGGCGTACATCTGCAGGTGGTTGACGGCTCGGTGGTAGGCGACGCCGGTGCGCCGGGGCGGGGCGCCGCTGCTCGCCGTGCTCCGCGCTTGCCGCCAGGCGGCGAGCGCGGTCTGCAAGGGGGCGCGCATGTGGTGTTTGCTCACTCCGGCCCCCGCTCCCGCCGACGTTTTCCTGTGCTTCGCTCCGGCACCCGGCCGCCTCCCGCTACGTCCTGCCCCGCTCGGGACGCGGCCCCGGGTCGAAGCCAGGAGCGACCCTGCGCAGCTCGGTGAACAAGGCGTCGGCCTCCTCCCGCAGGCGAAGGCGTTCGCGGATCTCGTCGAGCCCGGCGCAACTGGGCAGCACAGCCTGCATGTAGCGCTTCTTGTCCTGCCAGTAGCCGATCGGTCCCCGCCCCGTATCGCCGCCGCTGCCGATCGGCCAGAGCCCCTTGGCGCTGGGCCGGGTGGCGGTCTCGTCACCGAGCAGGGAGGCCAGCAGATCGCGCGCGTCCGCGGCGCCGGCGATCCGCATCTCGGCGGTCAGCACCTGGTCGCGGCGCCCCAGGGTCAGCTGGTACAGCGTGTGGTCACGGCCTGCGCGCACCTCCCGCTCGACCAGCTCGACCTGGCCGCGCGTCGGGTCGGCGAAGTGCGAGGCGGCCAGGGCCATGCGGGCGTTCTGCAAGGCACTGTGCCGGTTCAAGGTGGCGCACAGACGGGCGGTCTCCCTGCCGAGCGCCCCGAACGCGTAGTAAGCGGCAGCCAATTGGCCGGTCCGGGCGAGCTTCACATACGTCAGGAAGCTCCCGAGACCGCGCGTGTATCTTCGGGCGGCCAGGACCGGCCTGCCCTGGTCCTCGAACCGCCGTCCCTGTTCCCAGAACTGCAGCGCGGACTGAACACTCCGCTCGGCACCGGGCATGGCCACACCCCCGAATCCAGCCCTCGCGCCCGCACGCCGCCCCCGGCCGCGCGGACGCCTCCCGGCAGCGCTGACGGGCCGGGCGTACCCATCGAGTGTAGGGGTCCGCAGGACACGGCAGGCAGGACCGGGAACGGCAACGCCCCCGTGCGCCGCTTGAGTTCTAGTGGTCGTCGCAACACCCCAGCTCAGGGGACGCGATGGACTTCGAGATCCGGAAGAACCGGGGGCCCGGGGGCGGGCGCCAACTGGCCCGCGAGCGGGCCGCATACTTCCTGCTCATGGAGCAGGGGTACAGCACTCGGGAAGCCGCCCGGATAGTCGGCATCAACCTGCGCACCGGCAAGCGGTGGCGCAACGGCTGGCACTCGCCGCCAGGCGGCCGGAAGGCAGTTCCTCCGATCTACCCGGTGCCGGGACAGGCCCCGGCGACGGGATCGGAGGAACTGCCTCCCGCGCCGTCGCGGTATCTCCAGGAGCACGACCGCATCCACATCGCCGACCGTCTCCGCGAGGGGGCCTCGATCCGGCAGATAGCCGTCGAGCTGGGCCGCAGCCCGTCCACCGTCAGTCGCGAAATACGCCGCAACCGGCACACTCTGCACAACGGCGGCTGGTACTACCGACCGAGCATCGCCCACAACAAGGCCAAGGCCCGCCGGTCCCGTCCGAAACCCGGAAAGATCGGCCAGAATCCCGAGCTGCGGGACTTCATCCAGGATCACCTCACGATGCGCTGGAGCCCCGAGCAGATCTGCCAAGTCCTGCGGGCACGTTTCCCCGACCGGCCGGAGATGCACGTGACCCACGAGACCGTTTACCAGGCCCTCTACGTCCAGGGCCGCGGAGAACTCCGCCGGGAACTGACCCGAGCGCTTCGCACCGGCCGGGCCCGCCGGCGCCCGCACCGCCAGGCCCACAAGCGTGCCTCCCGCGCCATCAAGGCCATGGTCCTGATCAGCGAACGCCCCGCCGAAGCCGCCGACCGGGCCGTCCCCGGACACTGGGAGGGCGATCTCATCATCGGCAAGGACGGCCGTTCCGCCATCGGCACCCTCGTCGAGCGGTCCACCCGCTACCTGATGCTCGTGCACCTGCCGGTCGGCCACAGCGCCATCGCCACCCGCAACGCGCTCGCCACGACCGTCCAGACCCTTCCACGGCACCTCTGGCGATCCCTGACCTGGGACCAGGGCTCGGAGATGGCCGCCCACCGGGCGTTCACCGTTGCCACCGACATCCCGGTCTACTTCTGCGACCCGGCCAGCCCCTGGCAACGCGGCTCCAACGAGAACACCAACGGCCTGCTGCGGCAGTACTTTCCCAAGGGCACCGACCTGGCCGTTCACACCCCCGGGGACCTGGCGGGCGTCGCCGCCGAGCTGAACAGCCGGCCACGCAAAACGCTCGGCTGGCAAACCCCAGCCGAGCGTCTCGCTAAGCTCCTGGCGACAGCCAGTTGACCTCTGTGTTGCAACGACCCCTGGAATTCGCCGCCGCTCCGGGGGCGCGCCCTTCGGCGGGAGGCTGCCGCCGGCCCGGGGCCCCTCCCCTAGTCCAGGTAGTCCCGCAGCAACTGCGACCGCGACGGGTGCCGCAGCTTCGACATCGTCTTGTTCTCGATCTGGCGGATGCGCTCCCGGGTGACGCCGTAGACCTTGCCGATCTCGTCGAGCGTCTTGGGCTGGCCGTCCTTGAGGCCGTAGCGCATGGAGACGACGCCGGCCTCGCGGTCGGCCAGGGTCTCCAGGATGGCGCGCAGCTGCTGCTGGAGGAACGAGAAGCCGACGGCCTCGGCGGGGACGACGGCTTCGGTGTCCTCGATCAGGTCGCCGAACTCGCTGTCGCCCTCGTCGCCCAGGGGGGTGTGCAGGGATATCGGCTCACGGCCGTATTTCTGTACCTCGATGACCTTTTCCGGGGTCATGTCGAGTTCCTTGGCCAGTTCTTCCGGGGTGGGTTCGCGGCCGGTGTCCTGGAGCAGCTGGCGCTGAATCCGGGCCACCTTGTTGATGATCTCGACCATGTGGACCGGAATGCGGATCGTACGGGCCTGGTCGGCCATCGCGCGGGTGATGGCCTGGCGAATCCACCAGGTGGCGTACGTGGAGAATTTGAAACCCTTCACGTAGTCGAACTTCTCGACGGCGCGGATGAGCCCGAGATTGCCCTCCTGGATGAGGTCCAGGAAGAGCATGCCGCGGCCCGTGTAGCGCTTGGCGAGCGAGACGACGAGCCGCAGGTTGGCCTCGACGAGGTGTTCCTTGGCGCGGGCGCCGTCCGCGACCAGGATCTCCAGCTCCCGGCGGAGCCTGCCGGTGGGCTCGCCGGTGTCCAGCTTCTCCTGGGCGAACAGGCCGGCCTCGACGCGCTTGGCCAGCTCCACCTCCTGCTCGGCGTTGAGCAGCGGGACCTTGCCGATCAGCTTGAGGTAGTCCTTGACCGGGTCGGCGGAGGCCCCGGCGCCGGCGACCTGCTGCGCCGGCGCGTCCCCCTCGTCACCGTGGGACAGGGTGAATCCGCCGGCCGCCTCGATCGCCGTACCGTCGGCGGGTACGTCTTCCGGGGCCGGGGATCCGGTTATTTCCTGCGGTCGCGTGATGGCCGAGGTGAGTGACACGAGGAACCTCTCGATACACATAGGCAAGGTGCACGGCGGGCACCTCTGTATTCATCGCGCACTTACCCATGGTTTGTTACACGGTAATTCCCGTGATCTGAATCACGGTTTTCCGGGCGGCGGGCCCCCGGCGGGCCGCAAGGTGATCATGTGGGTGGTGTGCCGTTCGACCGCGGCGCGGCCGTACAGCAGCGGAAAGGCGCGGTCCGCGGCCCAGTCCGCGAACAGGTCGCGGTAGTGCGGGCTGCCCGGCACACCGGACTGGCCGGGCGCGTTCATGGCCACCGAGGCGTCCCAGTCGCCGACGTCGATCACCAGCCGGAAGGTCGCCCCGCCGGCCTGCCGGAAGTCCGGACCGTACGACGTGGCGCCCACCGTGTCGCCGCTGCCGCCGCGCGGCGCGGGCCCGGCCCGGGTCCAGTCCGGGGCCCGCTCCCCCAGCCACGCGGCGAGCGGATGCCGTGGTTCCGCCCGGTGCAGCGCTCCCCAGGTCCAGCGGGCGCGGTCCGGCCCCAGCAGCCTCCCGAGTTCGGTGAGCGCGCCGGGGAGGGAGCCGAGGACGGCCGTGCGCACGGCGCGGTCCGGGTCGGGGCCGAGCCGGTCGCCGGGCGCGCGCAGCAGGCCGAGCTCGGCCCGCGGGTCGGTGGTGGCGGCTTCGCCGGCGGGCAGGACGCGTGCCAGGGCCGCGGCGCGCCGGTCCGGCGGCAGCAGGCGGGCCAGCGCCCGTTCCAGCAGGGCCGGGCGCAGGTGACGCCGGTACCAGACCTCGAAGAGCGCGGCGGGTACGGAGTCGGGCGTCAGCCGCGCGTCCCAGGCGCGCAGCCGGTCCAGCGCCCACGCCACGGCCGGATCGTCGCTGGTCAGGCCGGTCAGCAGCGGCAGGACGCGGCGGGCGGCCGGGCTGGTGCAGTCGGTCTGGAGGCGGACGCAGTCCGCGACGGTCCAGCCGGTGCGGGCGTCCAGCTCGGCGGCGATGCGGTCGTGGCGGGCGGGTGCGTACCAGTCGTAGGTGATCGTCCGCCGGGCGTTCGGGTAGCCGGGCGGGAGGTTCATCTCGTTGGCCGTGGCGAACCAGCCCCGGTCGGGGTCGCGTACGGACGGCAGCGTGTCCGCGGGGTGGAAACCGGCCCACTCGTAGCGGCCGTCGCCGGGCACGGGCAGGGTGCCGTCCCAGTTCGGCCGGGCGGGGACGCGGCCGGCGGGCTGCCATCCGATGGTGCCGTCGGGGGCCGCGTAGACCTGGTTCTCGCCGGGCGCGCCCCAGCGGCGCAGCGCGGCCACGAAGGCGTCGGGTCCCTCCGCCGTCAGGTACTCCGTACTGCCCAGGTACGGGGCCATGCCCGGGCCGAGCCAGGCGGCCCGTACGGCGAAGGCCGTGCCGCGCTCCGGGTCCTCGTGGATCACCGGCCCGTGCCGGGTGAACCACAGCTCGACGGTGACCGGCCGCCCGTCGCGCACCGGGACCGTCTCGGTGACGCGGGTCATCGGCTCCCAGCGGCCGTCGTAGCGGTACTCGCGGGGCGCGTCCGGGTTGGTGCGGTAGACGTACAGGTCCTCCTGGTCGATGGGGAAGATGGTCAGTCCGAAGGCGATCCGGCCGTTGTGGCCGATGGAGATGCCGGGCAGCGCGGGCTCGCCCGCGCCGATGGCGTCGATGCCGGGAGCCGTCAGGTGCGCGAGGTAGCGCAGCGCGGGCAGGGTGACGGCGCGGTGCGGATCGTTGGCCAGCAGGGGCCGGCCGGTGGCGGTACGGGACGGGGCGATCACCCAGTTGTTGCTGCCGTCCGGGCCCTGGCGCGGACCGCCGTCCTCCCACGGCGCGGTGGTGGCCAGCCGGTAGACCCGCAGCACGTCGTCGGGGATGAGGGACAGGTCCAGGCCCTCCGGTACGCGCAAGGTGTGCGCGGGTTCCCGGGCGCGGCGCAGGTCCTCGACGGCGGGGCCGTGGTCGCGCAGGGTCAGCGCGCGGGCGACCTCCTGCTCCAGGTTGTAGTAGAGGCCGTGGCTGCGGATGCGGGCCACGTCGGCGGGCTCCCAGTAGGCGGGCCGGTGACCGAGCAGCGCGAACTCGGGCGGCAGCTGGGCCGGGTCGGCGCGGCAGAGCGCCACGAACGCGTTGACGCCGCGCACGAAGGCGCTGATGATGCGCTCCGTACGAGGTCCGTAGGCGGCCCATTCGGCGGCCATGTCGCCGCGGTACAGGAAGAGCCGGGCCGCCCGGTCGTGTTCGAGGCAGCTCTCGCCGAACACCTCGGAGAGCAGACCGAGGCCGCGGCGCCGCCACAGGTCGATCTGGAAGAGGCGGTCCCGGGCGGCGTTGAAGCCCTGGGCGAGGAACAGGTCGTCCTGAGAGGCGGCGTACAGGTGCGGCACGCCCCAGCGGTCGACGCGGATCTCGACGGGGGCGGCCAGGCCGGGGACGTCGTAGAGGGTGTGGTCGGAGGTGGCGTGATCGGAGGTCGCGTGGTCGGGGGTGGTGCCGTCGTGGCTGTGCGGTGGCATGTGGCTCCGTGGGGGTCGCGTTCGTGCCGTGCGCCGGGCCGGCCGTCCTCAGAGCGACGGATCGAACCGGCCGTCCACCGCCGTCCAGCCGCCGTCGACCGTCAGCACGCTGCCGGTGACGAAGGTGGACGCGTCGGACAGGAGGTAGACCACGGCGCCCGCGATCTCGTCGGCGCGGGCCCAGCGGCGCAGCGCGGACGCCTGGGCGTACGCGTCGTACCAGTGCGGATCGGCGGCGATCTGGTCGGTGAGCGGGGTACGGACCACACCGGGCGCCACCGCGTTGAACCGGACGCCGCGCGGCCCCCACTCCGCCGCGGCCGTCCGCAGGAACTGCACCAGCCCGGCCTTCGAGGCGGCGTACACGCTCTGCCCCGGCTCGACCTGGAAGGCGCGCATGGAGGCGAGGCCGACCACGCTGCCCCGGCCCCGCTCGGCCATGGCGGGGGCGACGGCCCGCACGAGGGTGAAGGCGGCCCGCAGGTTGAGGCCGATGACCCGGTCGAACTCGGCGGCGGTGTAGTCGGCGATCCGCTTGCGCACATTGACGCCGGTGGTGACGACCAGCCCGTCCAGCGCTCCCCACCGGTCCGCCGCGGCCCGTACCGCGTCCTCGTCCAGCACGTCGAGGGGGCAGGCGGTCGCGGTGCCGGTGCGGCTGCCGGGGGCCGGGGGCTCGGCGGCAGCGGCCTCCGCTGCCGCCGCGGCACCGGCCGCGTCCAGGTCGGCGACGATCACTTCGGCGCCGTGCGCGGCCAGGGCGCGTACCGCCTCCCGGCCGATGCCCCCGGCGCCGCCCACCACCGCGACGCGCCGCCCGTCCAGGCGGAACAGCTTCGCGTACTCGACCGCCCGGCCGGCTCCGTGCTCCGTCGCGTGCTCCATCGCCTGCTCCTTCGCCTGCTCCTGCGACCGATGCGTCCGGCTTCCGCGTCCCGCCGCCGTCATGCGCCGGCGCCTTCGCGGCGGGCGCCGCCGCCGTCGAGGAAGTGCCGGGCCGCCGCGGCGTACACCCGGGCGTACTCGCCGATCTCCCGCACCTCGACGTACTCGTCCTTCTGGTGGGCGATCCATTTGCCGCCCGGCCCGTAGACGACGGTCGGCAGGCCCGCGTCGCGGGTCAGTATCGTCCCGTCGGTCGTGCCGGGGACCGCGCCGAAGGCCGGTGCGCTGCCGTGCACCTGCCGGTGACCGGCCACCAGCGCCGTGACGACCGGGTGGCCGGCGTCGGTCTCGATGGCCGGCCGGTCGTCCACGACGGTCAGCGCGACGGTCACGCCCACACCCGCCGCGGCGTCCTCGGCCGCCTGCCGCAGGTGGCCGATCAGCTCGGCGTGGTCGGTGCCGGGGACCGTCCGCACGTCGATGCCGACGACCGCCCGGGCGGGGATGACGTTGAGCTGGTCGGGGTCGCCGCCGTGCAGCACCGTCGGGGTGACGGTGACCGTTCCGGCGTGCGGATGGGTCCCGTACCGGCGTACGGCCCACTCCTCCGCCCCGGCGAGCGCGGCGACGATGCGCGCGGCGGCGACGAGCGGGTTACGGCCCTCCTGGGGCATCGCGCCGTGCGCCATCACCCCGTGCAGCGCGAGCCGGAGGCGGATGCCGCCGCGGGCCGAGGTGCACACCTCGTAGCCCTCCGGCTCGCAGACGATGACGCCGTCCACCCCGGCGGCCGCCGGGGACGCGGCGAACGCCTTGGCGCCCAGCATCAGGCCCTCCTCGTCGCACAGCACGCCGACGACGATCCGGCCGGGGAAGGGACCGGCCTGCTGGAGCGCCCGTACGCCGTAGATCATGGCCGCGACGCCGGACTTCATGTCGGCGGCGCCCCGGCCCCACAGCCTGCCGTCGCGGATCTGCGCGCCGTACGGATCGACGGACCAGGTCTCCGGGTCGCCCTCGGTGACCACGTCCGTGTGCCCCTCGAACATCAGGGTGCGGCCCGGTCCGCCGCCGCCCTCGACGACCGCGACGACATTGGGGCGGCCGGGCACCACCTCGGTCACCTCGTGCGGCCAGCCGAACGCGGTGAAGAGGCGGGAGACGAGGTCGGCGGCGGGCTGTTCGACGGCGGTGGCACCGGCCGCGTTGACCGTCCGCAGCCGGATCAGGTCCCGCGCGAAGGCCACGGCGGCCGGTTCGTCCACGCGCACGGCACCCTCCAACGCCCCGCGTCCGAGGCCGCGGGATCGGTCTGCCCGGACGGTCCTCCGTACTGTGCTGGCATGCTCGCGCACGGGTCAAGAGGGGCACGGCGGGGCAAGCGGGGGGAATACCGGTCGGTCCCGCGCGCCCTCCGGAGATGTCGGCCGGGCCCGCGCGCCCTCCCGATACCGGTCAGTTCCGCGCGTCCTCAGGAGAGCAGCGGTAGAGGCTCTGGTTCGCGCCGCCCCCTGCCTGCGGCTGCCGGGTTCCGGCTTGCGGCTGTCCGGATCCGGCTTGCGACGGCCCGGTTCCGGTGCGCGGTCCCGACCCGTTCGCCTTGCCCGCCCCGGCCCCCGTCTCCCCGCCGTACGCCGACGGATCGACCTTCTCGCACGCCGAGCGGACCCACCGGTTGATCCGTGCCGTCTGCGACGTGCCGGCCGTGCTGCGGTCGCCGACGAGCGCGAAGCGCAGCTTCCCGGACGCGACCAGCCGCCGGTACGTCTCCAGGGTCACCGGCTCGGTCCCGGCCGCGAACCCGCCGAGCGGCAGGACGGCGGCACCGCCGAGGCGGATGTACGGCTCGGCGGAGAGCAGCGCGGCGGAGAAGGTGTACTCGGCGGTTCCCTTGCGCCGTTCCACGTAGTCGAGGATCTTGCGCTGGGTGTCCGTCAGGTGCGCGGGGGTGCCGATGGTCGTGTCCTGCGGGCCCGCGGAGGCCGAGTGGGCCGAGCCGGTGTACCGCGGGTCCAGTACGGACAGCGACCAGGTGGCGGGGGCGGCCGCCATCGTGAGGCAGCCCGCGATGAGCCCGGCGGTCCCGATACGGCGAAGGTGTACGCCTTGTTTGGCGCTTGACGGTGTGTCAGCGGGCTTCGGTCCGCTTCCCTCATGGCGGGCGCGTACGGCCCCGTACACCAGCAGACCGAGCGAGGCGAGCGCGGCCACGACGATCAGGGGGATCAGCCACGGCACCCAGTCGGCATGGCCGGAGACGAGGTGAACCGCCCAGGCCGCCTGCACCGCGACGGTGCCGGGCAGCGCCCACGCCCGGAGCCCTCCGGGCCGGGCCGCGGCGCCGGTCCCCGCCCCCGTCCCCGTCCCCTTGCGGTAGGCGCGCCACAAGGTGACGACTCCGGCGGCGGACAGCGCGGCGAGGCCGGGCGCCAGGGCGGACATGTACGTGGCATGCGGGACGTTGATGGCGCTCATGACCGCGGCCGCCGTCAGCAGCCAGCCGCCCCACAGGAGATAGCCGCCGCGCACCGGGTCCGTACGGGGCTGTTTGCGGCGGGTGACGAGGCCGAGGACGAGTGCGCACAGCGCGAGCGGGAAGAGCCACCCGATCTGCTGCGTGAGCGGCGCGCGGAAGAGCTTGAGCCAGCCGGTGGTGGGGGCGCCCACCGCCAGTTGCGACCCGTCGCCGCCGGCCGTCGGCCGACCGGACGTCCCGGCACCGGACTTGGCATCCGTCTGGGCGCCGCCCTGGGTGCCGGCCTGAGCACCGCCGCCCCGCACCGCGCCGCCCTGACCCGTGGCCGCGCCCGCCTGCACGCTGTTGGCGGCGTCCATGTTCCAGCCCGCGCCGAGCCGGTCGAAGCCGTTGTAGCCGAACACCATCGACAGGGCGCTGTTGTTCCGCGAGCCGTCCACGTACGGCCGTGAGTCCTGCGGTACGACGGTCATCAGCAGGACCCAGGAGAGCGAGACCGCGCACAGCACGGCGCCCGCGGTCAGCAGGTGGCCCAGCCGCTTGCGCAGCGTCGCCGGGGAGACCACGAAGTACGCGACGGCCATGGCCGGCACGATGATCCACGCCTGCATCATCGCCGCCTGGAAGGCCAGCCCCACCCAGACCGCCGCCAGCAGCAACGGCCGCAGCCGGCCGCTGACCATCGCCCGCGCGCCCTGGTCGGCCGCCAGCACCAGGCACATCGTCAGCGGCGCCTCCAGGAGCGCGTGCCCGAACATCGACGCCACCACCGGGGTGAGCGTCAGCGCGCCGGCCGCGAGCAGCCCGGCCGCCGGGCCGCGCCAGCGCCGTACGGTGCGGTGGACGACCAGCACGGAGACGACGCCCTCGACGCACTGCGGGAGCGTGAGCGCCCAGTTGCTGAAGCCGAAGATCCGCGCGGACAGCGCCTGCGGCCACAGGAATCCGCCGGCCTTGTCCAGGGTGACCGTGGAACCGGGGTCGAAGGAGGTGAACAGGAACGCCTTCCAGCTCTCCGACATGCTGCGGACGGCGGCGGCGTAGTAGCCGGCGTAGTCGCTGTCGGCGATGTTCCACGCGTACAGCAGGGCCGCGAGTGCGGCGATGCCCAGCAGCGCGGGCCGCTCCCAGCGCGGCCGGCCCGCGGGCGTGTGCCAGAACCGCCAGCGGGCGTGCGGAGATCGGAGCGCGGGGGGCCGGTCCACGAAGGTTGTGGCGGACATGGAGTCTCTCCCGTGAACGGTGGGTGGTAGGGGCACCGCAGGGCGACGGTGGGTGCCCGGCCCGGGCGGTCCCGGGCCGGTACCGGTGTTCGGGGGATCGGCGCGTCACCGGCGGCGTCGGCAACGGAACAGCGGGGCTTCCCGCGGGAAAGCGCGACTTCCTGTGGAGAAACGGCACTTCCCGTGGGGAAAAGGTGCGTACGTCCATGGCTCCGATGCCGCCGCGAGCATGCCGATCCACCGTGTCACGCGAAGATGAGAGAAACATGAAGCCAGGAAGCGGAATGGCGAATCCTGCTTCGTCCAGGGCTTTTCCGGTCAATCCCCCGGGCGGGAATCGGCGACCGGCCCGACCAGGAATTCTCCCCGCGCAGGAACGCTTCTCCCGAAGCCCTGCCGCCCGTGACCACCGGCCGCGACCTGCGCTTCCGTCCACACGTCGGCTTCCGGCCGGGCGGCCGGTTGGCCCACACCCGCACGTCAGCAGCCGTTACCCGGCGACCGCACCTCGGGCCCGCCCGGCGAAAGGCCGTACAGAGCATGGCCGATACCGGCCCCTCACAGGAGGTGAATACTTCACGCACAGGAATTTCACAGCCAAGTTATCCCCCGCGTGCCGAATAACCAGTTGGACAGGTGCGGGAAGGACGGATCGGCGCGCCGTGCCAACAGACCGGGGGCTTCGGACCGAAGACGCGGAACTCGCGATCCGCGCGGTTCCGGAGCGGCGGAGCGGCGGAGCAGAGCTTCGTTCCGGCGCGGTCCGGCATGCCGGACCGGCGTGCGGCCGGGAAGAACACCCGCGTGGATGATGTTGTCCGCTGCGAAGTCCATCCGCACGTCCGCGACAGCGGTCCCGTAACGAGGAGCCCGAGCGTGAGCCTGTACGACATCCCCCTGCGCACCCTGAACGGCGAGCCCGCCTCGCTGGCCGACCACCGGGGCAAGGCCCTCCTGGTGGTCAACGTGGCGTCCCGGTGCGGCCTGACGCCGCAGTACTCGGGCCTGGAGCGGCTCCAGCAGCAGTACGCCGACCGCGGCTTCAGCGTCCTGGGCTTCCCCAGCAACCAGTTCGCGGGCCAGGAGCCGGGCAGCGCCGAGGAGATCGCCACGTTCTGCTCGACCACGTACGGGGTCAGCTTCCCGCTGTTCGAGAAGACGGACGTCAACGGCCCGGACCGGCATCCGCTGTACGAGGAGCTCACCCGCACCCCCGACAGCGTGGGAGAGGCCGGTGATGTGCAGTGGAACTTCGAGAAGTTCCTCATCGGCGCCGACGGCACGGTGGTGGGGCGGTTCCGGCCCCGGACCGAGCCGGAGGCGGCGGAGCTGACGGAGGCGATCGAGGCGGCGCTGCCGAACTGAGGCGCGCGGCCGGGGCGGCGCCGCCAGGCCCGGGGCGGCACCGCCGGGCTCGGGACGGCACCGCCAGGCCCGGGACGGCACCGCCAAGCCCGGGACGGCCGGAGCCCGGCCCGGCCTGCCTGACGCTCCGTCAGGCGACGGCGCTGTCCGTGGGGGCGCCCGGAGTGGCCGGGTGCCCCGGGCCCTCGGCGTGCGGACGGGTGCACGGGCAGCCGTTCTCCGCCCGAAGGTCCGCACCGGCCTCGCCGACGAGGCCGAACACCGGGTCGGCGCCCGGGTCGGCGCCCGGGTCGAGGCAGAGGTCGAAGGTGGACAGCAGGCCGGTCAGCCGCAGCAGCCGCAGCACGCTCGGGCTCTCGGCGACTCCGGCCAGACGCAGCCGGCCCGCCTTGACCTGCGTACGCCGCCGGGCGCGGCACAGCATGGAGATGCCGCAGCAGTCGATGAACGTCACGCCCCGCACGTCCAGCACGAGATCGGGGTGGCCGCTACCGGTGATCTCGTCGAGCCGCAGCCCCAGCGCGGTCGCCGCGAGGATGTCCACTTCGCCACCCAGTTCCACCACCGTGGTCGCGCCCACCACGCGCTCCCGGCTCGTGAAGCTCCATCCCTGTTCCACCATTGCCTGTCCCCACCTCCGTGCCCGGGCGCGTACTGCCGTCGCACGCTGACGGTGGAGACGTACGGAAGTTGGGGGACTCGCCCGGTGCGGCCCGGGCGGCGACGACCACCGTCGGCGTTCGGCATCCGCGCGGCGCCAGCCTCCGGCGGGGTCCGGGTCGTCGGCTGTGCCCTTACGTGTCTACGGCTTACCCGCTGGCACCGGCGTCAGTCCGGACGGCACATACGTAAAGAAGTTGTCTCAAACTCAGGTCATCGGGGCGGCCGGTGGACATGCCCGCCCGTGGAGCGCGCGCATGTGACAGCGGTCATGTCATCCGGCACGGGACCGATGCGCCGGTCACCGGGCGGGACGGCGGCGAATCCGGCGGCGGCCGGGGCGGAACGGCACGGTACCGCCCCCCGCTCCGGCCCTGCGTGTCGGCCGAAAGACCGAGCGGTTTCCGGCCAGCACTTATTCTTTTCCTACGCACTCCTTGGGTAGCGTCTGCGTGCCCGGCCCCGCCAATCGGTCACAAGTTCCTGCATTTGGACGAACTAGACTCAAATTCGCCAATCAGTCACCAGGAGCGCGTTACGGACACGTGACCGTCCCCCGGCCCCGTACGGCGCCCCCGGCACACGGCCGCGGAGTGCGGCGCGCGGTGCCGGGCGGAGCAGCGACGCGAGAGAACAGGGCGAACGCCGGACCGATGCCGCACCATCCGCACTGCCATGACCCCGCCGCGCCGCACGCGTCCGGCCACCCCGCGGAGGGGACCGCGCGGAGCCTGCGCGACCTCCCCGACAGCCTTCTCCCCCGGCTCCCGCAACTCCTCGAAGCCATGGTCACGGTCGGTGCCGACCTCGACCTGCCGGGCGCGATGCGCCGCGTCGCGGACACCGCAGCGGCCCTGACCTCCGCCCGGTACGCCGCCGTCGGCCTGCTCGACGAGGACGGCGTCGCGCTGTGCGACCTGATCGCCCACGGCGTCTCCCCGAGGACGAGCGCCGGATCGGCCGCCTCCCGGAGCGCAGCCGGATCATCGGCGCGCTGCTGCACGGCACCGAAGCCGTCCGCATCGCCGATGTCACCCGGGACCCGCGCGCCTGCGGCCACCTGCCGCCCGGACATCCGCCGATACGTTCCTTCCTCGGTGTGCCCATCCGGGCCCACGGCGAACGGTTCGGGACCCTCTACCTCGCGGACAAGCGGGACGGCGCGGAGTTCGACGCCGAGGACCTGCATCTGGTGCGGGTGCTGGCCACCGAGGCCGGCATCGCCATGAGCAACGCCCGGCTGTACGCGGCGGCCCGGCAGCGCCGCCGCTGGATCGACGGCGCCGCGTCCGTCACGACCGCGCTGCTGGCCGGGCCCACGTCCGGCACGGCCCCCGGGGACGCGGTCGCGGTCGTCGCCGAGCGGGGCCGGGAGCTGGCCGAGGCGGTGACCGGGGCGGTCCTGCTGCCGCACTCCGAAGGCGGCATGGAGGTCGCGGCGCTCGCCACGGTCCTGCCGGACCCGGTCCGCGACGAGGCGTACCGGGGCGTGATCCCGCCGGAGAGCCCGGTCGTCCACCAGATACGCGCCGGGCTGGCCGTCCACTCGGACGACTTCGCCGCCGACCCGCGTTCGGTCTCCCCGCTCGCCCGCCACTACGGCCCGGCCATGCTGCTGCCGCTGCGCAGCGAGACGGGGGCCCACCCGGCCGGAGGCTGGGGGAAGGTGCTGGGCGCGCTCGCGCTGTGCCGGGCCCCCGGCGGGCGGCGCTTCACCTCCTCCGAACGCACTCTGGCGGCGCAGTTCGCCGGGCAGGCCGCGCTCGCGCTCGTCCTGGCGGGCGCGCAGCGCGACCGCGAACGGCTGGCCGTCTACGAGGACCGCGACCGCATCGCCCGCGACCTCCACGATCTCGTCATACAGCGCCTGTTCGCGACCGGGATGCTCCTGGAGGGCACCCAGCGCCGGACGGTGGTGCCCGAGGTGCGGGAGGGGCTGGGCATGGCCGTGGACGAACTGGACGCGACGATCCAGGAGATACGCACCGCGATCATCGCCCTGCAACAGGGTCCGGTCGACACACCGGCGGGCCTGCGCACCCGCGTCCTCCGGGAGGCCGGTGCCGCGGCCCCCGGCCTGGGCGTCCGGCCGTCGGTCCGGTTCGTCGGCCCGGTGGACGCACGGGTCGGCGAGGCGAGCGGCGACGCACTGGTCGAGGAGTTGCGGGCGGCCCTCACACACGCGTGCCGGCAGCGGGAGACGCCGGCACCGCACCGTATCGACGTGGTGGTCGACGCGACGGCCGTCCTCGGTGACGGCCGGGCGGGGGTACGGCTGACCGTGACGGCGGACGGTGCCGAGGTGGCGGGCTGGGAAGGGGCGCTGTAGGGCGGGGCCGCCCTGGGCACGCACCAGGAACCGATTGCCACCGGGGACCGATTGCCACCAGGGCCCGATGACCGCTAGGACCCGATGACCTGCAACGCCCCCCACAGCGCCAGCGTCGACAGGACCAGGCCCGCCGGTACGGTCAGCAGGCCGAGCCGGGTGAAGGTGCCCACGTCCGGCGCGTTGCCGCGGTCGTGGAGGGTGCGCCGCCACAGGAGTGTGGCCAGCGAGCCGACGTACGTCAGGTTCGGGCCGAGGTTGACGCCGATCAGTACCGCGAGGACGGGACCGGCGCCGCCGTGCGCCGCGACCGGCAGCAGCGCCAGTACCGCGGGCAGGTTGTTGATGACGTTGGCGAGCAGCGCGGCGGACGCGGCCACGCCGAGGAGGGCGGGCAGTGAGGCCCCCTCGGGCAGCAGCCGGTCGACGGCGTCGCCGAGACCGTTGTCCACGACCGCCTGCACCACGATGCCCAGGGCCAGCACGAAGAGGCAGAAGTACGGTTTGGCCGCGCCCACGACACCGGTCACGGTGGTCTCCCGGCGCGCGAGCGCGCGTATCCCGAGGACCAGTACGCCGGCCAGGGCCGCCCAGGCGGGGTTCAGCCCGGCGAACGAGGTGACCACGAACCCGGCGAGGGTGAGCGAGAGGACCACGAGCGCGAAGACGGGCAGCGGCGGCGGCTCCGCGGGCATGCCGTCCTCGCCCCCGCTCGGTTCCTCGCCCCCGCTCGGTTCCCCGTCCCGGTCCGTGCCCGTACGCGGCGCCCCGTCCCCGGCCCCCTCCCGCAGTTCCGCCCCGAAGAACCGCCGGAACACCACGTACTCGAAGACCACCGCCACGACCCACGGCAGCGCCATCAGGGCAGCGAAGCGGGTGAAGGACAGCCCGGCGGCGCCGAGCGCCAGCAGGTTGGTGAGGTTGGAGACGGGCAGCAGCAGCGAGGCGGAGTTCGCCAGGTGGGCGCACGCGTAGAGGTGGGGCCGGGCGCGGGCGCCGGCGTGCGCGGCGGTGGCCACGATGACCGGCGTCAGCAGCACCACCGTCGCGTCCAGGCTGAGCACCGCGGTGACCGCGGCGGCGAGCACGAAGACACCGGCCAGCAGCAGCCGCGGCCGCCCCGCACAGCGCCGCGCCAGGGCCGCGCCGGCCGCCTCGAAGAGCCCTTCCCGGGCGCACAGATGCGCCAGCACCAGCACGGCGGCCAGGAAGCCGACGACCGGCAGCAGCGTATGGACCTGCTGCCAGGCGGCGGACGGCGACACCGCGCCGGCCACCACGAGCAGGCCCGCCGCCGGCACGGCCACCACCGCCTCGGGAGCGCCGCCCGGCCTCCGTACGGCGAAGACCAGGACGCAGACCAGCAGCAGGAGGGAGACGGTCTCGGCGACGGCGGTGCTCACCCCCGCAAACTACAGGGGCCGGTCCGCGGCCGGAGATCGCCCCGTTTAGGGTGGATTCGTGCCGCCTCGGAGGTGTCCCTCCACCCGTGCCCCGCTCTCCTCCGGAAGGAGCCCCGGCCATGTCCGCCCCGCCCCCGCACGACCCCGGGATCACCCTGCGCCCGCTGCGGCCCGAGCACCTTCCGGCCGTGCTGGAGCTGGGCTCGCGTGTCTACGACACCGACGCCATGCCGTACACCGGCTGGTCGCTGACCGCCGTCGCCACCCACCTGGACGCGTCCGTGCCCGCGTGCCGGGTCGCCCTGGCCGGTGAGCGGCTCGCCGGGTTCGTGCTCGGCTCGATGACCTTCGAGCAGCGCGAGGACTGGGGCTATCTGGAGTGGATCGCGGTGGACCCGGAGTTCCAGGGGCGCGGGGTGGCCGGCCGGCTGGTCGAGGAGTGCTGCACGGCGCTGACCGCGGCGGGCGCCTCTTCCGTGATCACCGATGTCGAGGTGGGCAACACCGCGTCGGCCGCGCTGATGCGCCGCAACGGCTTCACCGAGGGCGTCACCGTCACCCTCTTCGTACGGCCCGGCACCGGCGCGGCCCCGCACCGCGGCGGCATCTCCCTGCCGCACTTCGCCCGCACCGGGCGCCCCCGGCCCACCCACCGCGACAGCCGCTGATCCGGCGGGCGGTGCGGACGGGCCGCCCGCCCCGGTTTCTCACCCGGTCGCAGGAAGCACCCGGCGGGCGCGGTGGCGGGCCGCGCCGCCGCGTGTGAGCGTGGCCGGGAGCCGACACAGCTGCCGACAGAGGCGAGGACGCGTCATGGAACGACCCAGAGTCCTGATCGTGGGCGGTGGCTTCGCCGGAGTGGAGTGCGCGCGGGGCCTGGAGCACGGCCTGTCCGCGGAGACGGCCGAGATCGTGCTCGTCACGCCCAACAACTACGAGCTGTACCTGCCGCTGCTGCCGCACGTCGCCGCCGGCGTGGTCACCCCGCAGTCGATCGCCCCCTCCCTGCGGCGGATCCTGCGCCGGACGCGCCTGGTGCCCGGCGGGGTGATCGGCATCGACACCGCGGCGAAGGTCTGCGTCGTACGGCTGATCACGGGTGAGATCACGGACGTGCGCTACGACCGCCTGGTGCTGACGCCGGGCAGCATCACCCGCACCTTCGACATCCCCGGGCTGACGGAGTACGCGCGGGGCATGAAGACGCTGGCCGAGGCCGCGTACATCCGGGACCACGTCATCGCCCAGCTCGACATCGCCGCGGCCTCGACGGACCCGGAGGAGCGGGCGGCGCGGCTCCAGTTCGTCGTCGTGGGCGGCGGCTACGCGGGCACCGAGACGGTCGCCTACCTCCAGCGGCTGACCAGCGCGGCCGCGAAGCGCTACCCGCGGCTGGACCCGACCCAGATCAAGTGGCACCTCATCGACATCGCACCGAAGCTGATGCCGGAACTGGGCGAGCGGCTCGGCCAGAAGGCGCTGGAGCTGATGCGGCGGCGCGGCACGGAGGTGTCGCTCGGTGTCTCGGTCGCCGAAGTGACCGAGGACTGCGTGGAGTTCACGGACGGGCGGGTGCTGCCGTGCCGGACGCTGATCTGGACCGCGGGCGTGGCGGCCTCCCCGCTCATCGGCACGCTCGGCGCGGAGACCGTGCGGGGCCGGCTCATCGTGGACGCCGACCTGACCGTACCGGGCATGCCGGACGTGCTGGCCTGCGGTGACGCGGCGGCCGTACCGGACCTGGAGAAGGGCGCGGGCGCGGTCTGCCCGCCCACCGCGCAGCACGCCTCGCGGCAGGGCAAGCACGCCGCCCGCAACATCATCGCCGGGCTGCGCGGGGCGCCGCGCACGGCGTACCGGCACAAGGACCTCGGCCTGGTCGTGGACCTCGGCGGCATCGACGCGGTGTCCAAGCCGCTGGGGTACGAGCTGACCGGGCTGCCCGCCCAGGTGGCGGCGCGCGGCTACCATCTGCTGGCGCTGCGCACCGGTGTCGCCAGGTTCCGCACCGTCGCGAACTGGCTGATCAACGCCACCGCCGGGGACGACTTCGTACGCACCGGCTTCCAGGCCGAGAAGCCCGCGACGCTGCGGGACTTCGAGCGGACCGATGTGTATCTGTCGCAGGAGGACGTGCGGGAGCGGCTGGCGGCGCACGGCACGGGGTGAGCGCCGGCGCGTACGCGGGCAGGTGAGGCGCCGGGCGGCGGCCGGGAAGTCCCGCGCGGGTCAGCGGCCGAGGGGTTTCGCCTCGGCGCGGGCCCCGGCGCGGGCTCGGGCGGCCGCACCGGCCTCGTCGGCCTCTTCCGCCTCCGCCGTGTCGGGCAGGTCGCGGGCGCCGAGCCGCAGGTGCTCGATGTGGTAGACGGCCTCGTCGAGGAGCTGGGCGACATGGGTGTCGTACAGGCTGTAGACGATCCGGCGGCCCCGGCGGGAGCCGGTGACCAGGCCCAGCGCCCGCAGCAGCCGCAGCTGGTGGGAGACCGCTGACTGCTCCATGCCGACCGCGTCGGCCAGCTCGCCCACCGGGCAGGGCCCCTGCCGCAGCCGGGTGAGGATCATCAGCCGCGACGGCGTGGCCAGCGCCTGAAGGGTGGCGGCGATGGTCGCGGCGGCGTCCGCGTCCAGATGCGCTGCCGGTGTGGTCCTGCCGTCGACTCCGTGTCCCATACGCCTCATCGTATCTTCGGCAATACTTGAAGACGTCTTCATGTATTCGGTTATGGTGTGCGGGTCCCGTCCCCTCCCCCGCCCCGAGGTACCGCATGACGTCCACGTCCAGTCACGGCCGTACGCACCCGGCACCGACCGCGCCGGCCGACGCGTCCACCCGCAGCACACCGGCCCCGGCGCCACCGCCTCCCCCGCGCCGCGGCCGGCTCCTCGCCCTGCCCGAGGTGCGCTGGGCCGCCCTCGCCGCGCTCACCTTCCTGTCGGCCTTCCCCCTCGACCTGATGGGCGCCCCGGCCTGGACATGGGGGCCGCTCTACGCGGTGTGCTACGCGGCCGGCGGCTGGGAGCCCGGCCTCGCGGGGCTGCGCGCGCTGCGCGAACGGACCCTGGACGTCGATCTGCTGATGGTCGTGGCGGCGGTCGGCGCGGCGGCGATCGGACAGTTCCCGGACGGCGGCCTGCTGATCGTGATCTTCGCGGTCTCGGGCGCGCTGGAGGCCCTGGCCACCCGGCGCACCGAGGACTCCGTGCGCGGCCTGCTCGACCTCGCGCCCTCCACCGCCGTACGGCTGACGGCCGACGGCCGGGAGGAGACCGTCGAGGCGGCCGCGCTACGGGTGGGCGAGACCGTCCTCGTACGCCCCGGGGAGCGGCTGCCCGCCGACGGCACCGTGCTGGACGGCGCGAGCGAGGTGGACCAGGCCACCATCACGGGTGAGCCGCTGCCGGTGGACAGGACGGCGGGCGACGAGGTGTTCGCCGGGACGCTGAACGGCACCGGAGCGCTGCGGATACGGGTCGGCAAGGACGCTTCGGAATCGGCGCTCGCCCGGATCGTGGCGATGGTCGAGGAGGCGGGCCGGACCAAGGCGCCCACCCAGGTCTTCATCGAGAAGGTGGAACAGCGCTACTCCGCCGTGGTGGTGCTGGTGACCCTGGCGCTGTTCGCGCTGCCGCTGCTGCTCGGCGCGGACTTCACCGCGACCCTGCTGCGGGCCATGACCTTCATGATCGTGGCGTCGCCGTGCGCGGTCGTGCTGGCCACCATGCCGCCGCTGCTGTCCGCCATCGCCACCGCCGGACGGCACGGCGTCCTGGTCAAGTCGGCCGTGGCGATGGAGGCGCTGGGCGCGGTGACGCGGGTGGCGATGGACAAGACCGGCACGCTCACCGAAGGCGCGCCGCGGGTCGCGGGGGTGCGCCCGCTGGGCGGCGCGGACGAACGGCGGGTGCTCGCGCTCGCCGCCGCGGCGGAGCTGCCCAGCGAACACCCGCTGGCCCGCGCCGTGATCGCCGCCGCACGGGAACGCGGACTGCGCGTGTCCGGCGCGCGGGAGTTCTCGTCCGTGCCGGGGCGGGGTGTGCGGGCCGTGGTGGAGGGGCGCGTCGTACAGGTCGGCAGTGCGGCGGCGCTGCTGAGCGCGGGGGCGCCCGGGAGCACCGACGGGCTTGCCGAGGAGCTGGTGCGCGAGGCGCGCGCCGGCGCGGAGGAGGTGGCGGCCGCCGGTCACACCGCGGTGGCCGTCCTGGTGGACGCCCGGCCCGTCGCCGTACTGGCCCTCACCGACCGGCTGCGCCCCGGCGCTCCCGGGGCGGTGGCCCGGCTGCACCGCCTGACCGGCACCGACGTGACCCTGCTGACCGGCGACCACGCGCGGGCCGCCGCCCGTACGGCCGAGGAGTGCGGCATCACGGACGTACGGGCCGGCCTGCTGCCGCAGGACAAGGTGGCCGCGGTCCGCGCCTGGCAGGACCGCGGGGAGAAGGTGCTGGTGGTCGGCGACGGCGTGAACGACGCGCCCGCGCTGGCCGCCGCCCACAGCGGCGTCGCCATGGGCCGGGTGGGCTCCGACCTGGCACTGGAGACGGCCGACGCGGTCGTGGTGCGCGACGAGACCGGGGCGGTGCCCACCGTCGTCGCGCTCTCGCGCCGGGCGCGCCGGCTGGTGGTGCAGAACCTGGTCATCGCATCGGTGTGCATCGGCGCGCTGGTCACCTGGGACCTCGCCGGACACCTGCCGCTGCCGCTGGGCGTACTGGGACACGAGGGTTCGACCGTCCTGGTCGGCCTCAACGGGCTACGGCTGCTGCGCACCACGGCCTGGCGACGGGCCGAGGCGGCCTGAGGCGGCCTGAGGAGTGCGGGCGCCCGGCGTACGTGCGTGCGCGCCGGGCGCGCCCCCCGACACCCCCGTACGCCCGCCCCGCCGCCCACCCCCGGCGCGCCGACAAGGGAATCCGTTGACCTCAACATTGGTTGAGGTCATAGCTTCTGGCATGTCGCCGGGCAGCACGGCCCGCGCACCTCACTCATGCCGACCACGCCGCCCCGGAGGACCGCGATGGACATGGAAGTCACCGCCTGGCATTCGCTGCACAGCACCATGAACGCGCAGCGCGACCGGCGCCCGTTCTCCCGCGCGACACTGCGGCGCATCGTCGCCTTCGCGCGGCCGCACCGCCACGCGCTGGCCTGGTTCCTGGTGCTGAGCACACTGACCGCGATGCTCGCGGTGGCCACACCGGTGCTCGCCGGCCGGGTGGTCGACGGCATCGTGGGCGGCGCGGCGTCCGGCACCGTCCTCGCGCTCTCCGGGCTGATCGCCGTCATCGCGGTGGCGGAGGCGGGGCTGGGCCTGCTGGCCCGCCGGCTGTCGGCGGGGCTCGGCGAGGGCCTGATCCTCGATCTGCGGACCACCGTCTACGACCACGTGCAGCGGATGCCGGTCGCCTTCTTCACCCGTACCCGTACGGGAGCCCTGGTCAGCCGTCTGAACAACGATGTGATCGGCGCGCAGCGGGCGTTCAGCGACACGCTGTCCAGCGTGGTCGGCAACATCGTGACACTGCTGCTGACACTCGTGGTGATGCTGAGCCTGTCGTGGCAGATCACGCTGATCGCGCTGGTGCTGCTGCCGGTGTTCGTACTGCCCGCGCGCCGGGTCGGCCGGCGGCTGGCCGGGCTGCGGCGGGAGGCGGCCGACCACAACGCCGCGATGGGCACCCAGATGACCGAGCGGTTCTCCGCGCCGGGCGCCACCCTCATCAAGCTGTTCGGCCGCCCGGCGCGCGAGTCGGCGGAGTTCGCGGCGCGGGCCCGGCGGGTGCGCGACATCGGGGTGCGCACCGCCATGGTCCAGACGTACTTCGTCACCGCGCTCACCCTCGTGTCCGCCCTCGCGCTGGCCGTCGTCTACGGACTCGGCGGCTTCCTGGCGCTGCGCGGCCACCTCGAAGCGGGCTCCATCGTGTCGCTCGCCCTGCTGCTGACCCGCCTGTACGCGCCGCTGACGGCGCTGTCGGGCGCGCACACCGAGGTGATGAGCGCGCTGGTCAGCTTCGAGCGGGTCTTCGAGGTGCTGGACCTCAAGCCGCTGATCGAGGAGAAGCCGGACGCCCGCGCGGTGCCGGACGGACCGGTCTCGGTGGAGTTCGACTCCGTGCGCTTCGGCTACCCGGCCGCCGACAAGGTCTCCCTGGCCTCCCTCGAAGAGGTCGCGACCCTGGACACCCGGGGCGGCGCCGAGGTGCTGCACGACGTGTCCTTCCGCGCCGAACCGGGACGGATGGTCGCCCTGGTCGGCTCCTCGGGCGCCGGCAAGTCGACCATCGCGCAGCTGCTGCCGCGGCTGTACGACGTGGACGCCGGCGCGGTGCGGCTCGGCGGCGTGGACGTACGCGACCTGACCGCCGACTCGATCCGCGAGACGCTCGGCATGGTGACCCAGGACGGTCATCTCTTCCACGACACGATCCGCGAGAACCTCCTGCTGGCCCGGCCGGAGGCGGGCGAGGAGGACCTGTGGGACGCGCTGCGCCGCTCCCGTCTGGACGGCCTGATCGCCTCGCTGCCGGACGGCCTGGACACGGTGGTCGGCGAGCGCGGCTACCGGCTCTCCGGCGGTGAGCGGCAGCGGCTGACCATCGCCCGCCTGCTGCTGGCCCGGCCGCGGGTGGTGATCCTGGACGAGGCCACCGCCCACCTGGACAACACCTCCGAGGCGGCGGTCCAGGAGGCGCTGACCGAGGCCCTGGAGGGCCGTACGTCCGTGGTGATCGCCCACCGGCTGTCGACCGTACGGGCCGCCGATCTGATCCTGGTGGTCGAGGACGGCCGGATCGTCGAACGCGGCACCCACGACGCGCTGCTCGCGGCGGGCGGGCGGTACGAGGAGCTGTACCGTACCCAGTTCGAGCAGGCCGAGGCCTCCGGAGAAGGCGCCGTCCGGGACGCGGCGGAGCCGACCGCGGCACGCTGACCGGCCGTACCACCCGCGGGCCCCCGTCTCCGGGCGGGGGCCCGCGGCCGTGCCCGCCCGTCCCCTTGGCGCCGCCCCGCGCATGCCGAACACTGAGGCGATGACCCAGCGCGTGGAACACACCACTGTCATGGACCGCCTCGCCATCGACGACCTGGTCACCGGCTACGCGATCGCCGTGGACGACGGCGACTGGGCCGCCTACCGGGCCCTGTTCGTTCCCGGGGGGCAGGTCGACTACCGCTCGGCGGGCGGCATCGCGGGCAGCGCCGACGCCGTCGCGGACTGGCTCGCCGAGATGATGCGGCGCTTCCCCGTACGCCAGCACCTGATCGTCAACCGGCGCATCGGCATCGCGCTGCGCGACGGCGGCGCGCCCGGCGACACGGCCACCGTGCAGGCCGACTACCTGAACCCGATGCACCTCGCGGGCCCGCACGACGCCCCGCCCGGCCCGTCCGGAGGGGCGTCGGCCGCTCCGAACTACACCTGCGCCGGACGCTACGTCTTCGCCGCCCGCCGCGCCGCCGAGGGCTGGCGGCTGACCGAGGTCGTCGTCCACGAGAAGTGGCGCCAACTGCTTCCGGCGCACACCTGACGGGCCTCCGCTGTCCATGATCGGCCGACGCGCGCACACTGGTGCTGCGTTCCGACGGAGGGTCCCGAAGGAGGAGACGGCATGCAGGTGTCGCCCGACGGCCGGTGGGAAGCGGGCCCGGGGAGGGTGCGCGAAGGGCGGGGCCGCGGACTCCCGTCGGCCGTCCGGAGGGCGGGGCTCACGTCGCCCTGGGGACGCGGCGCCGCGGCGGTCGTGTCCGGAGCGCTGCCCGCGCTCGCGTTCCCGGCGCCCGCCCTGTGGTGGCTGGCCCACGTCGCCCTCGTCCCGTGGATCCTGCTGACGCGCTCGGCCCGGACGAACCGCCGCGCGGCGCTGGACGGCTGGCTCGGCGGCGCGGGCTTCATACTGGCCGTCCACCACTGGCTGCTGCCGAGCCTGCATGTGTTCATCCTCGTGCTGGCCGCGCTGCTCGGCCTGTTGTGGGCGCCCTGGGGTCTGCTCGTACGGGTGCTGCTGCACGGCACGCCGGGCGCGGCCCGGTGCGCGGCGGCCCTCGTCCTCGTACCATCCGGCTGGCTGATGGTCGAACTGGTCAGGTCCTGGGAGTACTTGGGCGGTCCGTGGGGGCTGCTGGGCGCCAGCCAGTGGCAGGTGCCGCCCGCGCTGCGGCTCGCCTCGCTCGGCGGGGTGTGGCTGCTGAGCCTGCTCCTCGTGTCGGTGAACACCGCGCTCGCCGTGCTCGTCGCGGTGCCGCGGGCCCGCGTCGCGGCCGTGGCGGGCCTCCTCGTGTGCGCGGCCGGCGGCGCCGCGGCGTGGCTGTGGGCGCCGGTGCCGCGGCCGGCCGGCGCGGTCCGCGTCGGCCTCGTCCAGCCGGGAGTGATCGTGGGCCCGGAACCGCGGATAGCGCGCGGCGAGGAGCTGACCCGCTCACTGGCCGGACGCGGCGTCCGGCTGGTGGTCTGGGGCGAGAGCAGCGTCAACCGCGACCTGACCCGGCATCCGGCCATGTCGGACCGTCTCGCCGCGCTCTCCCGGGACGTGGGCGCCGACCTCCTGGTGAACGTCGACGGCCGGCACGCCGGCCGGCCCGGCATCTACAAGAGTTCGGTCCTGGTCGGCCCGCGCGGCGCGACCGGCCACCGCTACGACAAGATGCGCCTGGTCCCGTTCGGCGAGTACATCCCGCTGCGCTCCGTCCTGGGCTGGGCGACGCACGTCGGCAAGGCAGCCGACCAGAACCGGATGCGCGGCACCCGGCAGGTGCTGGTGCCGGTCGGCTCGGCGGGCGGACTGCGCGTGGGGCCGCTGGTCTGCTTCGAGTCGGCGTTCCCCGACCTGAGCCGCCAACTGGTGCGGGACGGCGCGCAGTTGCTGGTCGCGCAGTCCTCCACCTCGACCTTCCAGGGCAGCTGGGCACCCCGGCAGCACGCCTCGCTGGCCGCGCTGCGGGCCGCCGAGACCTGGCGGCCGATGGCGCACGCCACGCTGACCGGGGTCAGCGCGGTGTACGGGCCGCGGGGCGAACCGGTGGGCGGCCGGCTGGGCACCGAGCGGGGCGCGGCGGCCGTGTACGACATCCCGCTGGCCGGGGGCACCAGCCCGTACGTGCGCTTCGGCGACTGGGCCCTGTACGGCGCGATGTCGGCGCTCGGCGCGTACGTGGTCGTGGCGGGGGCGCGGGCCCTGCGGTCCCGGCGAGCGGCGAAGGGCCGGTAGGCGCCACCGTCTCACCCCGCCTGTGCCAGCGCCTCCTCGATCACCCGCTCGCACAGTTCATGCGTACGCAGCGCGTCCTCGGCCGGGACGAAGCGGCCCGCCCGCACCTCGTCCAGGAAGGCCAGCACGATCTGCTCGATGCCGCGCTGCCGGGCCACCGGCACCCAGTCGCCGCGCCGCCGCACGCTCGGCTGTCCCTTGTGGTCGATGATCTCGGCGAGGTTGACGACCTGGCGCTTGGTGTCCTGGCCCGACACGTCGAGGATCTCCTCCGCGGAACCGCTCAGCCGGTTCATGCTGCCGATGGCGCTGAAGCCGTCGCCGGAGAGGTGCAGCACCACGTGGTGCATCAGGCCGTCGCGGATCTTCGCCCGTACGTCCACGTGCTCGACGGTGCCGGGCGCCAGGAACCGCAGCGTGTCGACGACGTGGATGAAGTCGTCCAGGACCAGCGTCCGGGGGTCCTCCGGCAGGCCGACCCGGTTCTTCTGCATGAGGATCAGGTCGCGCGGGTGCTCCAGGCACTGCGCGTACCCGGGCGCGTAGCGGCGGTTGAAGCCGACCGCCAGGCTGACGCGGCGCTCCTCGGCGAGCCGCACGATGCGCTCGGTGTCGGCCAGGTCGTAGGCGATCGGCTTGTCCACGTACGTCGGCACGCCGGCCTCCACGAGGCGGGTGACGATCTCCGGGTGCGCGGTGGTGGGCGCGTGCACGAACGCCGCGTCCAGGCCGGCGGCGAGCAGCCCGTCCAGGTCGGTGTGGCACCGGTCGGCGGGCAGGCGGTAGGTGGCGGCGACCCGCTCCGACGTGGCCGGCGTACGGGTCTGGAGGTGCAGTTCGACACCGGGCTGCGCGCCGAGCACCGGCAGGTACGCCTTCTGTGCGATGTCGCCGAGTCCGATGCAGCCGACCTTCACGAAGGGCTCCCTGGGTTGTGCCGCCGTTTCCGGTGACGCGCCGGTCAGCGCGCCGGATGCGCCGGGCGTGCGCCGGGCGCTCCGGAAGCATACGTGCCGCCCGGTGGCCGCCAGTCGGCGATGCCGTCGAGCGGGCGCAGCGCGAGATCCGGGGCGAGCCGCGCGGTGCAGGCGATGGCGGCCCCGCGCAGCAGGACGGCGG
This sequence comes from Streptomyces albofaciens JCM 4342, assembly GCF_008634025.1. NCBI lineage: Bacteria > Bacillati > Actinomycetota > Actinomycetes > Kitasatosporales > Streptomycetaceae > Streptomyces > Streptomyces albofaciens. Next base: position 3,754,410 of record NZ_PDCM01000001.1, on the reverse strand, counting down.
GCGCGGACCGCCAGGTGGTGAGGCGGCCGACGCGCTCCGCCCGGCGCACTACCTCCGTCGTCCGCGGCAGCCGCTCCCGTGAGTACGCGTCGAGAGCCGCCGCCAGGGGCCGGTCCGACGCGACGCGGTGCGCCAGCACGACCGCGTCCTCGATGGCCTGGCAACCGCCCTGACCGAGGTTGGGCGTCATCGGGTGCACGGCGTCACCGAGCAGGGCGACCCGGCCGCGGTGGCAGGCGGGCAGCGGCCGGGCCGCCGTACGGACGTCGTTGCGCAGGACGGCGGCCGGGTCGGCGGCCGCCAGGATCTCGGGGATCGGCCGGTGCCAGCCGCCGAACCGGCGCAGCAGCTCGGACCGTTCGTCGTCGGGCGCCCGGCCTCCGGGCGGCACGGCCGCGGTGGCGTAGGCGTAGACCCGCCCGTCGTGCAGCGCCACGCTCCCCCACAGCCCGCCGGGCCCCCACGTCTCGTGCGCGGCGTACGGGCGGCGGAGCGCCGGGACGACGAGGCGCCAGCTGGTGAATCCGGCGTAGCGGGGCTCGGGGTGGCCGGGGAAGAGGGCGCGGCGGGCGGCGGAGTGGATGCCGTCGGCGGCTACGACGAGGTCGGCGGTCAGGTGGGAGGGGCGGGCGCTTCCGGCCGGGGCCGGGAGGCGGACGCGGGCCGGGTGGTCCGGTCGCGCGGGGTCGCCCGGGTCCACGACCTCGGCGGGCGCGCCGGTCCGTACGGCCCCTTCGGGCAGCCGCCCGGCGAGCAGGGCGATCAGCTCCGCGCGGTGGGTGACCACGACGGGGCCGCCGAAGCGCCGCACGGCCGCGCCGTTGTCCGTACGGGCCAGCCGTCGGCCGCGCGGAGTCCGGATCTCGCCCCTGAACTGGGGGACGGCCATGCCGCGTACGGCATCTCCCACGTCGATGGTGTCCAGCGCGCGCTGGGCGTTGGCGGCCAGGGCGATACCGGCCCCGACGGGTTCCAGAGCGGCGGCCCGTTCCAGGACGGTGACCTCCCAGCCCTGCCGGTGCAGGGCGACGGCGGCGGTGAGGCCGCCGATCCCGCCGCCGATGACGATCGCCGTGCGCTGCCGCATGAGCCCTCCCGTGGCACCGGGCAGTCGGAGCGGACGCCCGGCGGACCCGCCGTCGCCCTCCTTCGACTACACCTGTAGTTGCATGCGTCGACGGTACTACACGTGTAGTCGCAGCGGTAGGCTCACCTGCCATGACCCGCAGTGCCGCCACTCCCGACAAGGCCACGGCCGACCAGGCCGCCGACGACAGGGCCACGACCGACCGGACCGCCCCCGGTGAGACCACGCCCCTCGGGGCCGCGACCGGCAAGACCACGTCCGGCAGGGCCACCCCCGGCAAGGCCGCTCCTCCCGGGGCCGCGACCGGCAAGACCCGCCACGACCGCGTCGCCGACGCCGCGCTGTCCCTGCTCGCCGAGCGCGGGCTGCGCGGGCTCACCCACCGGGCCGTCGACGAGGCCGCCGGGCTCCCGCAAGGCTCCACCTCGAACCTCGCGCGCACCCGCGCGGCCCTGCTGGAAACGGCGGTACGGCGGCTGGCCGAGCGGGAGGCGGCCGTCCTGACACCCCATGAGATGCCCGGCGCGGCGGACAGCGGCCCGGCGGCCCTCGCCGACGCCCTCTCCCTCGGCCTGCACCGTTCGCTGACCCGCCACCGGGACCTGGCCGTCGCCCGGTACGAACTGGCCCTGGAGGCCACCCGGCGCCCCGAACTGCGCGCCTTCTACGACCGGGCCGGACAGCGGTTCCGCGAGCCGCTGGTGGCGATGCTGACCGCGGCCGGGTCCACCGCACCCGAACGGCATGCCCTGAACGTGCTCGCCTGGTGCGACGGCATGCTCTTCTCCTGTATCGCCGGACAGTTCCACGCCACGCCGCCGACCCGGCGCGAACTGCGCACCGGTGTCGAGGAACTGCTCACCGGCCTGCTCGGCCGCGGCTGATCCGGCGTCAACGGCCGCTCGGACCGATCACTCCCGCGGGTCCTTCCCAAAGGGGGCCGTGATCGGCAGAGTTGGCCGGTGTTCCGTATTCCCGCAGCGGCGGCCCTCGCGGTGACGACGGCCGCGGTCGCCACCGGATGTGTCACCGTCGCCCACCGCCCGGCCCCCGAGAGCCTCCAGCCGCGCCCCGTGGCGCCCGCCCCGTCCGTGGAGCCCATCGGCCCGGAGGTCACCCAGTCCCCGCGCCGCGAGCGTCCGGGAGCGCCACCGTCCGGCCCGGCCGCGCGGCGTTCCGTACCGGCCGGTCCCCCGGCCTCCGGCACACAGCGGACGAAGCGGCCGCAGCGGCCGCAGCCGGAGTCCGCGCGGAAGGGAAAGGGCACGGGCCGGGAGGCGGAAGGCGGCCCGAAGACGGGGGCCGGCCCCCGAGACCGCCGCTTCGGCTTCCCGTGGCAACGCTCCAAGACCCGCCGCCCGGCCGCACCGGCCCCCGGCCTCTGCGCCTTGGCCCGGGAGTACGGCCGCTGGCAGGGCGACGACCGAACCGACGAGATCTGCCGCCGGGTGTACGGGGGCTGAGCGACGGGCGGCCGGGGCGCCGGAGTGGTCGGGATGCCGAGGTGGTCGGGGCGCCGGGGTGGTCGGGGCGCGGGGTGGTCGGGACGCCGGAGTGACCGGAACGCCGACGCGGTTGGGGCGCCGGAGTGGCCGGGACGCCGACGCGGTTGGGGCGCCGGAGTGCCGGGGCGCCGGGGTGGTCGGGACGCCAGCGTGGCCGGGACGCCGACGCGGTTGGGACGCCAGCGTGACCGGAACCCCGACGCGGCCGGGACGCCAGCGTGGCCGAGACGCCGACGCGGTTGGGACGCCAGCGTGACCGGAACCCCGACGCGGCCGGGACGCCAGCGTGGCCGAGACGCCGACGCGGTTGGGACGCCAGCGTGACCGGAACCCCGACGCGGCCGGGACGCCAGCGTGGCCGAGACGCCGAGGCGACCGGGACGCCAGCGTGACCGGAACCCCGACGCGGCCGGGCCGCCCCCGTCCGCGCCGCCCACCTCGCTCCCGGCTCAGCCCAGGTCGGGGATACGCCAGTCGATCGGGGTGTGTCCCTGCGCGGCGACCGCCTCGTTGATGCGGGTGAAGGGCTTGGAACCGAAGAACTTCTTCGCGGACAGCGGGGACGGGTGGGCGCCCTCCACGACCGCGTGCCGCTCGGTGTCGATCAGCGGGAGCTTCTTCTTCGCGTAGTTGCCCCAGAGCACGAACACCGCCGGGTCCGGCCGGGAGGCCACCGCCTTTATCACCGCGTCGGTGAACTTCTCCCAGCCCTTGCCCTTGTGCGAGTTGGCCTCGCCCGCCCGCACCGTCAGCACCGCGTTCAGCAGCAGCACGCCCTGCCGGGCCCAGGGCATCAAATAGCCGTTGTCCGGGACCGGGTGGCCCAGTTCCTCCTTCATCTCCTTGTAGATGTTGCGCAGCGACGGCGGCGTCTTCACGCCGGGCCGCACGGAGAAGCACAGCCCGTGGCCCTGCCCCTCGCCGTGGTACGGGTCCTGCCCGAGGATCAGCACCTTCACCTGGTCGTACGGGGTGGCGTCGAGGGCCGCGAAGACCTCCTCGCGGGGCGGGTAGACCGGCCCCTTGGCCCGCTCCTGCTCGACGAACTCGGTGAGCTCCTTGAAGTAGGGCTTCTCCAACTCCTCGCCGAGGACGCCGCGCCAGGACTCGGGCAGCATGTCGGTCATCACTGAGCAACCTCCGGTGTGCGTTCCGTTCTCGACTACGAACTTACCGGCGACCACTGACAACGCCGCACGCCCGCCCACCGGCCGGCCCGCCCGGGCCGACTGCCCGCCCCGCGCCCGCTCACGCCGTGTCGAGCCGCGCCCGCTGCGCCGCGTCCAGCCGCAGGTCCAGCGCCGCCAGGCTCTCGTCCAGCTGCGCCACCGAACTCACACCGAGGACGGGGACGACCGGCACCGGCCCGTCCATCAGCCAGGCGAGCACCACCTGGTTCACGGTGGCCCCGGCCTCCGCGGCGACCTCGCGGAGGACCCGCAGGCGCGCCACCGAACCGGGGTGGTCGTACCGGTCCGGCAGCGGCTGTTCCGGCCGCGCGTATCCGCCGTGCATCAGCGTCGAGTACCCCAGCAGCGTCACATCCTCGTGTGCCCCGGCGTAATCGAGGAGTTCCCCGTCCGTCTCCCGCTGGAGCCCGGAGTCCGCGTCGGGCCGCGGCCGCAGGTAGGTGTGCCGCTGCTGTACGGCGCGGTAGCCGGGCAGGCCCTGCGCCTCGGCGATGCGGCGGGCCTCGGCGAGCCGCCACGTGGCGTGGTTGCTGGCACCGAGCAGGCCCACCGAGCCGTCCCGCACCAGGCCCGCCAGCGCTCCGACGGTCTCCTCCAGTGGTACGCCCCGGTCCTCGATGTGCGCGTAATACAAGTCCACCCGGTCCGTGCCGAGCCGCCGCAGGCTGCCCTCGATCCCGTCCCGTACGGTCTTCTCGCCCAGCCCCTCCAGGTTGGCGGGCCACTCCGGTCCGCGGGACGGGTCGGGGCGCGCGCCGACCTTGGTCGCCAGCACCGTCCGGTCCCTGGCGCCCCGGCTGCGCAGCCAGCGCCCGATCAGCAGCTCGCTCTCGTCGCCGGTCGCGCCCGGCACCCAGCAGGCGTAGTTGTTGGCGGTGTCCAGGAAGGTGCCGCCCGCCTCGGCGAAGCGGTCGAGGACGGCGTGCGACGTCTCCTCGTCCACGGTGGTGCCGAACGGCAGGGTGCCCAGGCACAGGGCGCTGACCTCGGGTCCCCGGCCGCCGCCGAGAGTGCGGTACCGCATGGCGGTCTCCTTCGCGGAGTCGCGTCACGGGCCCCGTCCGGCCCGTGACAGAAGTGGTGCCGGCCCCTTCCGGACCGGCACCACGGACCCTGCCTCTTGGAGTGCACGCGAACGCAAGTCGCTGCGCGCGCTTCCGTACGCGGTGCGCCCGCACCCACGCGGGGCGCGCCGCCCGGCGCGCGCAACCCGCGTACGCCCGCCCTCAGCCTCCCGCGCCCGTCGGCATCCTCAGACGTCCGCCCCCGTCGGCACCTCAGACGCCCGCGCCCGTCGGCACCTCAGACGCCCGCGTTCAGGAACAGACCGCCGTCCACCTGGAGCGTCTGCCCCGTGATCCAGCCGGCCGCGTCGGACAGCAGGAACGCCGCCGCGCCCCCGATGTCCGCGGGGATGCCGAGGCGGCCCATCGGGTAGCCCGCGGCGGCCTCCTCCTCACGGTTCTCGTACAGCGCGGCCGCGAACTTGGTCTTGACCACCGCCGGGGCGATCGAGTTGACCCGTACCACCGGCGCGAACTCGTGCGCCAGCTGGAACGTCAGGTTGATCATCGCGGCCTTGCTCATGCCGTACGCGCCGATGAACGGCGACGCGGAGACGCCCGCGATGGAGGCGATGTTGACGATCGCGCCGCCGTTGTCCTTCTGCCACGCGTGCCAGGTGCGCTGCGCGAAGCCCAGCGCGGAGACGACGTTGGTCTCGAACACCTTGCGGGCGACGTTCAGGTCGAGGTCCGCGATCGGGCCGAAGACCGGGTTCGTACCGGCGTTGTTGACCAGGTAGTCGACGCGGCCGAACGCCTCCATGGCCCGTTCCACGGCGACGCCCTGGTGGGCCTCGTCGTGGGCCTTGCCCGCGACGCCGATGACGCGGTCGGCGCCCAGCGTCTCGACGGCCTCCTTCAGGGCGTCCTCGTTGCGGCCGGTGATGCAGACCTTGTCGCCGCGGGCCACCAGCGCCTTGGCGATGCCGTATCCGATGCCCCGGCTGGCGCCGGTGACCAGCGCCGCCTTGCCGGAGAACGCGGGCAGCGGCTTGTCCTGTGCGGTCATGTCCGTAACCTCCGGCGTCAGTTGAGCGGGCCGCCGGCCACGTACAGGACCTGGCCGGAGACGAAGCCGGCCGCCTCGCCCGTGAAGAAGGCGATGGCGTTGGCGATGTCGTCCGGTACGCCGACGCGCTGCACCGGGATCTGGGTGGCGGCCGCGGCCTGGAAGTCCTCGAAGCCCATGCCGACGCGCTCGGCGGTGGCGGCGGTCATGTCCGTGGCGATGAACCCGGGCGCGACGGCGTTGGCGGTGACACCGAACTTGCCGAGTTCGATGGCGAGGGTCTTGGTGAAGCCCTGGAGGCCGGCCTTGGCGGCCGAGTAGTTGACCTGCCCGCGATTGCCGAGCGCCGAGCTGGAGGAGAGGTTGACGATCCGCCCGAACTTGGCGTCGACCATGTGCTTCTGGCAGGCCCGCGACATCAGGAAAGCGCCCCGCAGATGCACGTTCATGACCGTGTCCCAGTCACTGTCGCTCATCTTGAACAGCAGGTTGTCCCGGAGCACGCCCGCGTTGTTGACGAGGACGGTCGGCGCGCCCAGCTCCGCCGCCACCCGCGCGACCGCCGCCTCCACCTGCTCCGCGTCCGAGACGTCGCAGCCCACGGCCAGCGCCCTGCCGCCCGCCGAGGTGATCTTCTCGACGGTGCCCTTGCAGGCCGCCTCGTCGAGGTCGAGTACGGCGACGGCGCGGCCCTCGGCGGCCAGGCGGACCGCGGTGGCCGCGCCGATGCCACGGGCCGCGCCCGTCACGATGGCTACGCGCTGCTCGGTGGTGGACATGCGGGGTTCTCCTCACCCTCGAAACCTCGACGAGCGGTCCGCCGCACCGCAACCACAGGTGAGCAACCGCTTAGTAGCTTCAGCAGGCCCGACGCTAGAAGCCGCGCCACCCCCTGTCAACGCCTCCTCGGCACTCCACCGCACTTCAGAAGGCCCACCGAGTCCGCGCGAACCGGCGGCCACCCCTCACCGGGCCCCCTCTCCCCGCTCCCTCACCTCGTACCTCTCCCGCCCCCGCCTCACTTCACCTCACCAACAGATCGAGCAACCGCTCCGCCTCGATCGACGGGTCCGCGGTCAGCCCGGTGTGCACCGGGCCGGGCTGGACGACGGTGCTGCGCGGCGCGATCAGCCACCGGAAGCGCCGCCCCGCATCGTCGCCCGCAGCCTGCCCGGCGCGCTCGCCGCCCACACAGATCCCCTCGACGGCACGCAGAGCCGCCCTGACCCCTTCGACATCCGCGTGCGCGTCGAGCGCCCGCAACCGCCCCTCGTCCAGATGCGTACGCGCCTCCACGAAGCGCCGGGCGCGGCAGTACACGACCACCCCCGCGTTGATCATTTCCCCGCGCTCGACCCGCGGTACGACCCTGAGCAGGGCGTACTCGAACACGTCACGTCCGTTGTGCAGGCCGCTCACTTCACTGTCCTCCGCGGCAACTCGGTCGCCAGCCAGCCCGGTACCCGGGAGGGCCCGTCCTTCGTACGTTCCCCGATGCCGATCCGGTCCCCGATCACCGCGGCACGTCCCAGCAGCGCCCGTACGTAGGCGCCGCGCAGCTCGTCCGGCGAGTCGAAGCCGGGCTCGTCCGCCAGCCACTCGTCCGGCACGGCGGCCGCGACCTCGGTCAGCAGCTCCTCGGTGACCAGCGGCGCGAACTCGGCCGCCGCGGCCTCGATGTCCGGCCCGAAGCTCGCCAGCACATGGTCAGAGGCGTCGTACGGCTTGGCCGCGGACTTCTCGGCGGTGGGCCAGTTGTGCTGCCAGATCATCGTGGCGCCATGGTCGATCAGCCACAGCTCCCCGTGCCAGACCAGCAGGTTCGGGTTGCGCCACGAGCGGTCCACGTTGTTGACGAGCGCGTCGAACCACACGACCCGCCCCGCCTCCCGCGCCGACACCTCGAACGCGAGCGGATCGAACCCGAGCGACCCCGGCAGATAATCCATCCCCAGGTTCAGGCCCCCACTGGCCTTCAGCAGCTCCTGCACCTCCTGATCGGGCTCACTCAGCCCGATCACCGGATCGAGCTGCATCCGCACCAACTCCGGCACCCGCAACCCGAGCCGCCGCCCCAGCTCCCCACAGATGACCTCGGCAACCAGGGTCTTGCGCCCCTGCCCCGCCCCGGTGAATTTCATGACATACGTACCGAGATCATCACCCTCGACGATCCCCGGAAGCGACCCGCCTTCACGCAAGGGCGTGACATAGCGGGTCGCGGTGACTTCGGACAACATGCGGATCAGGCTACTTCCTGGTCTTCGTCGCAGGTCAGCGACGTGCGGTCGGTTCAGCCCACGCTTACTGATGCAAGTATATCGATACGGTTGCATCGAATCCATCCCGGCCGCCCCGCTCGCCCGAGAGACCCTCCGGAGGGGTCTGGGGAGATTTCGGGGTGTCAATTTTCAACCACACGCCTCAAACCCCCTCACACCTCGGTGACCGCGTCTGCTGGTCGGAGGCCGTGGGTGTCGGTCAGGAGGTCATGAGGTGACGGAGTGTTGCATGCGTGCGGCGGCCTGGTGGAGGTAGGCGGTCACCTCGGGGTCGGCATCGAGGGTGTAGTCGGCGTCGAGGGCGGCGAGGGTTTGGGCGATGCCGGGGAGGTGGTTGCTGGAGCAGTCGACGGTGCAGGTGGTCTCGTCGCGGGGGCGGACGCGGGTGGCCAGGGCCCAGGTGCGGCGGCGGACGGTGTCGGCGGAGGCGTGCACGGTCGCGATGGCGCGGTAGCGGGCGGGAGCGGTGGCGATCTTGTCGGCGACGTAGGCGGCCGGGTCGTCGCCGGGGACGGGGCGGGGGGCGAAGTGGTGGCGGGTGGGGGCCGGGTCGGTGATGCGGTCGAGGCGGAAGATGCGCCAGTCGTCTTTGCCGGTGTCGTGGGCGAGGAGGTACCACAGGCCGCCGGAGGCGACGAGATGGTGGGGGTCGACGCGGCGGGTGCCGTGGCGGGTGGTGTAGTCGAAGGTGACGCTCTCGTGGTCGCGGCAGGCGGTGGCCAGGCTGCCCAGCAGTTCGGGGTCGGCGCGCGGTCCGCAGGTTTCCCAGCCGATGGTGGCCGTCGTCTGCTGTACGGCCGCGACCTGGGTACGCAGCCGGGCGGGCAGGATCTGTTCGAGTTTGGCCAGGGCGCGCAGTGAGGTTTCCTCCATGCCGGTGAGGTGGCCGGCGGCGGTGCTCAGGGCGACGGCGGTGGCGATGGCTTCGCCGTCGTCGAGGATCAGCGGGGGCATGGCGGTGCCGGAGGCGAGGCGGTAGCCGCCGGCGTGGCCGGTGGTGCCTTCGACGGGGTAGCCGAGGTCCCGCAGGCGGTCGATGTCGCGACGGATGGTGCGACCGGTGACGTCGAGGCGTGCGGCGAGTTCGGTGCCGGACCATTCGCGGCGGGTCTGCAGCAGGGACAGCAGGCGGAGCATCCGGGCGGGCAGGTCGGTCGTCATGCTCTCCAGATTGCCCCTCTTTACGGACGCGAGGTGTCCTAAAAGGGTCCTAGCTTGGGCGGCATGTCCGAGAAGAAACATCCCCGAATCGCCATGAATGCGGTTGATCCGCGCCGGTGGGCGGCGCTGGCCGTGGTGCTGATCGCCTCGTTCATGGACGCGGTCGACGTCACCGTCGTCCACATGGCCGTTCCGCACATCCAGCAGGACATCGGCGCCTCGTCGGCGCAGGTGCAGTGGATCACCGGCGGGTATGCGCTGGCGTTCGCGCTCGGGCTGATCACCGGTGGCCGTCTGGGCGACCTGTTCGGGCGCAGGCGCGTCTTCCTGTTCGGCGTCGTCGGCTTCACCGTCACCTCGCTGGTCTGCGGCGTCGCCGGCAATGCGGAGATGCTGCTGGCCGGGCGCGTCGCGCAGGGCGCGATGGCGGCCCTGATGGTGCCGCAGGTGCTGTCGATCATCCACGTCACGTTTCCCGAGCGGGAGCGGGGCAAGGTCTTCGGCATCTACGGCGCGGTGATGTCGCTGGGTACGATCGCCGGTCCGCTGGTCAGTGCGCTGCTCGTGCAGGGGGATCTGTTCGGGCTGGGCTGGCGGCCGATCTTCCTGGTCAATCTGCCGCTGGGCATCGGGGGGCTGATCGCCGGCGCCCTGGTGATCAGCGAGTCGCGGGCCGAGCGCGCCGCCCGGCTGGACCTGGTCGGGGTGGTGCTGGCCGGTGCCGGGCTGCTGGCGCTGGTGCTGCCGCTGACCCAGGGCCGTGAGCTGGGCTGGCCCGCCTGGACCTACGTATCGATGGCCGTGTCCGTGCCGGTGCTGGCGCTCTTCGTCGCCTGGGAGCGGCGTCTGCTGCGGCGCGGTGGCTCGCCGTTGGTGGTGCTGTCGCTGTTCGCCCGGCGCAGTTTCGCCGGCGGGCAGGGCGTGCAGCTGATGTTCGGCCTCGCCTCGGGGGTGTTCTTTCTGGCCTGGACCCTCTACCTCCAGTTGGGGCTGGGCTTCTCGCCGCTGAAGGCCGGGCTGTCGGGGCTGCCGCTGTCGGCGGCGATGATGGCCGGGGCGGGGATGTCCATGCAGGTCCTGGTGCCCCGCTTCGGCCGCGTGGTCCTGCAGGCCGGCGCCCTGCTGGCGGCGGCGGGCATGGTGCTGTTCGCCTGCCTGGCCCAGCACTACGGCTCCGGCATCGCGTTGTGGCAGGCCATCGTTCCGCTGGTCCCGATGGGCCTGGGCATGGGACTGATCATCGCTCCGCTGACCGACGTGATCCTCTCCGAGGTCCCCCATGAGCACGCCGGCTCCGCGTCGGGGCTGACCAACACCACCGTCCAGCTCGGTCAAGCCGTCGGTGTCGCCCTGTCCTCGGTGATCTTCTTCGCCCGCCTGGGCCACGGCGGCCCCGCCACCCAGGCCGCGCGGATGCCGCACGCCTTCACCGGCTCCCTGTGGTACGTGGCGGTCGCATTCGTCGCCGCGTTCGCCCTGCTGGCCGCTCTGCCCCGCACCGCCGGAACCAAGAAGCCGGCTGTCGGCCCGGCCAGGCCGTCAGAGCAGCAGGAGACCACCGTTCCGGTGGCCTGACCCGCTGCGGGCCCCACGCGGGGGCACTCATCCGCTCCTGCACGCGGGCCCGCGCCTGGGGCTGCGAGCCAGGCTCGACGCGAAAGACCCGCCCCGCGGCACATGCCACGTTCGCGGGCTCACGAAAGGAACAATCATGAGCTTCATGTCTCCCGGCCAGGTCGTCTGGTTCGAGATCGGCACCACCACCCCCGAGGCCGTCACCGACTTCTACGGCCCCCTCCTCGGCTGGACGTTCGAAGTCGACCCGGACTCCTCCGTCGACGGCCGCACCTACACCCGCATCCTCGCCCCCGGCGCCCCGTGGCCGATGGGCGCGATCCAGCAGGGCGACACCGGCGACGAGGCCATCAACCTCTCCATCCTGTCCACCGATGTCCACGCAGACGTCGACGCGCTCACCGACCTGGGCGCCACGGTCGTCGTACCGGCCACGCCGGTGGGGGACGTGACGGTCTTCGCGCGGCTGCAGGACCCGCGCGGCAACCTGTTCTCCCTCTTCTCCCAGTCCACCTCCCAGCGGTTCGAGGAGCGCATCGCCGGGACCGAGGAGTACCTGCAGCAGGCCGCCTTCACCCCGAAGCCCGGGTCGATGGCCGGCTTCGAGATCGGCACCACCGACGTCAAGGCCACCACCGACTTCTACACCCAGGGCTTCGGCTGGCGATTCGAGAAGGCCGGCGCCGATGGCGACGTGCCCAGCCTGGCCGTCTTCGGGCCCGACGCCGCGTCCCCCTCCGGTCTCCTGCGGGATCACAGCGGCGGCAACGGCAGTACGGCGGACTACGCCATGCCCATCTTCCTGGTCACCGACGTCGCCGCCACCGCCGCAGCCGCGCAGGAAGCCGGCGCACGAGTCGAGCAGCAGCCGCGCTCGGCGCCTGCCGGTCCGGCCCGCGCCCGTATCCGCGACCCCCGCGGCAACCGCTTCGGCCTCCTCTCCCAGCCCACGGCCCGCTGATCCCCTCACGCCCCGACCGCACACGCACCGCAAGGAGACGAACGATGAAGATCGCACTGCTGGGAACCGGCTTCGGGCAGGCGCACGCCGCCGTCTACGCCGCCCGTGACGATGTGGAAGTGGTGATGTTCGGCCGGGATGCGGCCAAGACCGCGAAGGCAGCGGGCCAGTTCGGGTTTGCCTCCTCGACGAACATGGATGCCGCGTTCGAGGACGGCTCCTTCGACCTGGTGGACATCTGCCTGCCCATCCCGCTGCACGCCGAATTCGTGCTGCGCGCCCTCAAGGCGGGCAAGCACGCGCTGGTCGAGCTGCCGCTGGCCGACGACATCGAGGACGCGAAGCGGGTGGCCGAGGCCGCCGCCCGCAGTGACAAGCACGTGTTCGTGGACATGTTCGAGCGGTTCATCCCGGCCAACCAGGCCCTGTTCGACGCGGTGGACCAGGGCGCCCACGGGCGCCTGGAACAGCTGACGCTGTGGAACCTGACCGCGCACCTGTGGCCGGGCGCCTCACTCGGGCTGAAGGTCCTGCCCCTGGAGGCGCTGCACAGCGACATGGACATCATCACCCGCACCCTCGGCCTGCCCCAGGCCACCACCGTCACCACCGTGGCACGCGGCGCGGACTCCGGGGCCATCGACGCCGCCTTCCGCTTCGACGGCGCGGCGGCCCGCAGCTCGATCTCCTCCCTGATGCCCCAGGCGTGGGGAGCCCGCGGCGGCTATACCGCCACCTTCGAGCACGGCGTCCTGGACGCCACGTCCACGATGGGCTTCGACGGCAGGCCCACCGGCACCGTCACCGCCTACACCGCCGAGGGCGCGCACGAACTCCAGCTGCCGGCCGCCGACCAGTACACCGCCATGATCGGCCACGTCCTGGACGTGGTGCGCGGCGAGGCGGACAACCAGATCGCCCCCGCGAGTGTGCTGGACGCTCTCCAGCTCACCCTCGACCTGGACCGCAAGGTCAACGACCCGCGCTGAGCCCCGCTCTCCCGGTGTTCGCCCCAGCGGGCCCCGGGAGAGCGGCTCATGGCGCACCCAGCCCGCGCCGCATCCCGGAAGGGCGGGTCCACGGTGGCGAACCGGTTCCTGCGCCGTATGCGGTGGACGACTGTGGCCGGTGCCGCTCAGCTCGTCAGCGCGTCCGGCTTGCTGGCTTTGGCCTTCGCCTCGCCCGACAGCGCCCACCTCCCGCACATCCTGCCCAGCCTGCTCGTTCTCGGTCTGGGAACCATGGTGGGCGCCGTCGCATTCAACGTGGCAGCCGGCAAGGACATCGACGCGGGCGACAAGGGCGCGGGCTACGGGTGTACGAAGCGGCCAAATACACGGCGGGTGTCTTCGCCGTCGCCGGCCGTGGCAGGGATGGATCACCCCATTCCTGCAATAGAAGTTCGCCGGCCCGCCTGTCACCGCCACGGCGCAACGGTACGGATACCGGATGCTGCCTGCCAATGCAGTTAGAGCTGATGGGAGGGTCCGGAGGACCTGAGCCTGTGCAGGCGTCATGCGGCGATTCTCCTGTGTCCCTGGAAACCCCCGGCTGGACCACGTTCGCCTACGCACAGTTCCTCGACGCCCTGGCGGCCGGGGAGGCGCTCCAGCCCAGCAGGCCGAACCGGCCCAGCCGAGCAAGCCGGACAAGCAACAACCCGTCAATCTCGAAGCTTCGCAGGCGACTGGCGATCTCTCCAGCTTGATCGCTGGTACCGCACTGGCGAATCTCACGGATGTCAACGGAAAACTCGTCAAGGGGCAACGGGACGAGTTCTACGTCAAGGACAAGAAAGTCGGCGCCGGTATCACCGACGGCAACGGCGACGTGAAGGTGGGGTCCCCCAATACGTCGGAGACCCGCAGACGCGGATCAAAGGACTCGCTCACGGCTATACGGCAAGGTTCAGAGGCAATGACGAATACGTGCCCGCGGAAGCGAACGCCACGGCCGGTGTCGGCATCGGCTGACACAGCAGGCGCGTCCATGGAGGCGACCATACTCACCGCGCAGTCAGCCTGGATGTGCGTCGACCGCTGAAAGAGGCGAGCAGACGGCCCGCGAAATTGTGTGGCGGTGGGCCGACGGCCGGGTTGCCCGAGGAGGAGGACGCGCGTGTATCGCCGTCCAAGGCGGGCAGCGCGAATGCGCCGCCCGCCCGCAGGTTTTCCGAGGCCGTGGTGGTCACGGCAGGCCTCCTGTCTGTCGGGGGTGCGCTGCGGGGTCTCCCCCGCCCCTCCGGTGTCCCGATCCCGACGGATGCCGCCCGCTCTCCAACTCCTCTCCGACCACCCCTTTTTCAGCGATATGATCGCATCAGCAGCCCAACGGTGACATGAGAAGTCGCGCCGACGGCAGTTGTGTGCGGGAGTTCTCCGAAGAGGACTGCCGATGCCGTCCGAACACCTTGCGCAACGCGTCGCCGACACCGGGACCACCGGGGACAAGTGATCATGTCCCGCTTCCCGCACCACCAGGAGATCCATGAACAAGCGCCTCCCCCTGCTCGCCGTCTGCCTCACGGTCGCCGTTCTGGGCACTGCGGCATGCGGCGGGCCGGGCGGTGATCGGGCGAACGCCTCGGCGACGGCCTCCGCGACCCCCTCCGTCGCAGGTACCCCCAAAGGCACCCCCGCAGGAAGCCCGTCGTCCAGCCCTGAGCGGGGACGCGAGCTGACCAAGGTGGAGGAGGCGTTCTTCCTCAAGACGATCCGGGACCATGTGCCGGAGCTGGCGGGCATCGAACCCGACTCACTCGTCAAGCACGCCAACGCGCTGTGTACCGCGCGCGGTCAAGCACTCAAGGACCAGCTCGAAAAGACCAGGGAAGAGCTGAAGCTGGACAGGAACCAGATGGCCAAGCTCACCGCTCACGCGCTCGTCCGCTGCCGGCCGGGCATCATGCGCTGAGAGACTTGCGCAAGTCGGCGTCTCTTCATCAGACGGACAGGTTGGTCAACGGGCAGGCTGGTCAGAGGGGCAGGCCGGTCAGGCGGGCAGGTGGTCAGGCGCGCAGACGGACAGGCAGGCCGGTAGTGGACGACGGCCCGGTGGGGGGCTCCCGTGGGCTTCTCCGTCGCCGGAACCGCTCCCGGCCGTCACCACCCGGCAGCCGAGACCGCTGCCCTGCCCGACGACAAGGCCCGACGACAAGGCATGACGGCAAGGCACGACGACAACGCGCGACGACAACGCCCGGCCCGGACGACGCGGCAAGCGGGTTTCACAACCTCGACGCCCGCGAGGTGCGCTACCCGCCCGCAGCCGCCGCGCCCGGTCCCGGACTACGTCCGCACCGCAAGCTCCACGATGCGCTCCACCAGCTCGGGGTAGTCCCAACCGGCTCCGGCCGCCGCGCGTGGGAGCAGGCTCGTCGCCGTCAGGCCTGGGAGTGCGTTCACTTCCAGGCACATCGGCGCGCCGGCCGCGTCGTTGCGGAAATCGGTGCGTGAGTACGTGTCGCTACCGAAACCCAGGGCCCGGTGGGCGCGTACGGCCAGTTCCCGCAGCCTGGAGGCGAAGTCGGCCGGGATCCGTGCCGGGCACACCTCGTTGACCGCTTCGGGCTGGTACTTGGCGGCGTAGTCGAACACGGGCGTCGTCAGCTCGATCTCCACGACGGGGAGCGCCTGGCCGCCGAGCACGCCGACGGTGAACTCCCGCCCGGGAAGGAACGGTTCCACCAGCAACTCGGTGCCATCGGCGCGCACCTCGGCCGCGACCTGGGCCAGTTGTGACAGCGAGTCGACCCGGTGGACCGACACGCTCGAACCGTCCGCGACCGGCTTGGCCACCACCGGCCCGGCCTCGACCAGCCGTCGTACGTCCTGCGGCGCGCCGTCCCCGCTCGCGCCGGGCCGCCACAGCACCCGATCGACCACCGGCACGCCCGCCGCGCCCAGTACCGCCTGCGCCCGCCCCTTGTGCCAGGCCGCCGCGCACACCGCGCTGCCGGCGCCGGTGAAGCGTACGCCGGCCATCTCCAGCAACGCCTGCACATGTCCGTCCTCGCCCCAGCCGCCGTGCAGTGCCAGGAAGACCAGGTCCGCGTCGCGCAGGAGGTCCAGGACCGGGCCGCCGGTCAGTGCGGTGTGCATGCGCCGCCGCAGTTGCCGCTGCGCCGACAGGGAGGGCGGTTCCTTGCCGACGGCCACCGCGTCGACCGCGTCACCGGGACGCAGCGGCCCGGCCAGGACCGGGTCAGCGGCGGCCGGGTCGATCAGCACCACCTCGTGTCCCCGCCCGAGCAGGGCGCGGGCGACCGACCACCCCGAGGCCAGGGAGACATCTCGTTCCGCACTCTCTCCGCCGCACAAAATCACGATTCGCATGCCGGGATTCTTACGCATTGGGCCGATTTACGCACGTATGCCAGTCGGCGCTTGTGCCTGTCTCGCGCATGCCTGCCGCCGTGCATGCCTGCCACTGTGCATGCCCGTCGCCATGCATGCCAGTCGTCACGCATGCCTATCGCCACGCATGCCAGTCACCGAGTACGGCCTGGAACATCACCGCACGGGGCGGGCCATCGCATCCTCACCGCGCTTCGCGCAGTCGCTCCGCCAGTTCGCCGTCCCCTGTCACCTCGATCCGGCCGGATCTCACCCCTTCCCCGAAGGCGAGCCGTCCGCCGAGAAGGGCTTCACAAGCGTCGGACCGCAACACCACCCGCGCGTCGGCCTTCTCGGCCATCCCGTCGCCGTACAGCGGAAAGCCGCCACCGGTACGCAGATGGAAGGTCCCCGAGTCCAGCACCACGTCCACGACGCCCGTGAGGCCGCCCGCCGCTTCGGTCAGCGGCCGGAGGAGCGGGAGGGCATACCAGTGCGCGCGCACGGCGTCGGTGGGCCGCCGGTCCGGTAGGGCCGGCGCGCCCCATTCCGCGAGTGCGGTCAGGACGGGCTGCAACTGCCGCCCACGTGGGGTGAGTTCGTAGACGTAGGAGGCGGCGGGCGGAGGGAGGCGGTGGCGGGCGGCCAGTTCCTCGCGCTCCATGTCCTTGAGGCGGGAGGCCAGGACATCGGTGCTGATGCCGGGCAGGTCGGCGTGGAGGTCGGTGTAGCGGCGGGGACCCGCGAGGAGTTCCCGGACGATCAGCAGGGTCCACCGGTCGCCGACGGCGTCCAGGGCCCGGGCGGCGGCGCAGTAGTGGTCATAGCTTCGACGGCGAGGCATGGCAGCAGTCTAGAGAAGACATTGGACTTGCCAAGCTCATACTTGGTAAAACCAAGTACGCAACGAAGCCTTGGGAGGCCACCGCATGGAATTCCGGCAGTCGAGCAAGCTGAGCGACGTCTGTTACGAGATCCGCGGACCGGTGATCGAACACGCCAACGCCCTCGAAGAGGCAGGGCACAGCGTGCTGCGCCTGAACACGGGCAACCCCGCCCTGTTCGGGTTCGAGGCGCCGGAGGAGATCGTCCAGGACATGATCCGGATGCTGCCGCGGGCCCACGGGTACACCGACTCGCGCGGCATCCTCTCCGCCCGGCGCGCGGTCGCCCAGCGCTGCCGGGCGCAGGGCCTCCCCGAGGTCGGCGTCGACGACGTCTTCCTGGGCAACGGCGTCTCCGAGCTGGTCAGCATGGCGGTCCAGGCGCTGCTGGAGGATGGTGACGAGGTCCTCGTACCCGCGCCGGACTTCCCGCTGTGGACGGCGGTGACGACGCTCGCCGGCGGACGCGCCGTGCACTACCTGTGCGACGAGTCCGCCGACTGGTACCCGGATCTCGACGACCTGGCCTCGAAGATCACGGACCGCACCAAGGCCCTCGTGATCATCAATCCCAACAACCCGACGGGCGCGGTGTACCCGCGCGAGATCCTTGAGGGGATGCTCGACCTCGCCCGCCGCCACCAGCTGATGGTCTTCGCCGACGAGATCTACGACCAGATCGTCTACGACGACGCCGTGCACCTCCCCGCCGCCTCGCTGGCCCCGGACCTGGTCGTGCTGACCTTCGGCGGCCTGTCCAAGACGTACCGGGTGGCGGGATTCCGCTCGGGCTGGCTCGTGGTCACCGGCCCGCGGCAGCACGCGCGGAACTATCTGGAGGGGCTGACCATGCTGGCCTCCATGCGCCTGTGCCCCAACACGCCCGCGCAGTACGCCATCCAGGCCGCTCTCGGCAGCCCGAACTCGATCCGCGACCTGACCGCCCCCGGCGGCAGGCTGTACGAACAGCGTGACCGGGCCTGGGAGAAACTGAACGAGATCCCGGGCGTGTCGTGCGTCAAACCGAAGGGGGCGCTGTACGCGTTCCCGCGCATCGACCCCGCCGTACACAAGATCCACGATGACGAGCAGTTCGTCCTGGACCTGCTCCTGCGCGAGAAGATCCAGGTGGTCCAGGGCACCGGATTCAACTGGCTGTCCCCGGACCACTTCCGCATCCTCACCCTGCCGCACGCCGACGAACTGGAATCGGCGATCGGCAGGATCGGACGGTTTCTGACGGGTTACCGGCAGGGGTGACCGGCGGGTTACCGGCAGGGGTGACCGGCGGGTTACCGGCAGAAGTGACCGGCGGACAACCGGCAGCGGTGACCGAGGGGCTACCGGCAGGGGTGAGCCCGGGGTGGCGCTGTGGCGCGGCGGCTTGAAGACGATGCGCAACCTGCCGTATCCGGTTCGGTCCCGGCCTCGGCGCGGCCCAGATGCCGGTACGGTCCTGACCTCGGCGCGTCCCCACTGCCGGTACGGCGCGGCCCCACTGCCGGTACGGCGCGGCCCCAGTGCCGGTACGGACCCGCCGACGCGTACCCCGTCCGATCGGCCGCCTGGCCGGTCCCCTTCGCCTTCTTCGAAGGAGAAGCTCGATGAACTGGACACTTGAGGTCGTCCCCATCCCGGTCACCGACATGGACCGGGCGAAGGAGTTCTACGCCGACAAGCTCGGTTTCCACGTGGATCTCGACGCCGAGGCGGCCCCGGGCGCGCGCATCATTCAGCTGACGCCGCCCGGCTCGCGGTGTTCGATCGCGATACTCGGCGGAATGCCGCCGCTGCCCGGCGCGAAGGAGATGGCCCCCGGCACGCTGCATGGCCTCCAGTTCTGCGTCACGGACATCGAGGCGGCCCACGAGGAACTGGTGGCCCGTGGCGTTGACGTCTCCCCCGTACGCCATCTCGGCGCCACGGGATGGGAAGCGGGAAAGGGCGGCACCTGGAACTCGTTCATGTCCTTCGAGGACCCGGACGGCAACGGCTGGCTGGTTCAGGAGGCGCCGTCGGAGCTGTCGGAACGCTGAATCGGCGGGCCGAAGAACGCCGGGCGCGCCCCTCAAAGGGTGGCCCTCGACAGGGGCGGGCAGCGTACGAGCAGCATCCACGGCCAGAACACGTAATCGGAGATGAGATCCCCCCGGAATTGCGTCGCCGCCGTCTCCGCGTCGTCGAGCCGGGCTGTGCCGGCGACGTTCTCCGCTGCCAGACAGCGGCGGAAATGAACCCCGCAGAAGAGGACCGTCGCGCCCGATAGGACGTAACACCTGAACACATGTACACTTGTCGCTACGAAGCCCTGCGGTTCCCCCGTCCGCGGGGCTTCGTCGTACCGTCGGCCCGCGACTCCCCACGGCCGGGCCGCGGTTTCTGCCCCCGCCGACCGGGCGGCGAAAGCGGTGCAGCCGGGGCGGGTGGAATGAAAGAGTCCCGTCATGACGCCTGTTGATGACTCTTTCGGATTGTCCAGGACCGCTTCCATGCCTTCCGGGGGCTCTTTCACGCCTTCCAGAGTCTCTTCCACGCCTTCCTGGACCGCTTCCGTTCCTTCCGAGGCCCCTTCCACGTCTTCCGGGGCCGCTCCGGATCACTCCGCTTTTCCTCGCCAGTTCGCGCTCACCCAGCGCTTCTCCCTCGGTGTGCCGCGCCGGTTCAGCGTTTCCCCGGACGGGCGGAGGGTGCTGTTCGCCCGTACCGGCGGCGGCAGCGATCCCGTGAGCCGCTTGTGGCGGTACGAGGACGGGGCGGAGCGGGTGATCGTCGACCCGTTGCTCCTGGGAGGGGAGCCGGATTCCGAGGGCCGGTTGCCCGAGGCGGAGCGGGCCCGCCGGGAGCGGGCGCGTGAGCACGCCACCGGCGTGGTGGCGTACGCGACCGACGCGGCGGCGCGCGTGGTGGCCTTCGCGCTGTCCGGCGTGCTGTGGGCCGTCCGTACGGACGAGGGCGCCCCCTTCCGTGTACCGGCCGCCGGGCCGGTCGTCGATCCCCGGCCCTCGCCGGACGGGCGGTACATCGCGTATGTGACCGACGGCGCGCTGCACGTCGTCGGCCTGGAGGACGGGGAGGACCGGCGACTGGCCGCCCCGGAAGGTGCGGACATCACCTACGGGCTGCCCGAGTACGTCGCGAGCGAGTCGATGGGCCGTACGCGCGGCTACTGGTGGGCGCCCGACAGCCGCCGCATTCTGGTGGCCAGGGTGGACACGTCCGGTGTGGCACGGCGCTACATCAGCGACCCGGCGCACCCGGAGCGGGCGCCGCGCGTCATCCCGTACCCCTCGGCGGGGACGGCCAACGCGGATGTGTCGCTCCACATCGTGGCGGTGGCCGGCTCCGGCTCGCCGCGTGTCGAGGTGGCCTGGGACCGGGCCGCGTACGAGTACGTGGTGAGCGCCGCCTGGGACGGTCACGGGCCGCTCGTCGGCGTACAGAGCCGGGACCAGCGGACGCTGCGGACGCTGGCGGTGGATGAGTCCACCGGCGCTACCGAGGTGCTGCACGAGCGCACCGACGCCGCCTGGGTCGAGATCGTGCCCGGGACTCCGGCCCGTACGGCTTCGGGAGCGCTGGTCCTGCCCGAGGACACGCCCGGGACACGGCATCTGGTGGTCGGCGGCAGTACTGTCACGCCCCGCGGGCTACAGGTGCGTGAAGTTGTCGCCGTGGCGGGCGAGGAGGTGTGGTTCACCGCCAGTGAGGAACCGACGACGACCCATGTGTGGCGGTGGAACCCGGAGGACGGCCTGCGCAGGCTGAGCGGGCGGCCGGGGGTGTTCACGGCTGTGGCCGGAGGCGGCACGGTGGTGTTGACCGGGCTCACACCGGACGGGCCGGTGACCGACGTTTACGAGCATGGACTCGGCTCCCCCTCCGGAAGCATCGCCTCACTCGGCGAAGACCCGGTCGTCGCTCCGCGGCCCGAGCACCTCGTCCTCGGGGAACGGGAGTTGCGCGGTGCGCTGTACCTGCCCTCCTGGTACGACCGCGAGGCGGGCGGCAAGCTGCCCGTGCTGCTCTGCCCGTATGGAGGGCCGAGCATCCAGATGGCCGTACGGGCGCGTGAGTGGTTCGCCTGTGTGGCGCAGTGGTTCGCCGAGGAAGGCTTCGCCGTACTGCTCGCGGACGGGCGTGGCACCCCAGGCCGCAGCCCTGCCTGGGAGAAGGCCATCCACGGCGACCAGCTCACCCCCGTACTGGAGGACCAGGTCGACGCGCTGCACGCGGCCGCCGCGCGCTTCCCGTGCCTCGACCTGACGCGGGTGGCGATCCGCGGCTGGTCATTCGGCGGCTTCCTGTCGGCCGCCGCCGTCCTGCACCGCCCCGACGTCTTCCACGCGGCGGTCGCCGGTGCCGCGCCCACGGACCAGCGGCTGTACGACACCCACTGGAAGGAGCGTTTCCTCGGCCACCCCCAGGAGGCACCGGACCAGTACGCGCGCTCCTCCCTGGTGGGCCTGGGCCACCTGCTGCGCCGCCCGCTGCTCCTCGTCCAAGGGCTGGCGGACGACAACGTGGCACCCGCACACACCCTGCGCTTCTCCGCGGAACTGCTGGCCGCCGGCAAGCAGCACAGCGTGCTGCCACTGCCGGGGGCCGGTCACTCGGTGGGCGACCCGGCGGTCCGCGAGAACCTGCTTCGCTTCGAGCGCGATTTCCTGCGCGGGGCCTTGGGCGGGGCCCTGGGTGGGAACTGAACGGCCATACCTCCGTATCCGTATGGAACTTCCACAACGCCCATGGGACGCACGGACCACGTGGCGCGCACCCCTCACCCCTCACGTGACGGCGCGGCACCCATGGGCCTGGAAGGCACCGGAAGCGGGAGGCACACCATGACCCAGCAGGCAGCAACGGGGCGAACGGACGCGGTAACGGGACGCCGTACGGTCGTCGCGGCGGTCGGCGCGGCGGGGCTGGCCGCCGCGCTCGCGGCGTGCGGGAACGGCTCGGACGGGTACGGCGCGGACGGGAGCGGCGACGGCGCGTCGTCCGCACCGTCCGGGTCGGAAACCGGGTCGGCGGCGGGGAGTGACGGAGCCGGGGGCGGCGCGTCGAAAGGCGGCGATGCGTCCGGGGACGTGCTGGCGAAGACCGCGGACATCCCCGAGGGCGGCGGCAAGGTCTTCAAGGACCGCAAAGTGGTGGTGACACAGCCGGCAGCGGGCGAGTTCAAGGCGTTCTCGGCGGTGTGCCGGCATCAGGGGTGCTTGGTGGACGAGGTGGCGAACGGCACGATCAACTGCCCGTGCCACGGCAGCAAGTACGCCATCGACGACGGCAGCGTCCGCAACGGGCCCGCCACTCAGGGACTGTCCGCGGCCAAGGTGAGCGTGGCGGGCGGGACGATCAAACTGGTGTGACGGGGCCGTCCCGACGGCGCCTGTCGGGCGGGTTCACCTGGTGACGGGCCGGCGCGGGCGCTTCCAGCAGGTGAGCAGGTCTTCGGTGGTCGTCACCGTGGCGACGAGCGCGAGGGTGTGCCGGACCATCGCCGCGGTGTAGTCGGCCGGTACGCCCGCGATGGCGTCGGCCGGCACCACCGCCGTGTACCCGAGGTTGACCGCGTCGAAGACGGCGTTGGGGATCGCCACGTTCGCCGACACCCCGGCGATGACGAGCGTCCGGCAGCCGAGGTTGCGCAGCAGCGGGTCCACGTCCGTACCGGCGAGCGGTGACAGGCCGTGCAGCCTGCGGACGATCAGGTCGTCCTCGGAGACGGGCACCGGGTCGGCGATCCGTACCGCGGTCGTACCGGCGAGCTGTTGTACGGGCAGGCGCTCGGCAGCCATGAACAGGCGCGCGTTGCGGCTGGCGCCCCGGCCGTCGGGGCGGCGCTCGGCGACGGCGTGCAGAACCTGTACGCCCGCGTCGTGCGCGGCGGCGGCCAGCCGGGCCACCCGGCCCAGCGCACCCGACGTGCGGGCCGCGTCGGCGAGTTCCGGCAGCGCGCTGTCCGGTCCGACGACACCGCGCTGGCACTCGACCGTGAGCAGCGCCGTCGTCGCCGGATCGGTCAGTTCGAGAAGGCGCTCGCCTGGTGGCACCGGATCAACCCCCTCCTGTTGGCATCGGATCGGCCCTCCCAGTGGCATCGGGTCGGCCCTTCTGATGGCATCGGATCGGCCCTCCCAGTGGCATCGGGTCGGCCCTTCTGATGGCATCGGGTCGGCCCTTCTGGTGGTGGTCGTACCGCCGCGGGCCGCGTGAGCGTAGCCGCCATTGCATCCGTAAGGAAGAGCCCCCAGCATGCTTCCTTGGCACTCGGACAGGCCGGTGCGGGCCGCGCCCGGCCGCCGTACAGCGGAGGTGGTCCACGGATGACCGGCACACAGCGGCGCGGGCGCCGCGTCATGATGACGCCGCGGGAACTGGACGCCTTCCTGGCGGAGCAGCGCACCTGCCGGGTGGCCACGGTGAGCGAGGACGGTACGCCGCACGTCGGCCCCCTCTGGTTCGTCTGGGACGGCGCGGCGCTCTGGCTGTACTCGGTCACCCGCAGCAAGCGGTGGGCCCAGTTGCGCAAGGACCCGCGGATCGCGGTGGCCGTCGACGACGGGCACGACTACGGGGAGCTGCGCGGGGTGGAGCTGAGCGGCAGCGCGGAGATCGTCGGCGAGGTGCCGCGGACGGGCGGTGCCTGTCCGGAACTGGATGCGCCGGAACGGTTGTTCGCCACGAAGTACTTCGGGCTGGAAGGAATGCCGCATGACGGCCGGCACGCGTGGCTGCGGCTGGTTCCGGACGCGGTCGTGTCCTGGGACTTCCGCAAGATGGGGGCTCCCGCGGGATGACGGGGTGGGCCGGGCGCGCCTGGGCTGTGGGCCGGGTGCGCCTGGGCGCAGCGCGACCGGGCCGCCCTGGGCCGGACCCGGTACCGCCCGGGGCCCCGCGGCCGCGGCGTGCTTCCTCGCGGTGCCGTGTGATCGCGTTGTCGGTGGTCTCTGCCAAAGTGGTGGGGGTCGGCCCGTTCCGGCGGTTCGGGGCGGGCCACACCGACGTGGGACGACGAGGACGAGGGAGACCTGGTGAACGTGCTCTTTCCGGCGCTGAGCGACGCATCGCCGCAGCCCGCACTGCGCTTCGGCGAGCGTGCGCTCAGCTACCGTCAGCTGGCCGCGGTGGCGGGCCGGCTCGCCGACCGGCTCGGCGACGTGCCCCGGGTGGCCGTCTGGGCCACCCCCACCTTGGAGACCGCCGTCGCCGTGGTGGGCGCGCTGCTCGCCGGGGTGCCCGTCGTGCCCGTCAATCCGAAGATCGGCGAGAGCGAGCTGGCGCACATCGTCTCGGACAGCGGCCCGGCGCTCGTGCTGACCGAGCGGGACGCCGAACTGCCCGGCGCGCTGGCCGCACTCCCCCGCCTCGACGTGGACCTGTCCGGCGCCGACGAGGAGGTGCCGCCGCTGCCGTACGAGCCGGACCCCGAGTCCGCCGCCCTGATCGTCTACACGTCCGGCACGACTGGCCCGCCCAAGGGCGTCGTCATCCCCCGCCGGGCCGTCGCCCACACCCTCGACGCGCTGGCGGAGGCGTGGCAGTGGACCGCCGACGACGTGCTCGTGCACGGACTGCCGCTGTTCCACGTGCACGGCCTGGTGCTCGGCATCCTCGGCCCCCTGCGGCGCGGCGGCAGCGTGCACCACTTGGGGCGGTTCAGCACCGAGGGCGTCGCCCGCGAGCTGGCCGCCGACGGCACGATGCTGTTCGGCGTCCCGACGATGTACCACCGACTGGCCGTCGAGGCCGGTGAGAACGAGGCGCTGGCCAAGGCGCTGGGCCGGGCCCGGCTTCTGGTGTCCGGCTCGGCGGCGCTGCCGCGCAGCGACCACGACCGGCTCGCCGCGGCCGCCGGCTGCCGCGTCATCGAGCGGTACGGCATGACCGAGACGCTGATGAACACCAGCGTCCGGGCCGACGGCGAGCCCGCGCCCGGCAGCGTCGGCGTGCCGTTGCCCGGGGTGTACGTCCGGCTCGTCGACGAATCCGGCCGGGCCGTCGAGGCGAGCGACGGCGAGACGGTGGGCGAGATCCAGGTCCGCGGTCCGAACCTGTTCGTCGAGTACCTCAACCGCCCGGACGCCACCGCGGCGGCCTTCGACGGCGGCTGGTTCCGTACGGGCGACATGGCGACCCGCGACGCGGCCGGCAACTACCGCATCGTGGGCCGCAAGGCCACCGACCTGATCAAGAGCGGCGGTTACAAGATCGGCGCGGGCGAGATCGAGAACGCGCTGCTGGAGCACCCCGGCGTCAGCGAGGCCGCGGTGACCGGCGAGCCGGACGAGGACCTGGGCGAACGGATCGTCGCCTGGGTCGTGCCCGCCCCCACGGCCGACGGCGCCCCCGGCCCGACCCCGGCCGAACTGGCCGACCACGTGGCCCGGCAGCTCGCCCCGCACAAGCGCCCGCGCGTCGTGCACTTCCTGGAGGCCCTGCCGCGCAACGACATGGGCAAGATCCTCAAGCGGGACCTCCGTGCGTAGGGACTCACCGCCGGGCGGGTGGGACGGCCCGGGCGGGTCCGGCGATGCGAGCGGGTCCGGCGACCTGGGCGGGCCCGGCGACTTGAGCGGATCCGGCGCAGGCGGCCCGGGCCGGTCCGGTGCGGGCGGCTCGGGCGGATCCGGTGCAGACGGCCCGGGCCGGTCCGGTGCGGGCGGCTCGGGCGGATCCGGTGCGGGCGGCCCGTACGGAACCAACGGGGATGGCTCGCACGGGGCCAACGGCGGCAGCTCGGGAGGAACCAACGGGAGCGGCTCGGGCAGAACCGGAGGCGGCTCGGGCAGAACCGGAGGCGGCTCGGGCAGAACCGGAGACGGCTCGCGTGGGCCGTCACCGCGCTGGTCGGCGCGCGAGGCGGTGGCCGTGGTGGCGGAGGACTTCACCGAGTTCCCGGCACCGGAGACCGAGGACTCCACACCGGCCGACGGGAGTCCGGGCCAGGACCGGGCGGCAACGGCCGGCACGCCGCCCGACAGCACATCAGGCCGCGCACCAAACAGCACGTCTGGCAGCGCATCCGACAGAACTCCTGACAGAACACCTGACAGAACACCTGCCAGCAGACCCGACAGCTCGCCGGAAACCGACGACGGGCCGCTCGGTTGGGACGGCTACGGCGCCGCGCGGCAGCGGGCCCGGGCCCGTACCGGCGAACACGAGTCCGTGATCAGCGGCATCGCCCGGATCGACGGCATGGCGGCCGTGCTGATCTCCTTCGAGTTCGGTTTTCTCGGCGGCTCCCTCGGCCGGCGCACCGGAGACCGGCTGGTGGCCGCCTACGCCCGCGCCCGTGAACTGCGCCTGCCCGTCGTATCGCTGATCGCCACAGGCGGCAGCCGCATGCAGGAAGGCATGCGGGCACTGACCCAGCTCCAGCGCGTGGCCGCCCAGTCCGCACGGACCCGCGCCGCGGGCCTGCCGCAGATCGCCGTGGTCCGCGACCCGACGACCGGCGGCGGCTGGGCGACGCTGGGCGCGGGCGCCGATGTCGTCCTCGCGCTCCCCGGGGCGCAGATCGGCTTCGCCGGCTCACGGGTCCGCCCGGCGGACGCCGACCCGCACGCGTACAGCGCCGAAGGCCAGCTGGCCGCGGGCCAGATCGACGCCGTCGTCCCGCCGGACCATTTGCGCGCGAGGCTCGGACGCTGGCTGCGGCTGTTGACGTCCGAGGTTCCCGGGCCCGTGGATGCGCTCCCGCCCCCTCCCCCACCGCCGCACGCCCTCGGGTCGTCCGGCCTCCCGGCCTCCGGCTGGGCGGCGGTGTGCGCGGCCCGCGACGAGCGGCGACCGCGCGCCGCGGCGTATCTGGACGCGTACTTCGACTGGCGGGAGGAGATCATCGGTGATCGCTGCGGCGGCACCGATACGGGCATACGCTGCGGGTTCGGCCGGCGCGACGGCCGCACGATCGCGTTCGCCGCGCAGTGCGGTACGGCCGTGCGCCCCGCCGGATTCCGTACGGCCGCCCGGCTGATCCGGTTGGCGGACCGGCTCGGCATACCGGTGCTCACGCTCGTGGACACACCGGGCGCGGACAACGGCCCGGACGCCGAGCGCGCCGGCGCGGGCGCGGCCATCGCGGACGTCTTCGCCGTGCTGGCCTCGGTCCGTACGCCCGTCACCTCGCTGCTCATCGGGGAAGGCGGGTCGGGCGGCGCGCTGGCCCTGGCCGCGCCGGGCGCGCTGTGGGCGACGCCGGACAGCTACTTCTCCGTCATCGCGCCGGAATCCGCCGCCGCCATCCTCAAGCGCGACGCGGACGCGGTGCGCGACACGGCCGACCAACTCCGCCTGCGCCCACAGGACCTGCTGGACCTCGACATCATCCAGGGCATCGTCCCGTCCGCCCCTGCCGACTAACCAGCGCTCCCCTTCCCCGCCTTTCCCCTTCTCTTGCCGCACCGCTGCCCCGCAATGCCCCTGCGGACAACATCGCCATCCGCCCCGCCCTCCCGGACGACCTCGATGCCGTCGCGGAATTCTGGCGGCAGTGGGTGCGGGAGATCCCGGACGGTCAGGCCGTCGGAGCACCGGAAGTAGCGGCCGTCCAGGTCTTCCCCGGTCCAGGACGGGGCGCTTCCGGACGTCCGGGCCGCGCTCTTCCCTACTCCCAAACCGGAACCGACGGCAGCCCCCGCTCCGCGCGGGCGCGGTCGGTCAGTTCCTGGATCAGTTCGGTCTTGGCCTCCGTGTAGGCGTCGGACGATGCGCCGGTGGCGGCGAGGGACTGCTTGAGCCGGGCGTAACGCGCGGCGTCCGCCGGATAGGTGCGCAGGTGGTCGCGGAGGATGCGCTGGTTGCGGGAGGGCCAGCTCTCCAGGGTGACCACGTGCAGGTGATGCGTCCGGCGGCGGTCGTCGCCGCGGACGTACAGGAGGCGGTCGGCCATGCCGTTGTGGTCGCGCCGGTACCCGAGCCGGGACAGGGCTTCCCCGCGGGCTTCGACGGCGGCGAGGTCCTCGGCCGCGGCCATCAGGTCGATGATGGGCTTGGCGGCCAGTCCGGGGACGGCGGTCGAGCCGATGTGCTCGATCTCCGTGACGGTCCCGGCCAGCGCCTCACGTACGTCCGCGATCGCCTCGGCCGCCTGCGCCGGCCAGGCCGGGTCGTACGGTACTACCTCGATGATCCGCTCAGCCATGCGCGTCATTGTGCCACCGGAGCAGTGCCCGGTCCCCTGATTTTCTCAGCGCCCCTCGACCTCCTTGCCGGCCTCGCGCAGCGCGCTGACCGCGGCGCGGATGGACGGCCGGCGGTCGGCGTCGGTGCGCCAGATGGCGTAGACGTGCCGCCGCATCGTGTGCCGTACGGGCACCACGCTCACCCCGGCGGGCACCGGACCGCGCCCCAGCCGGGGCGCCACCGCGACGCCCAACCCGGCCTCGATCAGCGCGAGTTGTGTGTGGTGCTCCTCGACCATGTGTGAGATGCGCGGCTCGATGCCCTGGCCGCGCAGGGTGAACATCAGCCAGTCGTGGCAGAACTCGCCCTGCGGCCAGGAGACCCACTCGTCGTCGGCGAAGTCCTCCAGGACGACCGAGCGGCGCCGCGCCAGGGGATGGCCGGCCGGCATGGCCACGTCGGCCGGGTCGTCCAGGATCGGCGCCTTCGCCAGGCCCTCGGGGAGCGAGAGCGGCCGGTTGTGCCAGTCCAGGACGACGCCCAGGTCGATGTCACCGCGCACCACACTGCGCACCGAGGCGTCCGGCTCCATCTCCCGCAGCTTCGGCCGGAGTTGCGGGTGCTCGACGCGGAGCCGGGCCAGCGCTCCGGGGAACAGACCGCGCGCCGCGGTGGGGAAGGCGCCGAGCCGCAGCTCGCCGACGGCCTGCCCGCGGTGCGCCTCCAGGTCGGCCTGGGCCAGCTCGACCTGCGAGAGGATGCGGGCGGCGTGGTCGGCCAGCAGCCGGCCCGCATCGGTCAGCCGCACGCCGCGCCCGTTCTTGGCCAGCAGCTGCTGGCCGGTCTCACGCTCCAGCTTGGCCAGCTGCTGGGACACCGCGGAGGTGGTGACGTGCAGTCCTTCCGCCGCCGCGCTCACCGAGCCGTGCCGGGCCACCGCGCTCAGGGTGCGCAGACGATCGAGGTTCAACATGTAAGCAATGCTAAGTGGTGCCTCCCATAAAATCTCGCTTGTGCTACGAAATGGCGCACCGCATCGTAGGGGCCATGAGCACCACCGCCCCTTCCTCGACCCACGCGGCCCCCGCCGCTCCCGGAGCTGATGCGGCTCCCGTTGCCCCCGGAGCCGCCGCGCCTTCCACCACGCCGCCGTCCCCGGCACCGCCGGGCACCCGGCGTCGCGCCCTCGACTGGCGGCTGCGGTTCGGCATCCTCTGCCTCGTCTGGGGCTTCAGCTTCCTCTTCATCAAGGTCGGCACCCAGGGGTACGCGCCGCTGCAAGTCACCTTCGGACGGGTCGTGTTCGGCTCGGTGGTGCTCGTCGCCGTCCTGGTGGCCAAGCGTGAGCGGCTGCCCCGCTCCGCGCGCACCTGGGGCCATCTCGCGGTCGCCGCGTTCTTCCTGAACGCCCTGCCGTTCTCCCTGTTCGCCTATGCCGAGCTGACCATCCCCTCCACGCTGGCCGGCATCTGCAACGCCAGTTCCCCGCTGTGGGGCATGGCGCTGTCGCTGGTCGCCCTCTCCGAGGACCGGCCCACCCGCCGCCGCGTCGCGGGTCTCGGGCTCGGCTTCCTCGGCGTACTGACCGTGCTCGGCGCCTGGCAGGGCTTCTCCGGCACGGATCCGACGGGTACGGCGATGGCCCTGGGCGCGTCGCTGAGTTACCCGGTCGGCTGGATCTACGTCCGGCGTACGCTCGCCGGCGCGAAGGACTCCAACGTCGCCCTCTCCGGCACCCAGATGCTCCTCGCCACCGCCCAGGTCGGCGTGGTGACCGCGCTCTTCACCTCCGTTCCGGCCGCCTTCCCCGTCGTCCCCCTGCTGGCGGTGGTCGCGCTCGGCGCCCTGGGCACCGGATTCGCGTTCCTGTTGCAGTACGGTCTGGTGGCGGAGGTGGGCCCCACCACCGCCCAGATGGTCACCTACTTCGTGCCCGTGATCGCCACCGCGGCGGGCGTCGCGCTGCTCGGCGAATCGCTCAGCTGGAACACCCCCGTCGGCGCGTTGATCGTCCTGGCGGGCGCGGCCCTTACGCAGAGCCGTCCGCGGCGGCGTGACCGGCCGCCTCGGCCGTGATCGCCCACCGTTCGTGGTCGCGCCAGGCGCCGTCGATGTACTGGAAGCGCGGGGAGTAGCCCTCGCGCCGGAAGCCGAGCCGTTCGACGAGCCTGATGGACGCGGTGTTGCCGGGCTGGATGTTGGCCTCCAGCCGGTGCAGCCCCAGCGCGGTGAAGGCGTACGCGACGACGAGGCGCAGCCCTTCGGTCATATAGCCGTGCCCGGTGGTGGACGCGTAGGCGACGTAGCCGAGAGCGCCGCTCTGGATGCCGCCCCGCACGATGTTGTTGATATTGACGCCGCCGACGATCGCGCCACCGGCCCGCAGACAGACCACGAAGCCTTTGTGGGCGGGCCGGTCGAACTTGGCGACGTACTCGCGGAAGGCGTCCGGTGTGGTCTCCCTGGCGGGGATCCACGGGCGGTGCAGCGCGGCGCTCTCCTGGTCGAGGGCTGCGATCTCCTTCCGGTCCTGGAAGGAGACACGCCGGACAGCCACCCGAGGACCATGGACGAGAAAGCTCTGATCAGACATCGTGCGATCGTAATCACCGGCATCGTTCCCCCTCGTGGCCGTTCACCTCGTGGCCGTTCACCCCATGGCCGTTCACCTCGTGGCCGTTCACTCATGGCCGTTCCTGGCCGTGGCCCTCGTGCCCGTTTCCGGCCGTTGCCCTCATCGCCGTTCCTGGCCCTCACCCCTTGGCAGCTCCCCTGCCGCGGTCGGCCCTGTGACGTGGTCGCCGCACGGCCGTACCCGACGTCTCCCTGCGCGTCAGTCGTACCGGCGTGCCTCCTTCGGTGCGACGGCGGTCGCGATCGCGTCGGCCAGTGCCGGCAGCTCGTGCTCCGCGAGGCCGGCGATGGTGACGCGTATGCCGGGCGGTGAGTGCAGGCGGAAACGGGCGCCGGGCGCGACGGCCCAGCCCGCGTGCAGCAGCCGGGCGACCGCGCCGGTTTCGTCGGGGACCGGGATCCATACGTTCATCCCGCTGCGCCCGCGGGCCCGGACGCCGCGCGCCGCCAGAGCGTCCATCAGGGCGTCCCGGCGCCTGCCGTAGGCGTCGGCGACCGCTTTCGGGTCCACCGCTCCCGTGCGCCACAGGTGCACCACCGCGTCCTGGAGCAGATGGCTCACCCAGCCCGGCCCGAGCCGCTGGCGCCCGCGCACCCGGTCCACGGTCACGGCATCGCCGGTGAGCACGGCGAGCCGCAGGTCGGGGCCGTACGCCTTGGCCGTGGAGCGGACCAGCGCCCAGTGGTCGGTGGCACCGGCGAGCGGGTGCAGCGGGAGGTCGACGATGTCGTGGCCGTGGTCGTCCTCGATGAGCAGCACGTCCCGGTGGTCCGCCAGGACCTCCCGCAGCTCCTGGGAGCGCCCGGCGCCGAGCACCGCGCCGGTCGGGTTCTGCGCCCGGTCCGTGACGACCAGCGCCCGCGCGCCCTCCCGCACCGCACGGCTCACCTGCTCGGGCAGCGGGCCGTCGTCGTCCACCGCGACCGGCACGACCCGCAGGCCGAGCCCGGGGATGAGGTCCAGCAGGCTCCCCCAGCCCGGGTCCTCGACGGCGACCGCGTCGCCGGGGCGGAGATGCGCGCCGAGCACGCGCTCCACCGCGTCCAGCGCCCCCGAGGTGACGGCTATGGCGCCGCTCGGCACCCCGTCGGCCTCGAAGGCGGCGCGAGCCATCCGCTCCAGCTCCGTGCCGACCGTGGGGGCGCCGTACAGCGTGGGGTGCCGCGCGCTGCGGGCGGCGGCCGCGGCCAGCGCCTGCCCGAGGGCGGGCAGCAAGGCCGGGTCGGGATTGCCGTCCGACGCGTCGCGCACGCCGGGCGGCACGGGCCCCAGCGCGGCTTCCCTGGGTGTGCTCGCCGGACGCGGGCGCACCCGGCTCCCCCGGCGGCCGGCCGTTTCGATCACACCACGGTCCCGCAGCGTCCGGTACGCGGACGCCACCGTATTCGGATTGACCTCCAGATAGACGGCCAACTGCCGCATCGGGGGCAGGACTTCGCCCGGTTGGAGCTCGCCCGCACCGATGGCTCGCTCGACGCTGGCGGCAATCTCCGATGCGCGCCGCCCTTCGATCCGATACTCTCCTAGCACAAAACTCATTATGTACTAGTGCAATGGAGTTCGCAATGCCCCAGGCCCAGGATCCGTCCTTCGCCCGGACGGAGCGCACCGTGCCGACCCGCGCCCGCGAGCGTGCCGCCTACGACCACGCGACCGTGCACGCGATCCTCGACGCGGGATACGTCTGCCACCTCGGATTCGTCCGCGACGGCGCCCCGGTCGTCCTGCCCACGCTGTACGGCCGCGTCGGCAACCGCCTCTACCTGCACGGTTCGACCGGTTCGCGCCCCCTGCGGAGGGCCGGGGAGCCGGCCGGCCCGGGGCTGCCCGTATGCGTCGCGGTCACCCACGTCGACGGCCTGGTCCTGGCCAAGTCCGCCTTCCACCACTCGGTCAACTACCGCAGCGTCGTCGTCCACGGCACCGCTTACCAGGTCACCGACCCGGACGAGAAGACCGCTGCGCTCGACGCCCTGGTCGACCACGTCCTGCCGGGCCGCGCCGCCGACTCCCGGCCCGCGAACGCCAAGGAACTGGCCGCCACCGCCGTCATACGCCTCGACCTGGAGGAGGTCTCCGCCAAGGTCCGTACCGGCGGCCCGAACGACGAGCCCGAGGACGAAGCCCTCCCCTACTGGAGCGGCGTCCTGCCCGTCTCCCCCGCGTACGGAGCCCCGGTCCCGGCCGATTCCCTGGACCCCGCCATCGCCGAACCCGCCTACCTCTCCGCGCGCTGAAGGAGGACCGCATGCTGATCCACCCGTGGGACGCCCCCACCGACGACGCCGAGTGGCAGGACTGGCTGGCCGGCCACGACTTCGGCCAGCTCGCCGTCAACGGGCCGCCGGGCGCCGCGCCCCTCGTCCAGCCCCTGCATTTCGCCTACGACCGGGCCCGCCGGGAAGTCGTCACCCACCTCGCCCGCCCCAACCCGATATGGCCGGCCCTGGAGGCCGCCCCGACGGTGCTGCTGAGCGTGGTGGACGACTACGTGTTCATACCCGGGCCCTGGCAGGCCGCCGAGGAGGACCCGCCCGAGCACGGCGTCCCCACCAGCTTCTATGCCGCCGTGCAACTCACCTGCACGGCACACATCGTGGACGACCCGCAGGAGAAGGCCGCGCTGCTGGAGCGCCAGGTAGGCCATTTCCAGCCCGAGGGCGGCTCGGCGCCGGTCACCGCGGACGGCCCGCCTTACGGACGTCAACTGCCCGGCATCCGGGGGCTCCGGCTCGAAGTGGCGGACGTACGCGCCAAGTTCAAGTACGCGGGCAAGCGGACCGAGGCCGTGCAGCAGCGGATCTCGGCCCGCCTGGCCGAGCGGGACGCGCCCCGCGACGCCCAGGCGCGCGCCCATCAGCAGCGGCGGATGGGGGCTCGGCGGGGTTGAGGGCGGGCGGCGCCGGGGGACGTGAGGCGTCACGAGGGACGTGAGGCATCACGAGGGAGGTAAGGCGTCACGAGGGAGGTAAGGCGTCAGGAGGGGAGCTAAAGCGTCATCAGGGAGGCAAGGTGCCGCAGTGCCGCAGGGGCCGTAAGGATCCTGAGGGGGCAGACAGCACGGCCTCTCAGGACACGATCGGCCTCTTCGGGCACGATCGGCCTCCCCGGGTGCGGTCGGCCTCCCCGGGTGCGGTCGGCCTCCCCGGACAGACCTGCGCCCACTACGAACAGCCCGTGAAGACAACGCTCGCCGCCCGGCGCCGTGGGCACCGGGCGGCGAGGATGGTCGGCAGCCGGTTCAGCAGCCCGTGTTGTGCAGCCCCGGCGTCTCGAAGTTGCCCTGGTCCGCGACGGCCAGGAGACCGTAGATCGTGCTGCAGCCCAGGTTCTGGTTCTTGAACTTGTACGTCTTCGTGTCTCCCTTCTTGACCGTGTAGGCGTTGCTGAGGTGCTTCGTGTTGCCCTTGCGGTAACCGAACTTCACGGTCACCGGGGAGCCGCCGGTCTTCCCGTACACGACGTTCACGGTGCGGCCGCCGTCGAGGATGCCCACGCACAGCGTGCCGTTGGAGAGCGAGGTGCAGGAGGGACCCGCGTTGCGCACCGCGGCGGCCGACCCGGCGGCCGAAGCCGGAGCCGCCAGGCCCGCGGCGGCGAGGAGGGAGGCGGCGAGCACGACGCCGGCCCGAGTGTGGTTGCGCATGGGGAGAGTCCTCTTCCTGCAGGTCACTGAGTTGATCATCGGCTAGGTTACCCAGGCGAAAATGAGACAACAAGACGGATGGGCGGGGAAAAATCGGACTCCTCCCTTCCGGGTGGGTCGCGATACTCGGACACGTCCCCACCAGCGCCGTCACAGACGAGATGGGTGGCTGCGGCCGCCCGTCAGCCTCAGGTCCGTTCCGAGGAGGAGCGCGTCCGGGTGTCTTGAATTCGACGCGAGGAGCCCTCCGCCGCAACGCTTCCGGCTCCGGGTCCGCCCTCGACGGCTCCGTCTGCCGCCTCCCCCTTCGGAGTCGCGGACTGCGCGATGAACGCGCCGGCCAGGACGACCGCCCCGCCCACGAGCTGCGGCGTGGTCAGGTGCTCGCCGAGCAGCACCCAGGCCAGTATGGTCGCGATGACCGCCTCCAGGCACGCCACCACCCCCGCCACCTGCGGGGAGAGCCGGCGCACGGACAGGATGCCGGTGAGGTACGCCAGTACCGTGGCGATCAGCACGAGCCAGCCGAGCAGCAGCACGGCGGGCACCCGAACTCCGGCCATGTCCGTGCTGCCGCCGAGAACTGCCCAGTCCATCTCCCAGGGCCGCGTGACCACGGTCAGCAGCACCGCGCCGATCAGCAGCCCGTACGCGATCACGCCGAGCGGGTCCGCCGCGTCCTCGCCGTCGCCGCCGTGGTCGGAGAGGACGAAGTAACCGACCTGGCAGCAGGCGGCGCCGAGGGCCAGGACGAGCCCGACCGGGTCGAAGCCCAGCCCCGACCACACCTCGACCACACAGGCCAGACCGCCGACCGCCAGGACGACGCCGACGGCGGCGGCCCGGGTGACCGGCTTGCGCTGGACGAACCGGACCCAGCCGAGCACCAGCGCGGGCGCGAGGTATTCGATGAGGAGCGCGACCCCGACGGGGATACGGGACAGCGCGGCGAAATAGCACGCCTGCACGCCCGCGACCGCGAGCAGTCCGTAACCCAGGAGGAGGCCCGGGCGGCGCAGCAGCAGGCGCCGGTGCCGCCAGGTGACGGGCAGCAGGACGAGTGCGGCGCCCGCGACGCGCAGCCAGGTGACGTGCAGCGGTTCGAGACCCGCCGATATCAGGGGCTTGGCGGCGACGCCGGAGCCGCCGAAGGCGAAGGCGGATATCAGCGCCAGGACGAGGCCGAGGTTCCGGGCCCGCGCGGTGCCGCCGCCGGCCGCCGGTGCCTCCGGCATCCCGGGCCGCCCCCGGTTCCCTTCCGTCGCCGAGACGGCCTGAACCCCGGCCTGATCCCCCGTAGTCACGCGCATCGGCACATCATGACAGGAGCCGTCAGCAGCGTCACCCCTGTTGGGCCTGTCATTCCTGGTCGGTGACGTTTGGTCGGTGACGCCTGATCGATGACACTTGGTCGGCGACGCCTGATCGATGACGCCTCATCGGTGACGCGGTGCCCGGTCATTCCTGGCCGGAGCGCTCCCCGTCCAGCCGGGCGGCCAGCCGTACCGTGTCGACCGAGGCCCGGCGCAGCACCTCCACGGCGCGCGACTCGGGGTCGTCCACGAGGGCCGCGAGCAGGTCGAGACAGGTGGCGTGGGTCGCGTAACGGGCGTGCGCGCGGTCGAGTGCGCCGTCCAGGGCGGCGGCCGCCGCGGGTGACCAGCCCGGTACGACGCCCTCGGTCACCACCGGTACCGCGCCGGAGTCCTCGACCGTGCCGTGCCACTGGAGTCCGTATCCGATGCTGCGCTGGACGAGGTAGCCGAGCAGCCGGGCGACCTGCGGCCCGCCCTCGAACGCGGCCCGTACCGACGGATCCGACTCCAGGAGTCCGTGCAGCAGGTGGGCGGTGATCTCGTTCATGGCCTCCCAGTCGACGCCGCGGCCGGCCTCTTCCCAAGGGGCGTCGGCGACGTTCTCCGTCTCCGTACGTCCCGCCTCGGTGAGCGAGAAGAGCTTCTTGCCGCCCTCGCTGGCGCTGCTGATCAGCCCCTCGTCCTCCAGGAGCTGGAGGGTGGGGTACACCGAGCCGGGGCTCGGCTTCCAGGTGCCGCCACTGCGCTCGGCGATCTCCTGGATCATCTCGTAACCGTGCATCGGCCGGTCCTTCAGCAGGGCCAGGATCGAGGCGCGCACATCGCCGCGCCGAGCCCGGCCGCGCGGCCCGCCGCCGCGCCCCCGGCCGCCGAACGGCGGCCCTCCGAAGGGGGGACCGAACGGTCCGAAGGCGGCGCGCCGCCCCTCGAACCGTCCTTCGTAGTCGCCCCGGCCGCCGCGCCGGCCGTGTCCGTGCTGTTCATGTCCGTGGGAACGCATGACAACGCTCCTTCCTCGTCCGTGTGCCGCCTGGCCGGCGGCGCAATCTTGATCACTCGCGACATCACTTTGATCGTTCGCGATGCTTCAACGATATATCGGAACTGTTCGGATGGCAAGACCCGACAAGGCCCATGGCCGCCACGCGCGCCTGTCCCGCCTCTGCCGACCCGGTCCCCGTCTCAGGCGATCCGGCCTCTGTCTCAAGTGGCCTGGCACGATTCGCCGCCGGCCTCAATCGCTGGTTCGCGCGGTGTACGGAACGGGTGGCCGCTCGACCGGGTGACGCCTTCTGGATACCGGGCGCGGCACCGCGCCGGGTGGCCGACGCTCACTTCGTCAGCACACTCCGGACCACTTCGCGCGGCCGGCCGACGGGACTGGCGTGGTGGTTGATGTCCGGCCGGAGAATTCCGGAGTCGATGCGCGGCCAACCCGCGCGATCAGCGGCGGGCTCCGATCCGGGCTGGGGCTGGGGCTGAGGCTGAGGCTGGAAGAACATATCGGGCTCCCCGGGAACATGGGCATCATGTCCCTGAGGAGCCCGACGCAACGTCACGAGCATCAACTGCCCGTCCAAGATTCCCGAGAGAGTCCTTCAGCGCAGATCCGACCGGACCTCGGTCATTCGACGCCTTCGACGATGCGGAAGTCGCGCTCGACGCCGTCGGAGAGGGCGGCCAGCGCCTCCTGGTAGGCCGCACTCTCGTACGTCGCGACGGCCTGCTCGAAGCTGTCGAACTCGACCAGGACGGTGCGCTCGGCGATTCCGGCGTCATACGCCACGACCCGACCGCCGACGACGAGGGTCCGGCCACCCCCGGCCTCGACGGCCAGAGGGGCCAGCTTGTCGTAAGCAGCCAGCTTCTCAGGGTCGGAAATGGTGCGGTAGACGCTGACCCAGTAGCCCTTGGGCATGGGACCTCCAGTGTGGGAATGAGTGCATCTGACTTACGGGGTGGTCTCGGACGAGCGTCGGCGGGCGAGCGCGAGGCTCGTCAGCGTCGTGATCGCCATGGCACCGACGCCGACCAGCGCCGCGGTGGTGTAGGCGCTGTCGTCGGGGAAGAGGTGGCCGGGACCGGTGCCCGCGGCGAGGATCAGGCCGCCGATGGCGCTGCCCAGGGAGTACCCGACGCTGCGGACGACGTAGTTGAAGCTCATGGCGCTCGACGTCTCGCTCCTGGGGGTGACGGCCAGGATGACGCCGGGCATCGCGGCCGAGAAGCCGCCCACGCCGAAGCCGAGCACGCCCATCGCCGCGAACAATCCGGCCAGGTCCGACCGGGCCGCCGCGAACAGGGCGAACCCGCCGCCGACCACGACGGCGCTGCCCGCCAGGAGCAGGGGGTCGGCGATCCGCGTCCGGACCCGCGGCGTGAGCTTGCCGGCGACGAACCCCAGCACCGAGAACGGGATGAGGACCAGCCCGGCGACGAAGGTCGTCAGCCCGAAGCCGTAGCCCGCGCCGTGCGGCGTCTGCGCGTACCGGGTGATGAGCGTGAGCAGGAGGTACATGCCGATCCCGCCGACGAACATGGCGAGGTTCGCCCCGGCGACCGCCGGGTGCCGCACCGCCCGCACATCGACCAGGGGCGCCGTGCTGCGCACCTCGATGACGGCCCAGACGCAGAGCAGCACCACCGCGACGACGGCGAGGCCCGCCGCCACGGCGAGGTGCCGGCTCCACAGATTCCGTTCGCCGGCGAGGTACAGCACCAGGAGCAGCGCGGCGGCCAGGGCGACCGCGCCTGCCACGTCCACGTGGGCGGAGCGGCCTTCGGGGGCTTCGGGCATGGAGCGCCACGCGGTCAGGAGGGCGGCGGCGGTGACGACCAGGCCGAGGCCGTAGGCGGCCCGTACCCCGCCGAGCTCGGCGAGCAGTGCGGCCAGCGGGTAGCCGACGCCGGCCCCGATGATCGAGACCACCGAGATCAGGGCGATCACGGCCGCGCTGCGCTCCTCGGGGAGGTGGTCCCGGGCCACGCCCATCATCAGCGCCGTCAGCCCGAGCCCGACGCCCTGGGCCGCCCTGCCGGCCAGCAGCCACGCGAACGGCAGCGGCAGCACGGTGAGCGCGCTGCCGGCGACGACGACCGCCAGCGTGGCGAGGATCGTGACCCGCCGGTGCGGGCCGGCTCCGAGCCGCCCCAGGACCGGCGTGGCGACGGCGCCGCTGAGCAGCGCGACGGTCAGCGTCCACTGCGCACTGCCGAGCGAGACGTGGAACGAGGTCGCCACGCTGGTGATGAGCGGCGTCCCGAGGCTGGCGACCGCCGCCACGACCAGAGCGATGAACATCAGGGCGGGGACCAGCAGCCGCGCCTCGGAACGCGCCGCCGGGAACGCCGTCCCCGCGACTCCGCCGACCGGCTGTCCGGTCACTGCTTCGGCCCTTCGCGGTCCTGGCTTTCGAGTTCTGCCAGATGCTTCAGCGCCGGAAGGGCCGCCACCAGCGCCTCGATCTCATCGCCGGTGAGCTCGCCGATCAGCCGCTCGAACGCGTGGATACCCGCCTGGCGCCGCGTCCGTACGTAGGAGGCGCCGGCCTCGGTCAGACACACCAGCGTGACCCGCTTGTCGGACGCGTCGCCCCGCCGCTCGACCAGGCCGGACTCCTCCATCACCCGGACCAGGGCGGTCATCGCGGGCTGGGTGACGCCCTCGACCGCGGCCAGATCGGTGATGCGCCGCGGGCCGGTCCGGTCCAGGGTGGCGAGGGTGGCGGCGGACGTCAGGCTCATGTCCCGGGGCAGGCGTCTCGCGGCCCTGGTGGCCAGGCCGTAGAGGGCTGCCCCGATGGCGGTGGACGCGCCGGGAGCGGTGTCTTGACGACTCATGCCCGAAGCATAGCTTCTTTATATTCATAGTCTATGGAAATGGTCGACCGCGCCGGCTCCACGGGCTCCGCCCGACCCCGGCGCACCTCGCTCCCGCTCAGGGAAAGGTGCTGGTCAATGGATACGAACCGGCACCGACGAAAGGCCCCGGCCCCACCATGTCCGTCACCGGCAACACCGACGCTTCGAACGGCACCAACTCTTCGAACGGCACCGACGATTGCGACGACACCGGGAGATCCGCGACCTGATCGAGCGGTGGGCGGCCGCGGTGCACCGTGGTGACCTGGCGGCGGTCACGGCCGACCGTGCCGACGACATCGTGCCGACCGTGCCGACGACATCGTGATGTTCGATGTGCCCCCGCCCTACTAAGACAGCGTTTCCTTTGGTGCTGGCGAGTCGTTGAGCGGTTCTGGTGGGCTTGGTGGAACGGCTGGTTCCCGATGAGTTGTGGGAGTTGTTCCGGCGGGTGGTGCCGCCCACGGAGGTCAGGCGTCCGCAGGGCGGTGGCCGGCGGCGGTCCGGGGACCGTGAGGTGCTGGCCGCGGTCATCTTCGTGGCGACCTCGGGCTGCACCTGGCGGCAGCTGCCGCCGGTCTTCGGTCCGGCCTGGCCGACCGTCTACCGGCGCTTCGCCCACTGGAGCCGGGGCCGTGTCTGGGCCAGGCTCCACCGGGTGCTCCTCGACGAGCTGGGCGCCCGCGGTGAGCTGGACTGGTCGCGGTGTGCGATCGACTCCGTCAGCCTCAGGGCGGCAAAAGGGGGCCGTTGACCGGACCGAATCCGACCGACCGCGGCAAGAGCGGATCGAAAATCCACCTGATCACCGACCGCAACGGGCTGCCGCTGTCGCTGGGCATCTCCGCCGCCAACACGCACGACAGCCTGGGCCTGCAGCCGCTGGTGCGTGGCATTCCGCCCATCCGTTCCCGCCGCGGGCCTCGCCGCCGACGGCCGGCCAAGCTGCACGCCGACAAGGGCTACGACTACCCTCACCTGCGAAGATGGCTTCGTGAGCGGGGCATCCGTCACCGCATCGCCCGTAAGGGTGCCGAGTCTTCACAGCGGCTGGGCCGTCACCGTTGGGTGGTTGAGAGAACCGTGTCCTGGCTGGCCGGCTGCCGCCGCCTGCACCGCCGTTACGAGCGCAAGGCCGAGCACTTCCTCGCCTTCGTCGGCATCGCCGCAGCACTCATCAGCTATCGCAAGCTCACCAACTGAAACAACGTCTAAGGAGGAGAGCTGGTCACGGGGCACCCGGGTGTTCCAGCGGCGCGACGGCGAGTGGCAGATGATCCACCAGCGCGTCTCGTACCCGTACGACCTGGAGACCGGCGCGGCGCGGGCCGATCTGCGGCCGTGACGCGGCCCGCAGAAAACCGCTTCCTGCGGCGCGGGGCGGGCGGCTAGCCTCCCGGGCACACGATCCTGAGGAGCGGACATGCCCGGTGCGCGGAGACGGGCAGCCGCACCCGCCTCCGGCTTCGGACGCCCGGCCGCGCCGAGCCTGTGGCGCGACCGCGATTTCCGCCGCCTCTGGGCAGGTCAGGCCGCCTCCCAGTTCGGGGAGCGCAGCAGTCAGGTGGTGCTGCCGCTCATCGCCGTGCTGGCACTCGACGCCGACGCCATGGGGCTGGGCGTCCTGCGGGCGGTGGAGCAGGCGCCGGTTCTGCTGCTGTCGCTCTTCGTCGGCGCCTGGGTGGACCGCCGCCGGTCCCGCGATGTCATGGTGCTGGCCGACCTGGGCCGGGCCGTCGCGCCGGCCGTCGTCCTCGGCTCGTATCTGCTCGGTGTCCTCGGCATGCCGACGCTGGTCGTCGCCGCGTTCCTCATCGGCGTCCTGAGCGTCTTCTTCGACGTGGCGTACCAGACCTCTCTCGTACGTCTGGTGAGACGCGATCAGCTCGCGCGGGGCAACAGCGCGCTGGAAGGCAGCCGGTCCGCGGCGCAGACCGGCGGGCCGGCACTCGGCGGGGCGCTGGCGTCCCTGCTGCCGGCGCCCTTCGCCGCCGCGGCCTGCGCGTTCTTCTTCGCGCTGTCCTTCCTGTCGATACGCGGCATCCGCCGCCGGGAGCCGATACCCGAACATGCCGGGCGGCCCGCCCGCGTCCGGCACCGGATCCACGAGGGCCTGCGCCTCGTCTTCGGCCACCCCGTGCTGCGGGCCGTGTGCCTGGCCTCCGCCGCGTTCCAGTTCTTCTTCGCGGCCATGATGACCGTCTACCTGCTCTTCCTGCCGCGTGGACTGCACCTGTCGGCCACTGCCGTCGGCCTGGCGCTCGCCGCGACGGGCCCGGGGGCGGTCGTGGGGTCGCTGCTGTCGGCGCGGCTGCCGATGCGGTACGGCTACGGTGTCGTCCTGATGTGCTCGGCGGTACTCGCCGACGGCGTGCTGCTCTGTGTGCCGGCGCTGCACGGCCCGTCCGCCGTCACGGTCCTCGTCCTCGTGGCCGTCAACTTCCTCTTCGGTGCCTGCGGTCAGCTGGTGAACGTCACCATGATGTCCGTACGGCAGGCCGTCACCCCGGTGCCGGTACAGGGCCGGGTCGTCGCCACGGTCAACTGCGTCGGCATGGGGCTGGCCCCGCTGGGTTCGCTGCTGGGCGGGCGGCTGGCCGACCAGTGGGGGTTGCGCACCGCGCTGCTGGTGACCGTCGTCGGGCTTTCGCTGTCCCCGTTGTGCATGGCGCTTTCCCCGCTGGCGCGCCTGGGGAAGGACTTCGTGGGCAGCCCTTCCCCGCCGGTCTCCGGCACCACGCCCGCATAGCGGACGCGCGCCGCCGGCTCAGCCCTGCCCCAGGTACCCCGCCAGCGTGCTGCGGCTTCGCTGAAGATCGTCGATGCGCTCGTCCGTCGCCTCCAGCGCCTGGTTCAGGATGGCCTGTACGTCCACGCACATCTCGAACTCCGGCTGCTCGCCTCGGGCGCACGGGAGGACGGCGCGGATCACCTCGGTGGTCAGGCCCGCTTCAAGCAGGGCGCGGACCTGGCGGACGGTCAGGAGCGTGTCCTCGTCGTAGTAGCGGTAGCCGTTCGGGCCGCGCCGCGCCTCCAGCAGGCCCTGCTCCTCGTAGTACCGCAGCAGGCGCGGGCTGACTCCGGTACGCCGGGACAACTCCCCGATCAGCATGTGCCCTGTCCCATCCGAGATTGACCTTCTCATTGATGTGAAGCCTTAACGTCGTGCTCAGGAGCGAACATTCCGCGGTCCATCGGATGTCAGCCGAAGCCGACCGGACTCGACCGGACCGCTACTGTTCCTCCCTTTCGTTTCCGTACCACTGGAGTAGAGGACATGACCTCTTTCGTCGTCCACCGTAATGGCCAGGCCGCGACCACCGACGACCTGGCGCCGCTCGCCTTCGCGGGCTACGCGCACTTCACCGCCATGCAGGTGCGCGGCGGCCGCGTCCGGGGCCTCGACCTCCACCTGGAGCGGCTGCGGGCCGCTTCGGTGGAGCTGTTCGGGCGGGCGGTGCCGGACGAGCAGATACGGGCCTGCCTGCGGGCGGCGGTGGAGGCCGGGCCGGCCGATCTGTCGCTGCTGGCCTTCGTGTACGCGCCCGGGGGCGAGTTCGCCGCGTCCGGGGCCGATGCGCGGCTCGACGTCCTCGTACGTACGAGCCCGGCCGCGTCCGCTCCGGAAGGACCGCTCGCGCTGGACACCGTCGAGCACGAACGCGCCCTTCCGGCCGTGAAGCACGTGGGCGAGGTCTCCAAGAAGTACTTCCTCCGCCAGGCCGCCGGCCGGGGCTTCGACGACGCCGCCTTCGTCGACCGGCGCGGCCGCCTCAGCGAGGCGACGATCTGGAACCTGGCCTTCTGGGACGGCACCTCGGTGGTGTGGCCCGCGGCCGAGATGCTGACCGGCACCACGATGGGCATCGTCCGGCGGCAGCTGGAGCGGCTGGGCGTCCCCCAGCGCGTCCAGGAGGTCACGCCCGCCGACGTACCGGCGCTGGCCG
The DNA here is from genome assembly GCF_008634025.1 of Streptomyces albofaciens JCM 4342. NCBI lineage: Bacteria > Bacillati > Actinomycetota > Actinomycetes > Kitasatosporales > Streptomycetaceae > Streptomyces > Streptomyces albofaciens. The sequence continues at coordinate 3,710,823 of NZ_PDCM01000001.1, read as the reverse complement.
GTGCGGTGGTCATGAACTCCTGGACGCCGGGCGTGGCCGTACACCGGATCGGCTCCGCGCCCGTACCGGAAGCACCGGACTTCCTTCGGCTGCTGCACCGGGCGTACGAGGCGGAGCCGCCGACCGCGCCCTGAGCGGAGCGGTGCGGGCGGCCGGCCACCGCAGGCTCGGCGCCGGTGGCCGCCCCACCCGCGTCCAAAACCAGTCCACTTTTCCGCGATTGGCCTTTCAGGCTGCCGATGCGGCACTCCTAAACTCCCCGATATGAGGATCCGCATCGTTGACGCCTTCACCGACCGCCCCTTCGGCGGCAACCCCGCCGGAGTCGTGCTGTTCGGCGCCGGCGGCTTCCCCGACACCGCCTGGCTCCAGCAGGTGGCCGCCGAGGTCAACCTCTCCGAGACCGCCTTCGCCCATCCGCTGCCCGCGGGCGGGGACGCCGACTGGGCGCTGCGCTGGCTCACCCCGGCCGCCGAGGTGAACCTCTGCGGCCATGCCACTTTGGCCACCGCGCACGTCCTGCACACCACCGGTGCCGCCACCGGCACGGTCCGCTTCGCCACCCGCAGCGGCGTACTGACGACGACGGCCGACCAGAGCGGCGCCATCACCATGGACTTCCCGACCGCCCCGCTGACCCCGGTCGAGGTGCCGCCCGTCGTGGCCGAGGCGCTGGGCGCGGAGGTCCTCGGCGCGTACGACACCGGTGCGAACCTCGGCGACCTCCTCGTCGAACTGGCCGACGAGAAGTCCGTACGGGCGCTGGCACCGGACTTCAAGGCGCTCGCCTCGCCCGGCGGCCGCGGTGTGATCGCCACCGCCGCGGCCGAAGCGCCCGACCGGGGCTACGACTTCGTCAGCCGTGGCTTCTTCCCGGCCGTGGGCATCGAGGAGGACCCGGTGACGGGCAGCGCCCACACCGCCCTCGCGCCGTTCTGGTCCGCCCGGCTGGGCCGTGACACGCTCGTCGGCCACCAGGGCCCGGCGCACCGCACCGGTCTCGTGCGCACCACGCTGCGCGGCGACCGTACGCTGCTGACCGGCTCGGCCGTCACCGTCATCGACGGCGAACTGCTCGCCGCGCCCTGAAGCTCCTCGCCGCGCCCTGAGAACGGGGGAAGGGCAACGGGGGGCGGGGATCGCAGGACGCGGATCGGGGGCGGGGGCCGGACCGGGCGGTCCGGCCCCCGGAACCGCCCGTTGTGTCCTCACACCGTTGGCAGCCACCCCACCTTCCCCGCCAGCAGCGCGTACCCCACGAACGCCACGGTGTCGATCAGCGCGTGCGCGGCGACCAGCGGGCCGACGCGTCCCCAGCGCCGGTACAGCAGTACGAAGACCACGCCCATCACCATGTTGCCGACGAGGCCGCCGATGCCCTGGTAAAGGTGGTACGAGCCGCGCAGCACCGCGCTCGCCGCCAGCGCCGTCACCGGGGTCCACCCCAGCTGCCCCAGCCGCCGCAGCAGGTAACCGACGACGATGACCTCCTCGACCACGGCGTTCTGCACGGCCGAGGCGATCAGTACCGGGACCTTCCACCACACGCCGGGCAGCGACTCCGGCACGACCGTGAGGTTGAAGCCGGCCGCCCGCGCGCCGAGGTACAGCAGCAGGCCGCTGCCGCCGATGACCGCCGCCACGCAGACGCCCCGGCTCAGGTCGAATCCGGGCCTGCGCCGGTCGAGGCCGACCGCCCGCAGGCCCCCGGCCCGCTCGCGCAGCAGCAGATGCGCCACCAGCGCCACGGGGACGAGCGCGGTGGCGATGCCGAACAGCTGCCACGTCAGATCGAGCCAGGGGCGGCCCGGCGCCTGCGAGGAGTTCATCATCGCGGCCTGGTCCTTGAGGCCGCCGGGCCTGGTCAGCGACCCGATGAAGCTGATGAGCGCGGACACGCCGCTGGCGCCGAGCGAGAGCGCCAGGACGAGCAGTGTCTCGTTGCGCAGGAGCCGCCGCGACAGCCCGCCGTCCGCGCCGTCTGCCCGGTCTCCGTCCGGCTCCCGCCGCCCCCGGCCCGGGGATTCCGTACCGGTCACGGGACTCGCGTCCGACTGCACAGCTGCCTCCAGTTCCGCACCACGACGTTCCGCACCACGGCGGTGTCCCGTCGCCGCGGTGTCCCACCACCGCGGATCGCCGGTCGGTGCTTCCGCGCTGGAACGTCATAGCTTGCCCGACGCGGACGGCGGCGAGCGGCACGGGGGCGCCGCCCGGCCCGGAGAGCCCCGGCGGCAGGCGGGAACACGCCGGAAGGCGGCGCACCGCGACGGAACGGGAACGGCTGCGGTACGGGGCCGGATCCGGCCTGGTCCGGAGGCGGTCGCGCCCCTCAGCCCCGTCCGGCCGCCGCCGGCCCCGGCGCCCACTCGACGGGCCACGCGTGCACCGGCTCACCCGAGTGCATCAGCTCGCTGTAGCGCCGCGTCATCGCCGCCAGCGCCGCGCCCCGGTCCAGGCCGCGGCCGAGCGCGTGGTGGTACGCGGCGGCCTGCCAGGACGCCCCGTTGACGCGGCGCCGGCAGCGGGCCTCGATCACGCCGAGGTAGTGGTCCCGGTCGGCCGGCTCGACGCCCCAGGCGTCCAGGCCGGCGGCGGCCATCGGCAGGAGTTCCTGGCGTACCAGGCGTACGGCGGGGATCGCGGCGAGCCCGCCGGCCCGGCGGCGGGGCCACGTCAGTACGGCGTCGATGCCCCGGCGGCACGCGGTGTCGAAGTTCTCGGCCGCGGCGGCGAACGGCAGGCGGGTCCACACCGGCCGCTGCTCCTCGGCCAGCGTCCGCACCAGCCCGTAGTAGAAGGCCGTGTTGGCGATGACGTCGGTGATGGTGGGGCCGGCGGGCAGCACCCGGTTCTCGACCCTGAGGTGCGGGACGCCGTCGGCCACGCCGTACACCGGGCGGTTCCAGCGGTAGACGGTGCCGTTGTGCAGGACCAGTTCCGCCAGGCTGGGGATGCCGCCCTCGTCCAGTACGGATAGGGGTTCCTCGTCCGAGTGGATCGGCAGCAGCGGCGGGAAGAAGCGCAGGTTCTCCTCGAACAGGTCGTACGGGGCGTCGATCCAGCGCTCGCCGAACCAGGTGCGCGGGCGCACCCCTTGGGTCCGCAGTTCCGGCGGGCGCACATCGGTGGCCTGCTGGAAGACCGGGGGGCGGGATTCGCGCCACAGTTCGCGGCCGAAGACGAACGGCGAGTTGGCGCCGACTGCTACCTGTACGGCGGCGACGGCCTGGGCCGCGTTCCAGACGTCGGGGAAGCGGCCCGGGGTGACCTGGAGGTGCAGTTGTACGGAGGTGCACGCGGCTTCGGGCGCTATGGAGGCCGAGGTGGACTCCAGCCGTTCCACGCCCTCCAGTTCGATCTGGAAGTCCTCGCCGCGCGCGGCCCGCATCTGGTCGTTGAGCAGGACGTAACGGTCGATCTCGGAGAGGTTGGAGGCGACCAGGTCCTCGGCGGCCAGGGTCGGCAGAATGCCGATCATCACGATGCGGGCGGCCACCTCGGCCGCCTTGCGGTCGGCATAGGCCAGACCGGTGCGGAGTTCTTCGGCGAGTTGATCGAGGACCCGTCCGGACAACCGGTGCGGCAGGATATTCACTTCCAGATTGCACTGGGCCAGTTCGGTCTGGAAATCCCGGCTCGCGATGCGCTCCAGGACCTGCGAGTTCATCATCCGCGGCAGCCCGTCGGGACCGGCGAGATTCAATTCGATCTCCAGCCCCATCAGGTTCTTGGGACGGTCGAACCGCTTCTCGTCCAGGAGTCTCCGCAATCCCGCCAGACACTCCCACAGCTTTCTTCGATAGCGTTGCCGGTCGGTGAGGTCGATCCCGCCCGCCGCAACCTTCTCCCCCATCGAAGCGTCCCTCCTCATGACGACGGGCCCGGCCCGGCGGGCCTCGCGGGCCCCGCCACGGCGCCCGGGTCCGCCGGTCCCCCGGCGGCGCCAGGGGATCGCGGTACGGTCGATGATGCCCGGCAATCCGATCGATAACGCCTCGGACATGCGCCGGAACCGATAGGCTCGACCAGACACGAAGGCTGGCACATTCCGAGGGCATACCGTCCGGTTCGGAGACCGGTTCGGCGCGCGGCGGTAAACGGCAGCGAGATCCGGAAAAAGACCGTCCAGATCCGGCCTACCATGTCCACGGCGAAATACGAGGCAGTCCAGCCGGGCACCGCACAAAGCCGCCGAAAACACCTCTCGGGCCGGTCCGGATTCCGCCTTGCCGACAATCTCCGATGCCGCTAGCCGAAACACTTGGTGAACACACGTCGTATAAACTCCGTTGACGAGGCAGAGAGTTGGCGCCCAGCGTCGCGGTGTTCCACCGGGGCTGCGGCAAAGCGGCTGACCCCGCCGGGCCGATGTCCCCGATCGGCCATGTACTGGCGCTCTGACCCCGACGCTGACGACGACGTCCGCACGTGCCCAAGCACCACCATGTCTCCCAAAAGTGAGAGGCGACCCACCATGCCGCTGCATGTTCCCCCTGCCCCCGCGCCCGCCCTCCGCAGCGTCCTCGCCGCCCTCGGTTCCCCCACCGCCGTGCGTGAGGCCCGCACCCCCGCCCTCCGTGCCCACCAGGGCCCGCTCACCCCCGAACTCCCGCTGCCCGTCCACGTGTTGGACGATGTCAGCCACCCCGCCGGGCCGCCCCGTACCCGGCTGGCCGGCTGGCGCTTCCTGATCCGCGACGGCGAACGCGCCGTGGCGACCGCGGAGGCGATGCTCACCGCGGACGGCTGGGCGTTCTCGCATTTCTGCGAGGGCCCCTACGTCACATCGACCGAACGGGCACTGCGTCAGGCGGAGTCCGCACCGACTCCGTACCAGCCCCGGCTGCTGTCCGTGCCGGAGCTGTACATGCTCACTTTGTGGTTGCACCATGACGTCGGCGCCGACGCCGCCGAGGGCGCGCCCGCGCCGGGCGACGTCCTCGTACCGCTGGCGCCGGCCCCGCCCGGCATCGCGGCGCACCGGCCGCACCGCGTGGCGGACCTGCTGCCCCGGCTGACCCTGCGCCTGGCCCCGGTACCACTGCTGGGGTCACCGGCCTGAGGCTCCACGGACAGGGGGTTCTCCGCGGCGAGCGGCCGAAGACACACCACCGCAACCGCGCACAGAAGCACACCGTTCCACAGGATCGCGCCCCGCGCCCTTTCCGGACGCGGGGCGCTCCGCTGCGCTCACCCACGCGGAGTACGTGACCGACGGCTCCCAACGCCCCGGCAACATCCCGTACTTGAAATGAACCGACCGCACGGGTGATGCGTCATTATCTAGTGAGTGCCGCTGCAGCCAAATCCCTGCGGAATCCGTCCCGTGGGGCAACACTGGTATCGACCTACTGAAACGGGGGAGCGGCCATGAGCATCGCGTCGAGCCGCAGGACGAATCAGACCACACCGCAGCGAAAGATCTCATCCATGTGCCAGCATCAACCGCCGTGTCCGACCGCAGACTCCGCCGACCGGGAGGCCGCCCACCTGGTGGCGCACCACCCGGAGCAGGGCTGGAGCCTGCTGTGCAACGGTGTTCTCCTGTTCGAGGACACCGGTGAACTGCTGCCGGACGGCCAGGTCATCGCGCCGCACCGGGTGCTGGGCACACCGAACGTGGCCACCGCCGCCTGATCCTTTCGGGCAGCGCCGCCGCGGTCGACCGCACAACACGGCACAGGGAACCGCACAATTCAGCACAACGGACAACAGGGCCCCCGGCGTCCACGCCGAGGGCCCTTCGCATGCCGCGCCGCCGCGAGCGGCGCGCACCGGCGGATCAGCCGTCGTACTCCTCCAGCGGCGGGCAGGAGCAGACAAGGTTGCGGTCACCGAACGCACCGTCGATACGGCGCACCGGCGGCCAGTACTTCTCCGCCGCCTCGACACCGGCCGGGAAGACCGCCTCCTCGCGGGTGTACGGGTGCGGCCACTCGCCGCTCAGCGCCGCCGCGGTGTGCGGGGCGTTGCGCAGCGGGTTGTCGTCCTTGTCCCACTCCCCCGAACCGACCTTCTCGATCTCCGCGCGGATCGCGATCATCGCGTCGCAGAAGCGGTCCAGCTCGGCAAGGTTCTCGCTCTCGGTCGGCTCGATCATCAGCGTGCCGGCCACCGGGAACGACATCGTCGGCGCGTGGAAGCCGTAGTCGATCAGGCGCTTGGCGACGTCGTCGATGCTCACGCCGGTCGCCTTGGTCAGCGGCCGTACGTCGATGATGCACTCGTGCGCGACCAGGCCGCCGGGGCCGGTGTAGAGCACGGGGTAGTGCGGCTCCAGGCGCTTGGCGATGTAGTTGGCGCCGAGCACCGCGACCTGGGTGGCGCGCTTGAGGCCCGCGCCGCCCATCAGCCGGACGTACGCCCAGGAGATGGGCAGGATGCCGGCGGAGCCCCACGGCGCCGCGGAGATGGGGCCGACGCCCGTCTCCGGGCCCGCGGTGGGCTGCAGCGGGTGGTTGGGCAGGTACGGCGCCAGGTGGGCGCGGACGCCGACCGGGCCGACGCCGGGACCGCCGCCGCCGTGCGGGATGCAGAAGGTCTTGTGCAGGTTCAGGTGCGAGACGTCACCGCCGAACTTGCCCGGCTCGGCGAGCCCGACCAGCGCGTTCAGGTTGGCGCCGTCCACGTACACCTGGCCGCCCGCGTCGTGCACCGCCGCGCAGATCTGGGTGATGTGCTCCTCGAACACGCCGTGCGTGGACGGGTAGGTGACCATCAGCACCGCGAGCTGGTCACGGTACTGCTCGATCTTGGCGTGCAGGTCGTCCGCGTCCACCTCGCCGTCCGCGCCGGTCTTGACGACGACGACCTTCATGCCGGCCATCACGGCGCTGGCGGCGTTGGTGCCGTGCGCCGAGGAGGGGATGAGGCAGACGGTGCGCTGCTCGTCACCGTTGGCGCGGTGGTAGGCCCGTACGGCCAGCAGCCCGGCCAGTTCGCCCTGCGAGCCGGCGTTCGGCTGGATGGAGACCTTGTCGTAGCCGGTGACCGTGGCCAGCCGCTCCTCCAGCTCCGCGATCAGGGTGAGGTAGCCCTGCGCCTGCTCGACCGGCGCGAACGGGTGCAGCTGCCCGAACTCGGGCCAGGTGACCGGCTCCATCTCGGTCGTCGCGTTCAGCTTCATGGTGCAGGAGCCGAGCGGGATCATGCCCCGGTCCAGTGCGTAGTCCTTGTCCGACAGGCGGCGCAGGTAGCGCAGCATGGCGGTCTCGGAGCGGTGCTGGTGGAAGACCGGGTGCGTCAGGTACGCGTCGCCGCGCAGCAGCTCCTGCGGCAGCGCGTCGGCCACGGCCGCGTCGAGCCGCTCGATGTCGGCCCGGACGCCGAAGGCGCTCCACACCGCGTGCACCTGAGCGCGCCCGGTGGTCTCGTCGCAGGCGACGCCCACCAGGTCCGCGTCGACCAGGCGGAGGTTGACGCCGGCCTCGCGGGCCGCGGCGACCACCTCGGCGGCCCGGCCCGGCACCCGTACGGTCAGCGTGTCGAAGTACGCGCCGTGCACCACCTCGACGCCGCCGGCCCGCAGGCCCTCGGCCAGGATGGCGGCGTAGCGGTGGGTACGGCGCGCGATGGCGGCGAGCCCGTCGGGGCCGTGGTAGACGGCGTACATGCCCGCCATCACCGCGAGCAGCACCTGTGCGGTGCAGATGTTGCTGGTGGCCTTCTCCCGGCGGATGTGCTGCTCGCGCGTCTGGAGGGCGAGGCGGTACGCCTTGTTGCCGTCCGCGTCCACCGAGACGCCCACCAGGCGGCCGGGCAGGCTGCGGGCGAACTTCTCCCGTACGGCCATGAAACCGGCGTGCGGGCCGCCGAAGCCCATCGGCACGCCGAACCGCTGGGTGGTGCCCACGGCGATGTCCGCGCCCAGCTCACCCGGCGAGGTCAGCAGGGTCAGCGCCAGCAGATCGGCGGCGACGGTGACGATCGCGCCCAGCTCGTGCGCCCGCTCGATCACCGCGCGGGGGTCGCGTACGGCACCGGACGCGCCGGGGTACTGGAGCAGCACGCCGAAGACACCGCGCTCGGCCACCTCCGCCGGTATGCCGTCGGACAGGTCGGCCACCACGACCTCGACGCCGGTCGGCTCGGCGCGGGTCTCGATCACGGCGATGGTCTGCGGCAGGCAGTCGGCGTCGACCAGGAAGACGCCCTCCTTGACCTTGCCCACCCGTCGCGCGAGAGCCATCGCCTCGGCGGCGGCCGTGCCCTCGTCCAGCAGCGAGGCGCCGGAGGTCGGCAGCCCGGTCAGGTCGGCGACCATGGTCTGGAAGTTGAGCAGCGCCTCCAGGCGGCCCTGCGAGATCTCCGGCTGGTAGGGGGTGTAGGCCGTGTACCAGGCGGGGTTCTCCATCACGTTGCGCAGGATCACCGGCGGGGTGAACGTGCCGTGGTAGCCGAGGCCGATCATCGGGGCGAGCACCTGGTTACGGTCCGCCAGCGCCCGCAGCTCGGCCAGCACCTCGGCCTCGGTACGGCCCTGGGGCAGCCCCAGCGCCTCCGCGCTCTTGATCACATCCGGTACGGCGGCCGCGGTGAGCTCGTCCAGCGATCCGAACCCGACCTGCGCGAGCATCTTGGCCTGGTCCTCCGGACCGGGACCGATGTGCCGCTGCTCGAACGGGGTACCGCGTTCCAGCTCGGTCAAGGAGATGCGGTTGGTGGTCATCTGCGGGGGCCTCCTGGTCGTTTCGACCTCTGCGGGGCACCACGGCGCTGGTGCCCGGACGGCCTCCCCCTCTGTCATCGCAACCTGAGAGCTTCACCGGTTCCGCGCGCGGGACCGGCTTTCACCGTCGGTGAGGAGGGGTTCCGGCGCTGTGCCCGTCCGTGGCCCGCCCTGCTTTCCAGAGTGACCTCGTCCATGCGGTACATGAGCCTGAGAGATTCCGGGGAGGAGTTGCTCCTTCGGCGCCTCCGCCATGATCGGCGAAGGACTCTCCCGCATGGGGTCGACAGCCGTTCGCCAGCCTACCAGCGCGGCGAACGGGCGTTCCTTCGAGTGGCCGGGGCATGAAATGTGCCGTTTGGTAGTTGTCACAAGGCAGTTGCGACCACTTGGAGGGACCGTGCAGACCGATATCGATCCCCGCAGCTTGATCGGCCGCAAGGCGTTCGACAAGAACGGAACCAAGATCGGCACCGTCGACGAGGTGTACCTCGACGACGCGACCGGAGAACCGGAATGGGCGGCCGTACGCACCGGGATCTTCAGCCGGGACGCGTTCGTGCCCCTGGAGCCCAGCGACCTGGTCGACGAGGCGCTGCACGTCCCCTACGACCGCAAGCTGATCAGGGATGCGCCGGACTTCGGGGTGGGCCGCCACCTCTCGCCGGAGCAGGAACTACAGCTCTACCACCACTACCGGCTGGACATCCCGGCCCCCGACTCCGTCTCCGGGCCCGTCCCCGGCTCGGACGCCGCGCGGGCCGACACGGAATTCGGGAGAGTGGCGGGGTCGGAGGACTGAGGGACCGGGGACTGGGGGGCGGGTGGCCGGGCGCTCGGACCACCGGGGCCGCCGGATCCCTCGGGCTCGCCGCCCGGCGGACCGCCCACCAGCGGCAGCGGATCACCGGGGCGCAGCGCCGGGTCGTCGACGGGGAAGGTGCGCACCCGGCCGGGCCCGGACCACGGCTGCTCGAACCGTACGGTCACCCGGCCGACGCCGCTGCCCTGCACCCAGCCGGCGCCGTGCTCGTCATGGACCACATCGAGCCCGGGGAGCCAGCGCCGGGGCCGCTCGGGCTCGTCGGCCGCCTCCCGGGCCGCCTCCGCCGCCACCCGGCGCTCCCGCTCGGCCGCCTCCTCGGCCGCCGCCTTCTCCGTCGCCAGCTGGGCGAACAGGTCCTCCTGGGTGAAGTCGGCGAGCCCGGTCACGCCCACGCCCAGCAGCCGCACGCCGCCCGTCGTGTCCACCAGGTCCAGCAGCCGGGCCGCCGCCTCCCGCACCACACCCGGGTCGTCGGTGGGCCCGCGCAGCGTCTCCGACCTGGTCAGCGTCGAGAAGTCGTAGTTGCGCACCTTGATCACCACGGTCCGGCCGGAGCGCCCGGCCGCCCGCAGCCGCTCCACGCACCGGTCCGCCAGCCGCATCACCTCGGACCGCACCCGCGTCCGGTCGGTCAGGTCCACGTCGAAGGTGTCCTCGACCGATATGGACTTCGCGTCCCGCTCGGCCACCACGGGCCGCTCGTCGCGGCCCAGCGCCATGGCGTACAGCCCGGTGCCGTGCGCCTTGCCCAGGAGGCGCACCAGCTCCGCCTCGCCCGCCTCCGCCGTCTCGGCGACCGTGTGGATGCCCGCCCGGCGCAGTGTCTCGGCCGTGGCCGGGCCGACGCCGGGCAGCGTACGCACCGTCATCGGGCCCAGCAGCTCCCGCTCCGACCCCGGCGCGATGACCACCAGGCCGTCCGGCTTGGCCTGCTCGGACGCGATCTTGGCCAGCATCTTGGCCCCGGCCAGCCCCACCGAACCGGTCAGCCCCGTCGTCCGCCGGATGTCCCGCCGCAGCCGCTCCCCCACGGCCCGTACGGCCGCCGTGTCGGCCGCGATGCCGCCCGCCTCCAGGTCCACGAAGGCCTCGTCCAGGCTGAGCGGCTCCACCAGCGGCGACAGCGCGTGGAGCAGTTCCATGACCTGGTCGCTCACCTGGCGGTACAGGGTGAAGCGCGGGGTCAGATACGCCGCGTTCGGGCACAGGCGGCGGGCCTGGGCCGTCGGCATGGCCGAGCGCACCCCGAAGACCCGGGCCTCGTACGACGCCGTGGAGACCACGCCGCGCGGGCCGATCCCGCCGACCACCACGGGTTTCCCGCGCAGGCTCGGCTTCGCCGCCTGTTCGGCGGACGCATAGAACGCATCCATGTCCAGATGCAGGATCGTCGGCGCACGTCTCACACGACCGATGCTCCCCCACACCACTGACAATCGCCCCGACCGGCCCCGCCACGCCAACCCCACGCGGCTCCGGCACACCCGCGACCCCTTGGACGACTCTGTGTGGCCCTGTGCGGCGCTTTCGGAAGCGGGTGGGGCCCTGTGGCCGTTGTGTGCCTCATGGTGCGGCAGAGGCGCGGGAAGCCGTCATAACGGGCGCACGGGGCGTCCTCGTACCGAACCGTACGCCGGACGCGCCGCCACTCGCCGGATACGGCCGGGGCTCGCGCCCGGTCGCTCGGCCCCCGGCACCGCGCCGTACGCCCCCGCTACCCCGCCCGGTTGCGCCGTCGCGCCAGTTCGTCGTGCGGGTTGTGCCGGATCAGCGTCTCGCCGGTGTCCACCCGCTCTCCGTGGAGCTGCGACAGTGCGCTTTCCACGTCGCGCCAGACCACGCCCACGGCGATGCCGAAGACGCCCTGCCCCCCTTGGAGCAGGTCGACGACCTCGTCGGGCGAGGTGCATTCATAGACCGTCGCGCCGTCGCTCATCAGGGTCATTCTCGCCAGGTCGGACAGTCCGCGGGAGCGCAGGTGCCGGACGGCGGTGCGGATGTTCTGGAGGGAGACCCCGGTGTCCAGCAGCCGCTTGACGATCTTCAGGACGACGACGTCCCGGAAGTTGTAGAGCCGTTGGGTGCCCGACCCGTAGGCGGGCCGTACGCTCGGCTCGACGAGCCCCGTACGGGCCCAGTAGTCGAGCTGGCGGTAGGTGATCCCCGCGGCCGCGCACGCCGTCGGGCCGCGGTAGCCGATGGTGTCCGCCCCGCGGTCCCCCGGTGTCCCGGCAGTCTGTGCCGGGGCGCGGTCAACAGCCCCGGGGTGGAGCGGCAACGCCCCTTCCGCCGCCGTACCGTCGCCGGTGATTGCCACGCCGACCTCCGTCCTCCACGTCCCGGACGGGACCTGCCCTATCGACGGTATGCAGTCACTCGGGGTGCGTCAACGATCGCCGCGCTCGCCACGCCGAGTGATAATCACCTTGCGAGTGGTTTCTCGTGTCCCCGCTCGGGGAAAGGCTAATCGGATGCGCGGAAGGCGGCCTTCCGCGCATCCGGCTCACTGGCTGTTGGTGCCGAAGTCCTCGGGCGAGATCTGGTCGAGGAACTCGCGGAACTTCTCCACCTCGTCCTCCTGCTCGTCCGGGATGGCGATGCCCGCGTCGTCGAGGACCCCGTCGGTCCCGTAGATCGGCGTGCCGGTACGCAGCGCCAGCGCTATGGCGTCGGACGGACGGGCACTGACCTCGACACCGCTGGCGAAGACCAGTTCGGCATAGAAGACCCCCTCGCGCAGGTCCGTGATGCGGACCTGGGTCAGTTCCTGGCCCACCGCTTCCAGCACGTCCTTGAAGAGATCGTGCGTCAGCGGCCTGGCAGGGGCCATCCCCTGCTGGGCGAAGGCGATGGCGGTGGCCTCCCCCGGCCCGATCCAAATGGGCAGGTAACGGTCGCCTCCTACCTCCCGTAGGAGCACGATCGGTTGGTTGGAAGGCATTTCCACCCGGACACCCACGACATCGAGCTCGTTCACACAGCAACCCTAGGACGTGCCCGGCCGGTTTGGGTAGTCGGGCCACCCATTGCTCACGTCAGGCGGACGCGCAGGGCGGACTGGACCAGTGCGGCGTGCAGCCGTACGGACAGCGTGGCCAGCTCTCTGGCCGTCGTCTCGGCATGCTGCCTGGTCTGCGGATTGCGGTGGCGGCGCAGCGGCGCCACGACCTGTTCGACCAGATTGGCCTCCCGCTCGGCCGCCGCCTTCACCGTCCGCAGATGGCGCGGTTCCAGACCGAAGCGCCCGAGCTCGGCGACGAGTTTGGCGACCGTGACGGCCTCGATGTCGTAGCCGCCCCCGTCGTCCGGGACGATGAGGCCGTACGACTCCCAGTCGGCGAGCTCGGCCTCCTCGACCTCCGCGGCGGCCAGCAGCTCGGCCCGGCCGATGCGGGCGGCCGTGGGCCGGTCGCCGGCCGGCTCGCCCAGCCCCTCGAACAGCTCCCCCGCGGGTGCGGCGGGCGCCGGCAGCTGCACCTGCTCGCCGCGCGCCACGGCGTCGAGATGCTCGCGGATCACTTTCAGCGGAAGATAGTGGTCACGCTGCATCCGCAGGACGGACGCCAGCCGGGCCACGTCGTCCGTGCTGAACTTCCGGTAGCCGGACGGGGTGCGCCGCGGCTCGACGAGCCCCTCGGCCTCCAAGAAGCGGATCTTGGAGATGGTGACCTCGGGGAACTCGTCGCGCAGCGTGTTGAGCACCGTACCGATGCTCATCAGCTTGCCGTCCGCGGCGGTGCCGGCCGACCCGGCACCGCCCGGCCCAGTGCGGTGCATATGCCTTCCTTGGCCGGTCAGAAGCCGACGCCCCGCTGGCTGGCGTAGAAGACCAGCCGGAACTTGCCGATCTGCACCTCGTCACCGTTGGCGAGCAGGACCGAGTCGATCCGCTCACGGTTGACGTAGGTGCCGTTCAGGCTGCCGACATCGGCGACGGTGAAGGTGCCGTCCTGGCCGCGGCGGAACTCCACGTGGCGACGCGAGACGGTGACATCGTCCAGGAAGATGTCGCTCTGCGGATGGCGGCCGGCCGTCGTCAGGTCGCCGTCCAGCAGGAAGCGGCTGCCCGAATTCGGACCGCGGCGCACCACCAGCAGGGCCGAGCCCATCGGCAGCGCCTCGACGGCCGCCTGTGCCTCGGGGGACAGCGACGGGATCGCCGTCTGCCCCGTGGTCTCCGCGTCGTAGGCCTCCAGCCCCGAGATGGAGATGGTCGAGGTCGTCTCGGAGGCACGCTCCGCCTGCGCGCCGGGGCGCAGCGGCGCTCCACAGTTGGAGCAGAACCGGCTCGCCTCGGCGTTGCGGTGACCGCACCTCGTACAGACCGGCAAGGAAACCCCTCCACCCGTGTTCGCGGCCGACGGTCCCTGGGAACCTATGCGGCCGGACATGGAGGGGTCAACAGAACCGGCGCCGGGCGCGCCGACCTGGTCACGGAAGAGCGGGCGCTCCTGAGCGGCGCCGCTCTCCTCGGGCTGGCGCGGGGCTCGGTGCTTCGCCGAGCCGGTGCCGCCCTCCTGGCGTGCGCTCTTGCCGAACAGCTTTGCAAACAACTTCACGGGCGATTCCCCTTGAACGAAACAGACCCGCCCGTGGGGCAGGACGAACCCTCGATGCACACACCGGCCGATCCGGACATCCGGTGAACGTCCGTGGCCTCCACACAGTTTCCACCACGCACCACCCGTACGGTGCGCCGACCCCCCGCTGCCTCATGCCCGACCCGGGCTGTCCCCATACGTGGCTCACTCACCGCGATGACGACCGAGCGTAGTCAGGCCGCTTCGCCTCCCGCAAGGCATCCACAATGATCTTCTCCTCACGGCTCACCGACACTGTGGCCTGCTCCTTTTCCAAAGTCTGCACCACTCCGCCCGGGATGTTCAGCGCGGGCTCCAGGTCCTCGGGCTTGCCGATCACCTTGAAGCGGTACGGCTGGGCGACCCGCTTGCCGTCCACCTCCACGCCACCACGGACGTCCGAGACATACGAACCGGCCACGATCCGCACGTCGTTGATCTGGATGGCCTCGGCCCCGGCCGCCCGCAACTCCTGGATGGTGTCCAGGAGTTTGTCCGCCTCGACGGAGTGCGTCGGGTCGTTGATGGTGAGGTTGATGCCCGGCCCCTGCGCCGCCACCGTCCCCGCCAGCACGCCGAGCTGCTGCTCCTTCTCCACGGTCTGCTTACGGGCCTCCTCGGCCTGGTCCGAGCTGTTCTCCAGCTCGGTCTTCTGCCCTTCCAGTCTGCGCTGTTCATCCGTCAGGCGCTGCGAACGGTTGTCCAATTCATCCAGGATGCGCACCAGGTCCTCCTGCCGCGCGCCCCGCAGCGCACTGCTGTCACTGGTGGAACGTACCTGAATTGCCAGGCCGAGTCCGAGAATGAACAGCAGCAGGGCCACGATCAGTTGAGCACGGGTCAGCCGCGGCGGCCACAGACCGGCCACCAGGCGCTGCCGCCCGGTCATCGCCGGCTCCGGCGCGTCAGCCTCCGTGGCCGGTTCCGTACCGTCCGGCGCCCCGTCCGCAGCATGTCCCCCGTCGGCCCTACGGTCCGCCGCCCTGCTCTCCGGCGGCATCGGCCGGCGGTCGGCGGGCCGGTCCGGCCCCGCGGGCCGTGCCGTACGGGGCTCCTCCGGCGTCCGGCCCGGCTCCGGCGTCGTACCGTCCCGCCCGGGATTCTCGTCGGTACCCATCGGCATCAGGCCCTGAAGACGTGCCGGCGGATGGCCGCGGCGTTGGAGAAGATGCGGATGCCCAGTACGACGACCACACCGGTGGACAGCTGGGCGCCGACGCCGAGCTTGTCGCCGAGGAAGACGATGAGCGCGGCGACCACCACGTTGGACAGGAACGAGACGACGAAGACCTTGTCGTCGAAGATGCCGTCCAGCATCGCGCGCAGACCGCCGAAGACGGCGTCCAGCGCCGCGACGACAGCGATCGGCAGGTAGGGCTCGACCACCGTCGGCACCACGGGTCGGACCACAAGCCCGACCACGACTCCCACGATGAGGCCCAGTACGGCGATCACGATGTGCCCTTCCCTGTGTCGGTGCCGCCCTGGGCACCGGCCTTCGGCTGTGCTGTACGTACGATCAAACTGGGCGCGGGCGGCAGCGTGACCCCGTTCTCGGCGGAAATCTTCGTACGGATCCCGTAGTTCTTCTGCAGTACGCGCAAGTACTGCCCGTCCGCACTGTCCTGGAACGCGGTGGCGAGCTTCTGCCCGTCCCCCACCGCCAGCACCGTGTACGGCGGCACCAGCGGTTTGTTGTCGACCAGTATGGCCTCTCCGGCGGCCCTGATCGCCGAGAGGGACGTGAGCCGCTGCCCGTTGACGGAGACGGCCTCGGCGCCGGACGCCCAGAGGCCGTTGACGACCCGTTGCAGATCGCGGTCGCGCAGCCGCCCGGTGTCCGAAAAGCCGCTGCTCTCGCGCGGGCCGCCGCCACTGGACTGCGCCGACTTCGCGTCGTCGACGACGAGTTTCACGCCGGGCCCGGTCACCTGGGTCGAGCCCGCCAGCAGCGCGAGCAGCTCGGCCTTGTCGCCGCCGTGCTTGCGCAGCGCCTCGCGCTGCATGGTGCCCACGTCGTCGCGGAGCTTGTCGACACGCTTCTGCACCGCGTCGGCGTCGGCCGTGCCGTGCTCGATGCGGCTGATCAGCTCCTCGCGCTCCTTGGCCAGCGTGGGCGCCGATATCCGCGCCTGGGCGGCACCGACCGTCACCACCACCGCGGCGAGCACCAGGCCCGCGGCCAGCCCCAACTTCGCCCGCAGCGTTCGGGGGAGGCCGCGCACCCCCGCCTCGCTCTTACGGGCCGCCGCTTCCGCGTACCCGTCGTCCAGGGCGTGGTCCATGACGTTGGTCAGCAGCGACATCGAGGCATCGGGGCGCGAGGCCTGCTGGGGGGTGCTCCGATCGGGGCGCTGCTGCGACATGCCGCACATCGTCGCACGTCGGCGCCGCAGTCACCCAATGGCCCCACCGGCGTGCCGAATCGCGGCACGCCGGTGGGGCCACGGGACGGTCCGGACGCGGTCACGCCCGGACGGCCGTGCTTCAGCGGCCGGCGCTGTCCACCACGGCCGACCACTCGTCCAGCAGCTGCTGGGCCGAGGCGTCGTCCGGGCCCTCCGCCCACAGATGGGTGACGGCCTCCGCCGGGTCCGGCAGCACCAGCACCCAGCGCCCGTCGGCCTCCACGACCCGTACACCGTCGGTCGTGTCCACCGACCGGTCGCCCGCGGCTTCCACCACATGGCGCATGACCAGGCCCTTGACCGCCCACGGCGTGGCCAGGTCCCGCTTGAGCACATGGGCCCGCGGGATCCGCGCGTCGATCTGGCTGAGCGTGAGCTGCGTACGCGCCACCAGCCCGATCAGCCGCACGAACGCCGCCGCGCCGTCGAAGACGCTGCTGAACTCCGGCACGATGAAGCCGCCCCGGCCGTCACCGCCGAAGATGGTGTCGTCCGCGCGCCCCACCCGGGTGAGGTCGTCGGGCGAGGTGGTCGTCCATTCCACCTGCGTACCGTGGTACGCGGCCACCTGCTCCGCGATACGGGTCGTGGTCACCGGCAGCGCCACCCGCCCGCTGCGCCGCTCGGCGGCCACCAGGTCGAGCATGACCAGCAGCGCCCGGTCGTCCTCGATGATCCGGCCGCGCTCGTCCACCAGGGACAGGCGCTCGCCGACCGGGTCGAAGCGCACCCCGAAGGCCGCCCGCGCGGAGGCCACGATCTCCCCGAGCCGGACCAGCCCGGCACGCCGCGCGTCGGCGGTCTCCGTGGGCCGGGACTCGTCCAGGCCGGGGTTGATGGTGAGCGAGTCGACGCCGAGCCGCCCGAGGAGGCTGGGCAGCACCAGGCCGGCGCTGCCGTTGGAGGCGTCGACGACCACCTTCAGGCCGGCCTCTCCGATGCCCTCGGTGTCCAGCGAGCGCAGCAGCGACCCGGTGTACGAGTCGTAGACGCTGGAGGGGAAGTGCAGGTCCCCTATCTCGCCGGGGAAGGCCCTGCGGTACTCCTGGCGCGCGTAGACCCGGTCCAGCTTGCGCTGGCCCGCGAGGGAGAGGTCGGCGCCCCGCTCGTCCAGGAACATGATGTCGACGGAGTCCGGTACGCCCGGTGTCGTGCGGACCACGATCCCGCCCGCGCTGCCGCGGGCCGTCTGCTGCCGGGCGACCGGCAGCGGCACGTTCTCCAGGTCCCGTACGTCGATGGCGCTGGCCTGGAGCGCGGAGATCATCGCTCGCTTGAGCGCCCGCGCGCCGCGGGAGTGGTCACGGGCGATGGTGACCGTGGAGCCCTTCTTCAGCGTCGTGGCGTACGCGCCGGCGAGGCGCACCGCCACCTCGGGGGTGATCTCGACGTTCAGGATGCCGGACACGCCGCGCGCGCCGAAGAGGTGCGCCTGGCCGCGGGACTCCCAGATCACCGAGGTGTTGACGAACGCGCCGGCCTCGATGGTCTTGAACGGATAGACCCGTACGTTGCCCTGAACAATCGATTCCTCACCGACGAGGCACTCGTCGCCGATGACGGCTCCGTCCTCGATCCGCGCCGCCCGCATGACGTCGGTGTTCTTGCCGATCACACAGCCGCGCAGATTGCTCTGCTGGCCGATGTACACGTTGTCGTGCACCACGGCCTTGTGGAGGAAGGCACCGCTCTTGACGACGACGTTGGAGCCCACGATGGTGTGCTCGCGCAGCTCCGCGCCGGCCTCGACCTTCGCGTAGTCGCCGATGTACAGCGGCCCGCGCAGTACGGCGTCCGGGTGCACCTCGGCGCCCTCGGCGACCCAGACGCCCGGCGAGATCTCGAAGCCGTCGATGTCCACGTCGACCTTGCCTTCGAGGACGTCGGCCTGGGCCTTCACATAGCTCTCGTGGGTGCCCACGTCTTCCCAGTAGCCCTCGGCGACATAGCCGTAGACCGGCTTGCCTTCCTTCATCAGCTGCGGGAAGACATCACCCGACCAGTCCACCGGGACATCGGGCTCCACGTAGTCGAATACTTCGGGCTCCATGACGTAGATGCCCGTGTTCACCGTGTCGGAGAAGACCTGGCCCCAGGTGGGCTTCTCCAGGAACCGCTCGACCTTGCCGTCTTCATCGACAATGGTGATGCCGAATTCCAGAGGATTGGGGACCCTCGTGAGGCAGACGGTGACGAGCGCGCCCTTCTCCTTGTGGAAGCGGATCAGATCGGTGAGATCGAAGTCGGTGAGCGCGTCGCCGGAGATCACCAGGAAAGCGTCGTCGCGAAGCGCCTCCTCGGCGTTCTTCACGCTGCCGGCCGTTCCCAGCGGCTTTTCCTCGTTGGCGTAGGTGAGCTCCATGCCGAGCTCTTCGCCGTCACCGAAGTAGTTCCTGACGAGGGACGCCAGGAACTGCACGGTCACCACGGTCTCACTGAGTCCATGCCGTTTCAGCAGCCGCAGCACATGTTCCATGATCGGCCGGTTGGCCACCGGCAGCAGCGGCTTGGGCATACTCGACGTCATGGGGCGAAGGCGGGTGCCTTCGCCACCGGCCATCACAACGGCCTTCATGTCGGAAGCGTCCTCCTCGAAAGAGACGACGGTCTTGCCGACTTCACCCGCCCGTGAGACTTATCGGTCTGCGCCCTCGGCACCTGGTTCCTGCCAGGTGCCGGTACGGCGGGATCAGCCGGCCTTGTTGTCCGCCTTGATGAGTCGGCGGACCTGGACCACATAGAGGATCCCTGCCCACCAGTACAGTGCTGTACCCCATCCGGCGAACGCCCATCCGAAAATCGCGGCGAGCGTGTGGAGCCAGCCTTCTCCGTCGCTGAGCAGCAGCAACGGGAAGGCGTACATCAAGTTGAATGTAGCCGCCTTGCCCAGGAAGTTCACCTGGGGAGGGCCGTACTTGTGCCGGGCGAGCGCGCCCACCGCGATCAGCAGCATCAGTTCGCGCGCCAGCAGGGCCGCGGTGACCCACAGCGGAAGGATTCCGCGCCAGGTCAGGCCGACGAGGGTGGACAGGATGTAAAGCCGGTCGGCGGCCGGGTCGAGGATCCGGCCCAGGCTGCTGATCTGGTTCCAGCGGCGGGCCAGCTTGCCGTCGAGGTAGTCGCTGACGCCGCTGAGCGCCAGCACGAGCAGCGCCCAGTACTTGGTGTCCGGGCCGCCGAACTCCTTCCACAGGATCAACCACAGGAACACCGGCACGCCGACGAGACGAGCCATGCTCAGAATGTTCGGGATGGTGAGGACACGGTCCGTCTGGACGCGCGTCTCCTGGACCTCCACCCGGGGGCCTCCTGTGGGGAACGTACCGACGATGCCCCCTGACCTTACCTGGCCACTACAGTTCGCCACACCGCGGGGCCCCTGTCCGGATACCACCCGATAACCACCAAAAAAGCGACCGCCGGCCGCCGGTGGTTCGGAAACAGGACCCGTAGAAGCCCGTAGGAGCCCGTAAAACGCGGAAAAGCCCCGCACCATACGGTGCGGGGCTTTCCCACAAAAACTGTTCGGCGGCGTCCTACTCTCCCACAGGGTCCCCCCTGCAGTACCATCGGCGCTGAAAGGCTTAGCTTCCGGGTTCGGAATGTAACCGGGCGTTTCCCTAACGCTATGACCACCGAAACACTATGAAGATGAACTCCAGCCAGCAAGGCGAGTTCGTTACTTCAGAACAAACACAGTGGACGCGAGCAACTGAGGACAAGCCCTCGGCCTATTAGTACCAGTCAACTCCAACCGTTACCGGTCTTCCATATCTGGCCTATCAACCCAGTCGTCTACTGGGAGCCTTACCCCATCAAGTGGGAGGGAGCCCTCATCTCGAAGCAGGCTTCCCGCTTAGATGCTTTCAGCGGTTATCCTTTCCGAACGTAGCCAACCAGCCATGCCCTTGGCAGAACAACTGGCACACCAGAGGTTCGTCCGTCCCGGTCCTCTCGTACTAGGGACAGCCCTTCTCAAGACTCCTACGCGCACAGCGGATAGGGACCGAACTGTCTCACGACGTTCTAAACCCAGCTCGCGTACCGCTTTAATGGGCGAACAGCCCAACCCTTGGGACCGACTCCAGCCCCAGGATGCGACGAGCCGACATCGAGGTGCCAAACCATCCCGTCGATATGGACTCTTGGGGAAGATCAGCCTGTTATCCCCGGGGTACCTTTTATCCGTTGAGCGACGGCGCTTCCACAAGCCACCGCCGGATCACTAGTCCCTACTTTCGTACCTGCTCGACCCGTCAGTCTCACAGTCAAGCTCCCTTGTGCACTTACACTCAACACCTGATTGCCAACCAGGCTGAGGGAACCTTTGGGCGCCTCCGTTACCCTTTAGGAGGCAACCGCCCCAGTTAAACTACCCACCAGACACTGTCCCTGATCCGGATCACGGACCCAGGTTAGACATCCAGCACGACCAGAGTGGTATTTCAACAACGACTCCACAACCACTGGCGTGGCCGCTTCACAGTCTCCCACCTATCCTACACAAGCCGAACCAAACACCAATATCAAGCTATAGTAAAGGTCCCGGGGTCTTTCCGTCCTGCTGCGCGAAACGAGCATCTTTACTCGTAGTGCAATTTCACCGGGCCTATGGTTGAGACAGTCGAGAAGTCGTTACGCCATTCGTGCAGGTCGGAACTTACCCGACAAGGAATTTCGCTACCTTAGGATGGTTATAGTTACCACCGCCGTTTACTGGCGCTTAAGTTCTCAGCTTCGCCCCACCGAAATGGAGCTAACCGGTCCCCTTAACGTTCCAGCACCGGGCAGGCGTCAGTCCGTATACATCGCCTTACGGCTTCGCACGGACCTGTGTTTTTAGTAAACAGTCGCTTCTCGCTGGTCTCTGCGGCCACCACCAGCTCACACCGCAAGGGTGATCACCAGCAATGGCCCCCCTTCTCCCGAAGTTACGGGGGCATTTTGCCGAGTTCCTTAACCATAGTTCACCCGAACGCCTCGGTATTCTCTACCTGACCACCTGAGTCGGTTTAGGGTACGGGCCGCCATGAAACTCGCTAGAGGCTTTTCTCGACAGCATAGGATCATCCACTTCACCACAATCGGCTCGGCATCAGGTCTCACCCTCAAGTGCCATCCGGATTTGCCTGGATGACGGGCTACACCCTTACCCCGGGACAACCACCGCCCGGGCTGGACTACCTTCCTGCGTCACCCCATCACTCACCTACTACAAGTCTGGTTCGTCGGCTCCACCACTCCCCTACACTCCGAAGAGCTCAGGGCGGCTTCACGGACTTAGCATCGCCTGATTCGATGTTTGGCGCTTCAAAGCGGGTACCGGAATATCAACCGGTTGTCCATCGACTACGCCTGTCGGCCTCGCCTTAGGTCCCGACTTACCCTGGGCAGATCAGCTTGACCCAGGAACCCTTAGTCAATCGGCGCACACGTTTCCCACGTGTGTATCGCTACTCATGCCTGCATTCTCACTCGTGAACCGTCCACAACTACCTTCCGGCGCTGCTTCACCCGGCACACGACGCTCCCCTACCCACCACGATCCCCGTTAGGAGTAATATCGCAGTGACATGACTTCGGCGGTGTGCTTGAGCCCCGCTACATTGTCGGCGCGGAATCACTTGACCAGTGAGCTATTACGCACTCTTTCAAGGATGGCTGCTTCTAAGCCAACCTCCTGGTTGTCTCTGCGACTCCACATCCTTTCCCACTTAGCACACGCTTAGGGGCCTTAGTCGATGCTCTGGGCTGTTTCCCTCTCGACCATGGAGCTTATCCCCCACAGTCTCACTGCCGCGCTCTCACTTACCGGCATTCGGAGTTTGGCTAAGGTCAGTAACCCGGTAGGGCCCATCGCCTATCCAGTGCTCTACCTCCGGCAAGAAACACACGACGCTGCACCTAAATGCATTTCGGGGAGAACCAGCTATCACGGAGTTTGATTGGCCTTTCACCCCTAACCACAGGTCATCCCCCAGGTTTTCAACCCTGGTGGGTTCGGTCCTCCACGAAGTCTTACCTCCGCTTCAACCTGCCCATGGCTAGATCACTCCGCTTCGGGTCTTGGGCACGCTACTCAACGCCCTCTTCGGACTCGCTTTCGCTACGGCTTCCCCACACGGGTTAACCTCGCAACATACCGCAAACTCGCAGGCTCATTCTTCAAAAGGCACGCAGTCACGACCATGCAGCAAGCTGCACGGCGACGCTCCCACGGCTTGTAGGCACACGGTTTCAGGTACTATTTCACTCCGCTCCCGCGGTACTTTTCACCATTCCCTCACGGTACTATCCGCTATCGGTCACCAGGGAATATTTAGGCTTAGCGGGTGGTCCCGCCAGATTCACACGGGATTTCACGGGCCCCGTGCTACTTGGGAAATTCTCAAGCGAGCCGTCAATGTTTCAGCTACGGGGGTCTTACCCTCTACGCCGGACCTTTCGCATGTCCTTCGCCTACATCAACGGTTTCTGACTCACCGACCGGCCGGCAGACCGATCAAGAGAACTCCCACAACCCCAACCACGCAACCCCTGCCGGGTATCACACGTAACTGGTTTGGCCTCATCCGGTTTCGCTCGCCACTACTCCCGGAATCACGGTTGTTTTCTCTTCCTGCGGGTACTGAGATGTTTCACTTCCCCGCGTTCCCTCCACACTGCCTATGTGTTCAGCAGCGGGTGACAGCCCATGACGACTGCCGGGTTTCCCCATTCGGACACCCCCGGATCAAAGCTCGGTTGACAGCTCCCCGGGGCCTATCGCGGCCTCCCACGTCCTTCATCGGTTCCTGGTGCCAAGGCATCCACCGTGCGCCCTTAAAAACTTGGCCACAGATGCTCGCGTCCACTGTGCAGTTCTCAAGCAACGACCAGCCACCCGTCACAACCCGCCGAAGCAGACCTATACCGGGGCCGGCGTTTGAAGGAACAGGCAAAGCCCGTGCCCTCAGACACCCAACAGCGTGCCCGACACAACCAGCCAACCGATCACGTTCCACGCCGAAGCAGTACTAGTCATCAACCAACCGAGTGTGCCGAGTAGTCAACGTTCCACCCATGAGCAAACCACCGTCGGACATTCGCCGACGTAGTGGCTCTGGACAACCTCACGGCTGCCTAGAAGCTCCTTAGAAAGGAGGTGATCCAGCCGCACCTTCCGGTACGGCTACCTTGTTACGACTTCGTCCCAATCGCCAGTCCCACCTTCGACGATTCCCTCCCACAAGGGGTTGGGCCACCGGCTTCGGGTGTTACCGACTTTCGTGACGTGACGGGCGGTGTGTACAAGGCCCGGGAACGTATTCACCGCAGCAATGCTGATCTGCGATTACTAGCGACTCCGACTTCATGGGGTCGAGTTGCAGACCCCAATCCGAACTGAGACCGGCTTTTTGAGATTCGCTCCACCTCGCGGTATCGCAGCTCATTGTACCGGCCATTGTAGCACGTGTGCAGCCCAAGACATAAGGGGCATGATGACTTGACGTCGTCCCCACCTTCCTCCGAGTTGACCCCGGCAGTCTCCTGTGAGTCCCCACCATCCCCGAAAGGACGTGCTGGCAACACAGAACAAGGGTTGCGCTCGTTGCGGGACTTAACCCAACATCTCACGACACGAGCTGACGACAGCCATGCACCACCTGTACACCGACCACAAGGGGGCACCCATCTCTGGATGTTTCCGGTGTATGTCAAGCCTTGGTAAGGTTCTTCGCGTTGCGTCGAATTAAGCCACATGCTCCGCCGCTTGTGCGGGCCCCCGTCAATTCCTTTGAGTTTTAGCCTTGCGGCCGTACTCCCCAGGCGGGGAACTTAATGCGTTAGCTGCGGCACGGACGACGTGGAATGTCGCCCACACCTAGTTCCCAACGTTTACGGCGTGGACTACCAGGGTATCTAATCCTGTTCGCTCCCCACGCTTTCGCTCCTCAGCGTCAGTATCGGCCCAGAGATCCGCCTTCGCCACCGGTGTTCCTCCTGATATCTGCGCATTTCACCGCTACACCAGGAATTCCGATCTCCCCTACCGAACTCTAGCCTGCCCGTATCGAATGCAGACCCGGGGTTAAGCCCCGGGCTTTCACATCCGACGCGACAAGCCGCCTACGAGCTCTTTACGCCCAATAATTCCGGACAACGCTTGCGCCCTACGTATTACCGCGGCTGCTGGCACGTAGTTAGCCGGCGCTTCTTCTGCAGGTACCGTCACTTGCGCTTCTTCCCTGCTGAAAGAGGTTTACAACCCGAAGGCCGTCATCCCTCACGCGGCGTCGCTGCATCAGGCTTGCGCCCATTGTGCAATATTCCCCACTGCTGCCTCCCGTAGGAGTCTGGGCCGTGTCTCAGTCCCAGTGTGGCCGGTCGCCCTCTCAGGCCGGCTACCCGTCGTCGCCTTGGTAGGCCATTACCCCACCAACAAGCTGATAGGCCGCGGGCTCATCCTGCACCGCCGGAGCTTTCCACACGGAGATCATGCGATCCCGTGTCGTATCCGGTATTAGACCCCGTTTCCAGGGCTTGTCCCAGAGTGCAGGGCAGATTGCCCACGTGTTACTCACCCGTTCGCCACTAATCCCCTCCCGAAGGAGGTTCATCGTTCGACTTGCATGTGTTAAGCACGCCGCCAGCGTTCGTCCTGAGCCAGGATCAAACTCTCCGTGAATGTTTCCGGGCTATCCCGGTTACACACACGGGAGCGGAACAGGAAGCGGAATAGGCTTCCCGTTCACAGCGTCCTCGCTGTGTGTGCCACCCGCACCACAATGGATGCCGGTGGGCTTTTCAAAGGAACCTCATCCTCCGGCTGCTGCCGGTGGACGGGGTATCAACATATCTGGCGTTGACTTTTGGCACGCTGTTGAGTTCTCAAGGAACGGACGCTTCCTTCGGTCCCGTTTCACCGGACCCTCCGGGCGCTTCCCTTCGGTGTTCCACCACTCTATCAGGCCGTTTCGGGCTTTCGATCCACCGTATTTCCGCAGGCATGCAGAAGCGCGGTCGAAAATCTCGATCAGTTCTGATGGAGTGCCGCCTCCGTCCGTGCCGCGAAGTGATCGCGTTCTGTCGGACCGGGGCAGGTGTCAGACAGTACAGGGCTGCGCCGGACGGGGCAAATCGAATCCCCGGGAGCCGGGGCTCCGGGGGCGGTGTTGCGCATGCGGAACCCTCACTTCTTATGACTTACGCTCTGATCGGCACGCCGTCCAGGACAGGTAGTGACGGCGGCCTGATACATCTCCACCCCTGGGAGGACTCCCATGACCACCGTGACGTCCCCGCTTGCTGGACGCGCCATCGGACTCGCGGCCGTGCCCGACCCGGTGTTCTCCGGCGCGATGGTGGGTCCCGGTACCGCCATCGACCCCGTCCGTGAGCCTTCCGAGGCCGTCGCGCCCGTGGACGGCGTCGTCGTCTCGCTGCACCCGCACGCGTTCGTCGTCGTCGACGGCGAGGGCCACGGCGTGCTGACGCACCTCGGTATCGACACCGTCCAGCTCAACGGCGAGGGCTTCGAGCTGCTCGTCAACAAGGGCGACACCGTCACCCGCGGCCAGGCCGTCGTGCGCTGGGACCCGGCCGCCGTCGAGGCCGCCGGCAAGTCGCCGGTGTGCCCCGTCGTCGCGCTGGAGGCCACCGCCGACTCCCTCGGCGACGTGGTCGAGGACGGCGAAGTGAAGGCCGGCGAGCAGCTCTTCAGCTGGCAGTGACCCGCCGCCGTCCCTGACGGCACGTACGACATCCACCGCGGCGGCAGTGGGCCGCCGCACCAACCGGAGACGGGTGAAATGGAGACAACGCTGCGAGGCGTCGGCGTGAGCCACGGTGTGGCGATCGGCGAGGTGCGGCACATGGGCACGGCGGTCCTGGAGCCGCCGGCCAAGCAGATCCCGGCGGAGGAGGCGGAGCGCGAACAGGGGCGTGCCCGCAAGGCCGTGGAAGCTGTGGCCGCCGATCTGATCGCGCGGGGCAACCTGGCGGGCGGCGAGGCCCAGGCCGTGCTGGAGGCCCAGGCCATGATGGCCCAGGACCCCGAGCTGATGGCCGACGTCGAGCGGCGCATCGCCGTGGGCAGCACCGCCGAGCGCGGTGTGTACGACGCGTTCGCCGCCTACCGGGCGCTGCTGGCGGGTGCCGGTGAGTACCTGGCCGGGCGGGTCGCCGACCTCGACGACGTGCGCAACCGCATCGTCGCGCGCCTGCTGGGCGTGCCGATGCCGGGCGTGCCGGACAGCGACGAGCCGTATGTGCTCATCGCGCGGGACCTGGCGCCCGCCGACACGGCGCTGCTGGACCCGACGCTGGTGCTCGGGTTCGTGACCGAGGAGGGCGGCCCGACCAGCCACAGCGCGATCCTCGCGCGGGCACTGGGGGTGCCGGCCGTGGTCGCGCTGCCGGGCGCGGGCGAACTGGTCGAGGGCACCGTCGTCGCCGTCGACGGCAGCACCGGCGAGATCTTCGTGAACCCGAGCCCCGAGAAGCGCGCGGAGCTTGAGCAGGCCGCCGAGGCCCGCAAGGCCGCGCTGGCCGCCTCGACCGGCCCGGGCGCCACCTCGGACGGGCACAAGGTGCCGCTGCTGGCGAACGTCGGCGGCCCCTCGGACGTGCCGGCGGCCGTGGAGGCGGGTGCCGAGGGCGTCGGGCTGTTCCGTACGGAGTTCCTCTTCCTCGACGACAGCAAGAAGGCGCCGTCGCAGGAGAAGCAGGCCGAGGCGTACCGCAAGGTGCTGGAGGCCTTCCCCGAGGGCCGGGTCGTGGTGCGCGTGCTGGACGCGGGCGCGGACAAGCCGCTGGACTTCCTGACGCCGGGCGACGAGCCGAACCCGGCGCTGGGCGTGCGCGGTCTGCGGACGCTGCTGGACCACCCCGAGGTGCTCCGTACGCAGCTGGCCGCGCTGGCCGAGGCCGCCGCCGGGCTGCCGGTCTACCTTGAGGTGATGGCCCCGATGGTGGCCGACCGGACCGACGCGAAGGCGTTCGCGGACGCGTGCCGCGAGGCCGGGCTGCAGGCGAAGTTCGGCGCGATGGTGGAGATTCCGTCCGCCGCGCTGCGTGCCCGGTCGATCCTGCAGGAGGTCGAGTTCCTGTCGCTGGGGACCAACGACCTGGCGCAGTACACCTTCGCCGCCGACCGTCAGGTCGGTGCCGTATCGCGGCTGCAGGACCCGTGGCAGCCGGCACTGCTCGACCTGGTGGCGGTCTCGGCCGAGGCCGCGAAGGCCGAGGGCAAGAGCTGTGGTGTCTGTGGCGAGGCGGCCTCCGATCCGCTGCTGGCGTGTGTGCTGACGGGCCTGGGCGTGACGAGCCTGTCCATGGGCGCGGCGTCGATTCCTTACGTGCGCGCGACGCTGGCCAAGCACACGCTGGCGCAGTGCGAGCGTGCGGCGGCCGCGGCGCGGGCCGCGGACACCGCCGAGGACGCGCGCGCCGCCGCGCAGGCGGTGCTTTCCGGGGAGTGATCGCCGGATAGCCGGAGCGCGGCTGAGCTGGTACGGACGGCCGTCCCGCCCTTGTGGCGGGGCGGCCGTCCGGCGTTTCCGGTGGG
Source organism: Streptomyces albofaciens JCM 4342 (assembly GCF_008634025.1). Classification (NCBI taxonomy): domain Bacteria; kingdom Bacillati; phylum Actinomycetota; class Actinomycetes; order Kitasatosporales; family Streptomycetaceae; genus Streptomyces; species Streptomyces albofaciens. The sequence goes on along the minus strand of NZ_PDCM01000001.1, from coordinate 3,682,790 downwards.
CGGCCATCCGGCGTTTTCGGCGGGCGCCGGGGGCGCCCGCTCCTCCCCCGCGGCTCCCGTCACCGGTGACCGTGGTGGTCGTGGCCTTCCGTCGGTGGCGGGTCGGGCAGGGTGAGCCCCGAGCGGTAGTCGACGCCGTGTTCGGGCGGGACCGGTTCGCCGGAGTCGGCGTCGGTGCAGTAGGCCGTGAAGACCTCGGCGGCGCTGAGCGGGTGCAGCCAGGCGTCGCGCAGGATCCAGCCGCGGACCGCGTCGCGGTCGTCGGTCCCGGTCGTGCGCGACACGATGCCGCCGGGGCTGCGCAGGGCGATGCCGACGGCGAGGACCGTGCAGAAGAGCAGTGTCGCGGCCTCGGACAGCTCCAGCCGCCCGTCGTCGTCGGTGGCGGCGTGCAGGACGGCGAGGAGCGGGGCGCCGCTCGCGGGGACGCTGCACACCAGGTGGTGGGTGCCGTCGCCGAGCGTGTCCAGGAGTGAGGTGACCGCGCGGGAGGCGCGGGCGAAGGCGGCGCGGGCCAGGTCCTCGCCGCAGTCGGCGCAGGCGCCGGTGCGGGCGAGGAGGGCGGTGGCGCGCTCCCAGGTCGCCTGGCGCTCCGCCTCGTCGATGAGCAGGGGCAGCAGACGGGTCAGGGACTCGCCGCGGTACGGCACGGTGGCGCCCGTGCAGGCCAGTTCGGCCGTGTAGCGGGAGCGGCTGTCGGGGCGGTCGGGGTCCAGGTCGGCGTCGGTGCAGAACGTTTCGTACGCGACCGGGTCGAAGAGGGTGACGGTGGTGTGGATGCCCTGGGCGGTCAGGGAGCGCAGCAGGGTCTCCATCTGCTGGAGGTAGGCGGTGTGGTCGTCGAACGGGAAGGTGCGGTAGCGGCGCATGGCCGCGAAGTCCTGCGCGTCCGCCAGGACGGCGGCGGTGCTGGGGACTTCGCGGCGCAGCATGCGGCGCGCGGCGGCGGGGCCGCCCGGGTCGGCGGGTGTGGTGTGTCGGGACGGTGCTGCCATGACTCCCCCTCGGTCGGTGGGTGCGACTCGCTCCATGCGCCGCACTGATTACTGAGAGTAGTCGGGGGGTCTGACAGCGGCCGCCCGGGACGGCCCGCGCGGCTACTTCCCGGCAGCGCCGGAGCCCTCCACCGGCCCGGCCGGACCAGAACGCGGCCCGGCCGAACCAGACCCCGGCTCGGCCGATCCCGGCTCAGCCGCCTCCCGCTCCACCGCCGTCGGCTCGACCGCCGATCGCTCCACCGCCGACGGCTCGACCGCTGCCCGTCCGACCGCTGCCCGTCCGGCCGCCTCCCGCTCCACCGTCGCCCGCTCCGCCGCGACCCTCTCGTAGAACCGCAGCAGTTCGATGTCGTCCACCGATCCCGGATTGACCGCCTTCTCCAGTGGCGTGCCCTGGAGGAGCCGCTTCACCGGGACCTCGATGCGCTTGCCCGTCAGGGTGTGGGGCACGCCGGGCGCCTCGATGATCTCGTCGGGGACGTGCCGCGGGGAGCACTGTTCGCGCAGGGTGCGCTTGACGCGGTCGCGCAGCGCGTCGTCCAGGACGGCGCCGGGCGCGAGGTGGACGAAGAGCGGCATCCAGTAGCCGCCGTCAGGCAGTTCGAGGCCGATGACGAGGGATTCGCGGATCTCGGGGAGGCGTTCGACGGCCTCGTAGATGTCGGCGGAGCCCATCCGTACGCCCTGGCGGTTGAGGGTGGAGTCGGAGCGGCCGTGGATGACGACCGAGCCGCGCGAGGTGAGGGTGATCCAGTCGCCGTGCCGCCAGACGCCGGGGTAGGTGTCGAAGTAGCTGTCGTGGTAGCGCGTGCCGTCGGGGTCGTTCCAGAAGCGGACGGGCATGGACGGCATGGGGTTGGTGACGACGAGCTCGCCGACCTCGTCGACGAGCGGCTTGCCGTGCGGGTCCCACGCCTGGAGGTCGGTGCCGAGGCAGGGCGCCTGGAGTTCGCCGATGTGGACGGGCAGGGTCGGCGCGGCGCCGGCGAAGCAGCTGCACACGTCCGTACCGCCGCTGACGGAGGCGATCCACAGGTCGGCGGCCACCTCGTCGTGCAGCCAGCGGAAGCCGTCGGGCGGCAGCGGGGAGCCCGTCGTGGCGACGCACTTGACGGTGGAGAGGTCGAGGTCGCGGCCGGGGTGCACGCCGGCCTTGCGGCAGGCCATGACGTACGCGGCGGAGGTGCCGAAGAGGGTGGTGCCGGTGCGTTCGGCGATGCGCCACTGGGCGGCGGTGTCCGGGTGGCCGGGGCTGCCGTCGTACAGGACGATCGTGGCGCCCACGAGGAGGCCGGAGACGAGGAAGTTCCACATCATCCAGCCGGTGGAGGTGTACCAGAAGAAGCGGTCGCCGGGGCCGAGGTCGCAGTGCAGGCCGGTCTGCTTGAGGTGTTCCAGGAGGATGCCGCCCTGGGACTGGACGATGGCCTTGGGCAGCCCGGTGGTGCCGGAGGAGTACAGGACCCACAAGGGGTGGTCGAAGGGGGCCTGCTCGAAGACCGGATCGGTGGCGGCGGAGGTCAGGTCGGCCCATTCCAGGGCGCCTTCGGGGGCGGGGGTGCCGAGGAGGGGGATGTGCACGACGGCCCGGAGGGTGGGCAGTTCGCGGCGGAGTTCGGCCACGGTGTCGCGGCGGTCGTGTTCCTTGCCGCCGTAGCGGTAGCCGTCGACGGTGAACAGGACGACCGGCTCAACCTGCTGGAAGCGGTCCAGGACGCTGCGGGCGCCGAAGTCGGGGGCGCAGGAGGTCCACACCGCGCCGACGGCGGCGGTGGCCAGGAGGGCGACGACGGCCTGCGGGACGTTGGGGACGTAGCCGCTGACGCGGTCGCCGGGCCGTACGCCGAGGCGGCGCAGCTCGGCCGCGAGGGAGCCGACCTGGGCGCGCAGCGCGGTCCAGGTGACGGTGGCCGGTTCGTGGGTCTCGTCCACGTACAGCAGCGCGGGCGCGTCCGCGCGGGCCGGGTCCTCGGCAGCGCGCAGGGCGTGTTCCGCGTAGTTGAGGGTGGCGCCGGGGAACCAGCGGGCGCCGGGCATCGCGCGGTCGGCGAGCACGGTCTCGTACGGGCTGGTGAAGCGGACGTCGAACCAGTCGGCGACGGCTTGCCAGAAACGGGGCAGTTCGGACACGGACCAGCGGTGCAGCGCGGCGTAGTCCGCGACCGGGTCGCCGGAGGCGCGCGCGGGGGCGCCGTGCTGGGCGGCCGCCCAGTCGTGGAAGCGGGTGAGCCGGGCGGCGGCGATGCGGTCCGGGCCGGGCTGCCAGAGGGGTTCCGGCTGCGGGACGGACGGCGGTGCGGTGGTCATGATCGGCTCCCGGCTGTACGCGGCGTTGCGTGGACGCGGTGTGGGCGTGCGGTACGCGGTTGCGTGGTCCCCGTACGGCCGGGGGATCACCCCGGGCGCAGCGCGGGGGCGCGTGCGTGTGACACGGCTGGGCAGGACGATGCCACGTGATCGACTTGTGCGCCAGGGTCGGCCGCACATTCGGGGGCGGCGGGCGGCTCCGGGCCTGCCCCGGCGGCCGGGGCGGGCCGCGCGGGCGGCACCGGTGTGCCATGGGTGGGCTCCCGGTGCTTCCCAGGTGAACGGCAGCTGAACGGGGCCCCCGCGCCGCACCGTCGATGGCAGGCTGAGCAGCATGGACGGGCGTGATCAGGGGCGGTCGGTGCGATGGCCGCGACGGGACGAGGCGGCCGGTGCGGTCCGGGCCGTCCGGGCCCTCACCTCAGTACGGGGACTGCGGACGTGGCGGTGGGCGTGGCGGCGGCGCCGGGCGGACGCGCTGGAGCTGCCGCGCCGCGGCCCGGAGCGGGCGCGGGTGCCGGGCGCGGCGGTGCGCGCGGAGCCGCGGCCGGGCGGCGGGGTGATCCATTTCGCGCGCTCGTCGCTGCGGGTGCGGGTGGCGGCGGGCGGCGCGGTGTTCTGCGGCTGGGACGGCGCGGCGCCGGAGCCGTCGTACGCGCTGGCCGGAGCGTGCCCGGAACCGGACGCGCGGGCGGTGCTGGAGCCCGATACGGAGGGCGGCTGGCGGGTGGTGGCGGAGCGGGTGACGGTGGCGGTCTCGCGGCACGGCGCGGTGGACGTCCGGACGCCGGGCGGTGTGGTGCTGCGGCGGGAGCTGCCGCCGCGCTGGTGGGACCGGGTGCCGGGGGACGGCGACGGCGTACCGGGCGACGGGAGCGGCGTACCGGGGGAACGGGCGGGGGACTCGCGGTGGGTGCAGCGTGCGGAGGTGGCGGCCGACGCGCGGTTCTTCGGGCTGGGCGGCCGGTCGGCCGGGCCGCGGCTGCGCGCCGGAACGTACCGCCTGTGGAACACCGACCCGGGCGGCGCGTTCGTGCCGGGCGACGATCCGCTGTCCGTCACGATGCCGGTGCAGTTCGTGGTGGCGGACGCCGGTACGCATCTGGTCTTCCACGACAACTCCTGGGACGGCGCGGTGACGCTGCGCGAGGGCGTGGAGGGGGCCGGGTCCGGGCACGACCGGCCGGGCCGCGCCGAGCTGCGGATGGACGGCGGCCCGTTGCGCTACTGGATCCTGGTCGGCACGCCGGCCCGTGTCCTGCAGTGCTGGACGGCGCTGACCGGGGCGCCCGCGCTGCCGCCCGCGTGGGCGCTGGGCCCGCAGCACGCCCGGTGGGGTTTCGGCAGCCAGGCGGAGGTGCGGCGGGTGGTCTCCGGCTATCAGGAGCGCGGGCTGCCGCTGTCCGCCGTCCATCTGGACATCGACCACTTCGACGGCCACCGCGTCTTCACCGTGGACCGCACGGCGTTCCCCGACCTGCCCGGTCTCGCGCGGGAGCTGCGCGCGGAGGGCGTACGGCTGGTGTCCATCGTCGATCCGGGGGTGAAGGCGGAGCCGGGCAACGCGGTGTACGAGGGCGGGGCGGCGGCCGACGCGTACGTACGGGACGCGCGGGGCCGGGAGGTGCGCGGGGTGGTGTGGCCGGGTGAGGCGGTCTTCCCGGACTTCACGGACGCGCGGGTGCGCAAGTGGTGGGGCGGGCTGTACGCGGAGCGGGTGGCGCAGGGCTTCTCCGGGGTGTGGCACGACATGAACGAGCCGGTGTCGTTCGCGGCGTTCGGCGATCCGTCGCTGCCGCGCTCGGCGCGGCACGCGCTGGAGGGCCGGGGCGGCGACCACCGGGAGGCGCACAACGTGTACGGGCTGGCGATGGCGCGCGCCGGTTATGAAGGGCTGCTGGAACTGCGTCCCGAGGAGCGGCCGTTCCTGTTCTCGCGCTCCGGGTGGGTGGGCATGCAGCGGTACGGCGGCACGTGGTCGGGCGATGTGGCGACCGGCTGGCCGGGGCTGCGGGCGTCGCTGTCGCTGGTGCTGGGGATGGGTCTGTGCGGTGTTCCGTACAGCGGTCCGGATGTCGGCGGGTTCTCCGGGGTGCCGTCGCCGGAGCTGTATCTGCGGTGGTTCCAGATGGCCGCGTACCTGCCGCTGTTCCGTACCCACTCGGCGATGACCGCGGGGCGGCGGGAGCCGTGGGAGTACGGGGCCGAGGTGCTGGAGCACGCGCGGGCGGCGCTGCTGGAGCGGGTGCGCCTGCTGCCGTATTTCGTGACGCTGGCGCAGCTGGCACGGCTGACGGGGGCGCCGTACGTGCGTCCGGTGTGGTGGCACGCGCCGCGCGACCGGAAGCTGCGCGACTGCGAGGACGCCTTCCTGCTGGGGGACGCGTTGCTGGTGGCGCCGGTGCTGGGGCCCGGGGTGACGCGGCGGGCGGTGCGGCTGCCGCGCGGCCGCTGGTACGACACGGCGAGCGGGCGCGCGTACGACGGGCCGGGGCAGGCGCTGGTGGACGCCCCGCTGTCACGCGTCCCGGTGCTGGCGCGCGCCGGTGCGGTCCTGCCGGTGGCGGGCGCGGACGGCGCCACGGAGCTGGAGGTGTGGGCGCCCGAGCCCGGCCGGCACGGTGGGGGTCTGGTCGTGCCGGACGCCGGTGACGGCTGGCGGCCTCCGGAGGTCGAGCGCTTCGGGACGCGGCTGGAGGACGGGCGGGTGGTGGTCGAGCGGCAGGGTGGCGGCGAGGTCGGATATCGCGTACGAGTACGCGGGCTTCCCGACGGCGCCTCATAGACGGCTGGTTATTCATTGGTCGGCCAGTCCGCCGAATCCGTAGATTGATGCGTTCGCACAGCGGAACCGGGGCGCACGGCGGGAAGGACGGACACGATGACCGACGGCGAGGACCACGGAATCGGCACGCTCGCGGACCTGGTCACACCGATGGCGGTACGGGCCGCGGCGACGCTGCGGCTGGCCGATCACCTGGCGGACGGGGCGCGGACGGCGCGGGAACTGGCCTCGGCCATTGGGACCGACGCCGGTGTGCTGGAGCGGCTACTGCGGCACCTGGTGACGGTGAAGGTGTTCAGCCGGGACGCCCAGGGGCGGTACGGACTGCTGCCGCGCGGCGAGGAGCTGCGCGACGGCCATCCGTCCGGCGTGCGGCGGCGCCTCGACACGGAGACCGCGCTCGGCCGGGGCGACCTCGCGTTCGTGGCGCTGCCGCATTCCGTACGGACCGGGGAGGCCGCCTTCCCCCGGCTCTACGGCCGTTCCTTCTGGGAGGACTTGCGGGCGGCCCCGGAGCGGACCGCCGAGTACGACGCGGAGATGGGCGCCGACGTGGCGGCGTGGGCCGAGGCCGTGGTGCCCGCTTTCGACTGGGGCTCGCTGGGACGGATCGTGGACGTCGGCGGCGGCAACGGCACGCTGCTGGCGGCGCTGCTCACCGCGTACCCCACGCTGCGGGGAACCGTGTTCGACCAGCCGGAGACCGTACGGGCGGCCCGCGCCACGCTGGCGGCGGCCGGGCTGGCGGACCGCGGGGACGCCGTGCCGGGGGACTTCTTCGAAGCGCTGCCTCCCGGCGCGGACGGCTACGTCCTGTCGGCGATCCTGCACGACTGGGACGACGACGCGGCGCGCACGATCCTGCGGCGGTGCGCCGAAGCGGCGGGGGCGCGGGGCCGGGTGCTGGTCGTGGAACGGGTCGGCGCGGACGGCGAGTCGGTGCACACGGGCATGGACCTGCGCATGCTCGTCTACTTCGGCGCGCGGGAGCGCGGGGTCGCGGAGCTGACGGAGCTGGCCGCGGGAGCCGGGCTGCGGGTGGCCGGGGTGCATCAGGCGGGCGATCTGGCGGTGGTGGAGATGGTGGCTGCCTGAACGGGCCGCCCGGCCGGTCCCTTACGCGCCGTACGGTGCCGGTGGTAGACGGGTGACATGCCGAGACTCGCTGCCGCGCTGCGCGGCCTCGCCGTAACCGCAGCCGCCGTCGCCCTGACCGCCGCCGCCGTGCCGGAGGCCGCCGGCACCGTACCGAAGACCGACGCCGCCGAACGCGGCGGTACACGGACGGCGCCACCGGAGTTCGTCGCGCTGCGCGACGTGGACCCGACGATCCGCCAGGAGATCCGCTACTTCACGCCGCACACCTTCATGGGCGTACCGGTCACCGGCTACCGGGAGCCGCTGTGCATCCTGACCCGGGACGCCGCCCGCGCCCTCCACCGGGCCCAGGTCTCCTTCCTCCGCCGCGGCTACACGCTCAAGGTGTACGACTGCTACCGGCCGCAGCGCGCCGTGAACCACTTCGTGGACTGGGCGAAGGACCTCAAGGACCAGCGCATGAAGGGCGAATTCTATCCCCGGATCGACAAGTCGACCCTTTTCCGTGACGGCTACATCGCCGAAAAGTCCGGGCACAGCCGCGGCAGCACCGTCGACCTCACCCTGGTCCGGCTGCCGGGCCCGCCCACCCGGCCGTACATCCCGGGCGAGCCCCTGCGGAAGTGCTACGCGCCGAAGGCGGAGCGCTTCCCCGACAACTCGCTCGACATGGGAACCGGCTTCGACTGCTTCGACACCCTGGCGCACACCCTCGACCCCCGGGTGCAGGGACGGCAACGGGCGAACCGGCTGCTGCTCAAGCAGGGCCTGGAGAGCGCCGGCTTCCGCAACTACGACAAGGAGTGGTGGCACTACACCTTCACGCCGGAGACCTTTCCGGAGACGTATTTCGACTTTCCGGTGTCACGGGGGGTGCTGAACGGTGGGCGCTGAGGGCGATGGAGCCGGTGCGCGGAACCACCCCCGTCGGCCCCGCGCCCGGCCCTGCCTTGGTGGACGCCGTGCGGAGCCAACCGGTTCAGCCGGAATCGGGGGGAAAGGCATGATTCTTTCTGTGCGGTGGGGAGGGACCGGGTGGGGTGGGGGTTCCGTGGGGTGAGCGGGGCGTGGCAGACTCCTGACGGGTCGTCAGGTTCGGTGCGGGTCCGTCGGGTTGTCGGGAGGTGCCGTGGCACGTACACGCAAGCCGGTGGTCCAGGGGTGGTTCACCGGAGACGGAGACGGGGTCGGGGACGGAAACGGACCGGGCTCGCCGGGCTTTCGGCTGCTGGGGACCCGGTGTGGTGACTGCGGGGCGGTCTTCTTCCCGCGGGTGGACTCCTTCTGCCGTAACCCGGGCTGCGCCGGTACGGAGCTGACGGAGGTACCGCTGTCGCGGCGCGGCACGGTGTGGTCGTACACGGACGGGCGGTACCGGCCGCCGCCGCCCTACGTCTCGGACCCGGCGGTGCCGTGGCGGCCGTACACCCTGGTGGCGGTGGAGCTGGCGGCGGAGCGGATGGTCGTGCTGGGGCAGGCGGCGCCGGGGGTGACGGTCGCGGATCTGCGGGTGGGGATGCCGGTCGAGGTGGTGCCCGGGGTGCTCGGGGAGGACGCCGGGACGGTGTGGACGACGTGGTGGTGGCGGCCGGTGCCGCATGACGGCAGGGGGCGGGTGTGACCGGTGACGTCGCGGTGCTCGGGGTGGGGCTGCACGCCTGGGGCAAGTGGGGCCGCGGCTTCGTCGAGTACGGGACGGTGGCGGCGCGGGCGGCGCTCGCCGACGCGGGCCTGGAGTGGGGCGACGTCCAGTCGGTCGTCGGCGCGGACACCGTGCGCGGCGGCTATCCCGGATATGTGGCGGGCGCGACGTTCGCGCGGGCGCTGGGCTGGCAGGGCGCGCGGGTGACGAGCGTCTACGCGGCCTGCGCGTCCGGGGCGCAGGCCATCGCCACGGCGCGGGCGCAGATCCTCGCAGGCCTGGCGGACGTGGTGCTGGTGGTGGGCGCGGACGCGGCGCCCAAGGGCTTCTTCGCGCCGGCGGGCGGCGACCGGCCCGACGACCCGGACTGGCTGCGCTTCCGGCTGCTGGGCGCGACCAACCCCGCGTATTTCGGGCTGTACGCGCGGCGCCGGATGGCCCTGTACGGGGACACGGCCGAGGATTTCGCGCGGGTGAAGGTGAAGAACGCGGCGGCGGGGGCGGCCAATCCGTACGCGCGCTACCGCAAGCCGGTGACGGCGGCGGAGGTCGCCGCGTCGCCCGTGGTCGCCGACCCGCTGCGGCTGCTGGACATCTGCGCCACGTCGGACGGCGCGGCGGCGCTGGTGCTGTGCGGCCAGGAGTACGCGCGCAGACGCGGGGTGGCCGATCCCGTACGGATACGGGCGGTCTCCACCGTGACGCCGCGCTATCCCCGTACGGACCTGGACCTGCCGGACATCGCGACCGACTCGGCCGCCGCCGTCCCCGAACCGCCCGTCGCCTTCCGGCCCTCCGTCGCCCGCGCCGCCTACGAGGAGGCGGGGCTCGGGCCGGACGATCTGTCGCTGGCGGAGGTGTACGACCTGTCCACCGCGCTGGAGCTCCAGTGGTACGAGGATCTGGGGCTGTGTGCCGAAGGCGAGGGGGCCGCACTGCTGCGCGAAGGGACCACGGCGCTCGGCGGGCGGCTGCCGGTGAATCCGAGCGGCGGGCTGGCGTCCTTCGGCGAAGCCGTGCCCGCGCAGGCGATCGCGCAGGTCTGCGAGCTGACCTGGCAGCTGCGCGGGCAGGCCGGGGCGCGGCAGGTGCCGGGGGCGCGGACGGGCATCTCGGTGAACCAGGGGCTGTTCGGGCACGGCTCGGCGGTGGTCGCGGTGCGGTGAGGACGGCCACGGGAGCGCGCGGCCGCGGGCCGCCGTCCGAGCGCGCCGGAAGCGTGCGTGAACAGTGCGTGAATCGCGCTCCGCCGGTGTTTCCGGTGGGCATGCTGCTGCCGTGCCTGCCTGGACGGACCAGCTCCGATTCGCCTTCCAGCCCGTCGTGAACCTGGCGACCGGCTCGGTCGCCGCCCTGGAGATACTCGCCCGCCCCGAGCGCGGCGACGTGCTGACGGCGGCCCGCCGGTCCGCCGACCTGGACGCCGAACTGGCCGGGCTGGGCGTACGGGCGGCCGCGCACCAGGAGACACTGCTGCCGCTGCACGTCAACGTGTTCGCGGCGACCCTCGCCGAGCAGCCGGGGCTGACCGCGCTGCGCAAGGCCGTACAGGACGTGGGCCGCCGGCCGTGGGAGATCACGGTGGACATCGGCGGGCCGTTCGCCCACGTACCGCGGCGGGCGCTGCTGGACGCGGTGGCCGGGCTGCGGCAGGACGGCTACCGGATCTGCGCGGACGGCGTCGGCGACGGCGATCTGCCGCTGCGGCTGCTCGGTGACCTCGGCCCCGACCTGGTGAAGCTGGACGCCTCGCTGTGCGCGGAGCTGGACGCCGACCGGGGCGGGCGGGCCGCCGTGGCGGCGGTGCGGCAGCTGTGCGAGGTGCTGGGGAGCCTGCTGGCGGTGGAGGGGGTGGAGACGGAGCGGCAGTACGCGGCGGTGCGCGCGGCGGGCGCGCAGCTCGCGCAGGGGTTCCTGTTCGCGCCGCCCGCGCGGCGGCCGGCGGCCGATGTCTTCCTGCCGGAGCCGTCCGACGGGTACGGGCCCGTGGCGAGCGGTTACGCGGGCGGCACGAGGGCGCTCCCGCCGCCGTCCGGGCCGCCGGTGACGCAGTTCCTCCAGCCCGCCGCCCTGCTGCCGATGTCCGCCTCGGCGGGCGCGGTCCGCAGCCATCTGACGGGCTTCCCCGGGGTCTCCGGCGTGCTGCTGGTGGACCCGGACGGCGTGCCCGTACGGGCCATCGACCGCGACCGGTTCCTGCTGTCGCTGTCCGGCCGCTACGGCCACGCGCTGTACGCCGACCGTCCGGCGCTGCGGCTGGCCGACCGGCCGCGCACGGTGGGCGCCGACGCCACCGCCTGGGAGGTGCTGGACGTGGTGACGGACGGCGACCGGGACCGGACCGGCGACGATGTGGCGGTGGTGGACGAGCAGGGCCGGTGCGTGGGGGTCGTGCACCTGGCCGACATCCTGCGGGCGCTGGCCGAGAGCCGGGTGGAGGAGGCGGCGCGGCTCAACCCGCTGACCCGGCTGCCCGGTTCGGACGCGGTGAACGCGGAGGTGGACCGGCGGGTCGCGGACGGCCGGGCGTTCGCCCTGAGCTGGCTGGACGTGGACGGGTTCAAGCAGGTCAACGACGGGGCCGGGTTCGCGGCGGGGGACGCGCTGATCCGTGCCGTGGGCCAGGCGCTGGCGCGTACGGCGGCGGAGCTGTCCACGGCGCGGGTGGGCCACATCGGCGGTGACGACTTCCTGGTGCTGGCGGGGCCGGAGGAGCTGGAGCCGTTCGCGGCGGCGGTGCTGGACGTGCCGTGGTCGGCGGGCGGACTGCCGGTGACGCTGTCGCTGGCGACGGTGGTGTGCGCGCCGGGCAGCGTGACCGGTCACGGGCCGGCCGCGGCGGCCCTGGCGCCGCTGAAGCAGGCGGCCAAGTCGCTGACCGGAGCGAGCAGTTGGGTGCTGGGGCGGCCCGGCGCGCCGGGGTACGAGGTGCGCCGGGGACGGCGGCGCGGCGACTGACGGCCTCCGCTCCCGGGCACCTTGACGGCCCGTCACCTGCGGTGAACACTTCCGGGTGTCCGCCGGAACACCGCCGCAGCCGGGCTCCCCGGCCGCGTGGCAGCGCTCCGCGCTGCCCGACTCCCCATGGGCGGCTCCGGCGCACCGGCACGCTCGACGCGGACGCCGCGCGGGGCACGGCGGCCGAGCGCCCGCCGTCTCCCGTGGCACGGGAAGTACGCACCCTGCACGGAGGACCGGGGGCCGCTCCCCCGGGCCGGGGACAAGGAGCCAGCCATGTATTCCAACGGGGACATCTTCGTCGGCGAGATCATCGGAACAGCCCTGCTGATCCTCTTCGGCGCCGGCGTGTGCGCCGCCGTCACCCTGCACCATTCGAAGGCGCGCGCGGCGGGCTGGGTGGTCATCGCGTTCGGGTGGGGCTTCGGCGTGCTCGCCGGTGCGTACACCGCGGCGCCGCTGTCCGGCGGGCACCTGAACCCGGCGGTGACGCTGGGGTCGGCGGTCGCGGGCGGCACGGAGTGGTCGAAGGTGCCGCTGTACATGGCGGCGCAGATGGCGGGCGCGCTGCTCGGTGCCGTACTGGCGTGGGCGCTGTACCACGCGCAGTTCGCGGCCAACGCGGAGGCGGACAAGGCGCAGCCCACGCTGGGGATCTTCGCGACCGCGCCGGAGGTCCGCAGCCCGGCCGCCAACCTGGTCACCGAGACCATCGCGACCATGGGCCTGGTGCTGCCGCTGCTGTTCTTCGGCGAGAACAAGGGCATCGGGATCGGGCAGGTGCCGGGCGCGGACGCGGGCGTCTACGGGTCCGGCATCAACGTCCTGCTCGTCGCGCTGCTGGTGGTGGGCATCGGCCTCTCGCTCGGCGGGCCCACCGGCTACGCCATCAACCCGGCCCGCGACCTCGGGCCGCGCATCGCCCACGCACTGCTACCCATCCCCAACAAGGGCACCTCCGACTGGTCCTACGCCTGGATTCCGGTGGCCGGCCCGCTGCTCGGCGCGGTGCTCTCCGGCCTGGTGTTCAACGCGGTCTTCTGACCGGCCACGGCAGGCGGCCCGGACCGGCAACGAGGAGTCAGGAGAGGCACATGACGGACGGCACCGCGCAGAAGTACGTCGCCGCGATCGACCAGGGCACGACCTCCAGCCGCTGCATCATCTTCAACCAGGACGGCGCGATCGTCGCCGTCGACCAGCGCGAGCACCGGCAGATCTTCCCCAAGCCCGGGTGGGTGGAGCACGACGCCGAGGAGATCTGGGCGAAGGTGCAGGCGGTGGTGGCGGGCGCGCTCGCCAAGGCGGGGCTGCGCGCCGACCAGCTGGCCGCGCTCGGCATCACCAACCAGCGCGAGACGACGGTGCTGTGGGACCGCGCCACCGGCAGGCCGGTGCACAACGCGATCGTCTGGCAGGACACCCGTACCGCGCAGCTGTGCCACGAGCTGGGCGGCACGGACGGCCAGGACCGCTTCCGCGCGGCCACCGGGCTGCCGCTGGCCAGCTACTTCTCCGGGCCGAAGGCGGCCTGGCTGCTGGACAGCGTGCCGGGCCTGCGGGCACGGGCCGAGGCCGGGGAGATCGCCTTCGGGACGATCGACTCGTGGCTGATCTGGAAGCTGACGGGCGGTACGGACGGCGGGGCGCACGTCACCGACGTGACCAACGCCGGGCGCACCATGCTGATGAACCTGCACACGCTCCAGTGGGACACCTCGATCCTGTCCGCGATGCGGATTCCGGAGGCGGTCCTGCCGGAGATCCGCTCCTCGGCGGAGGTGTACGGGACGGCGGTGGGCCAGCTGGCCGGGGTGCCGGTGGCCGCGGCGCTGGGCGACCAGCAGGCGGCGGTGTTCGGGCAGACGTGTTACCGGGTCGGCGAGGCCAAGAACACGTACGGCACCGGCTCGTTCCTGCTGCTGAACACCGGGCAGCGGCCGGTGCCCTCCAAGAGCGGACTGCTGACGACGCTGGGCTACCAGCTGGGCGGGGAGGCCCCGGTCTACTGCCTGGAGGGCTCGATCGCCATCACCGGGGCGCTGGTGCAGTGGTTCCGGGACCAGCTGGGCATCATCGGTTCGGCGGACGAGATCGAGAACCTGGCGGCGCAGGTCCCGGACAACGGCGGCGCGTACATCGTCCCGGCGTTCTCCGGCCTGTTCGCCCCGTACTGGCGCTCCGACGCACGCGGCGTGATCACCGGCCTGACCGGCTACGTCACCAAGGCGCACCTGGCCCGCGCGGTGCTGGAGGCCACCAGCTGGCAGACGCGTGAGGTGGTGGACGCCATGTACCAGGACTCCGGTGTGCAGATCACCGCACTGAAGGTGGACGGCGGCATGACCGTCAACAACCTCCTGATGCAGCACCAGGCGGACGTGCTGGGCGTGCCCGTGATCCGTCCGGTGGTCTCCGAGACGACGTGTCTGGGCGCGGCGTACGCGGCGGGCCTGGCGACCGGCGTGTGGCAGGACCTGGACGAGCTGACGGCGCACTGGAAGCGGGACACGGAGTGGACGCCGCACATGGACGGCCCGACCCGTGAGCGCGAATACGGCAACTGGCGCAAGGCGGTGGAGCGGAGCTTCGGGTGGCACGAAGGGGGTGCGGGCGCGTAGCCGCCCGGCCCCGGCGGACCGCGGCCTGGCAGCCTCCGCCGGCTGCCAGGCCCACCCTCCGGTCAGTACGCGCGCGCCACGACGGCGACATTGCCCGGCTGATCGCCCCTCTCGGGCACCGAGCCGTCCGCGGCGACCAGACACCGTACGGACACGCCCCGCTCGGCCAGTTCCGCCTCGCCCTCCGGACCCAGCGCGTCCCAGGGGATGCGCGCCCAGCCGGCGCTCGCGGCCTCCACGGCCTCGTCGACCGTGGTGACTTCGGCGGTGTGGTTCTCGCGGTGTGCGCGGGACTGCTCCAGCAGCAGCGCCTGCTCCGCCTCCAGCACCTCGGGCAGGATGGCGGGCAGCGCCTCGATCGCCGTCGGCTCCTTGCTTCCCGCGGCCCGGCGGACCAGTACGGCGGTGCCGTTCGCCAGGTCGCGGGGGCCGACCTCGATCCGTACGGGCACGCCCTTGAGCTCCCAGTCGACGGCCCGGCGCCCGAACGGCGTGCCGGTGCGGTCGTCGACGTGGACGCGGACCCCCGCGTCCTCCAGCCGGTCGCCGATCTCGCGCACCTTGGCCAGGACCTCCGCGTCGTCCCTGATGGCGAGGACCACCGCCTGCACCGCGGCCAGCCGCGGCGGGACGCGCAGTCCGTGGTCGTCCCCGTGCGCCATCACCAGTGCGCCGACCATACGCGTCGTGGAGCCCCAGGAGGTCTGCCAGACGTACTCCTGCCGCCCGTCGGCCGACAGGTACCGCGTGCCGAAGGCCTTGGCGAAGTTCTGGCCGAGTTCGTGGCTGGTGGCCAGCTGGAGGGCCTTGCCGTCGCCCATCATGCCTTCCAGGGTGAGGGTGTCGACCGCACCGGCGAACCGCTCCCTGGCCGTCTTGCGGCCCGGTACGACGTCCATGGCGAGGACGTTCTCCATGAAGTCGGTGTAGACGTCGCGGTGGATGCGCGCGGCGTAGTCCCGGGCGTCCTCGTAGGTGGCGTGCGCGGTGTGGCCCTCCTGCCACAGGAACTCCGTCGTGCGCAGGAACACGCGGGGGCGCAGTTCCCAGCGCACCACGTTCGCCCACTGGTTGACCAGCAGGGGCAGGTCGCGGTGGCTCCGCACCCACCGGGAGAAGGACGCGTTGACGATCGTCTCGGAGGTGGGCCGGACGACGACGGGCTCCGCCAGCTCCCTGCCGCCGGCGTGGGTGACGACGGCCAGTTCGGGCGCGAAGCCCTCGACGTGTTCGGCCTCCTTCGTCAGGTAGGACTGCGGGATCAGGAGCGGGAAGTACGCGTTCTGCGCGCCCGCCTTCTTGATGCGGGCGTCCATCTCCCGCTGCATCCGCTCCCACAGGCCGTAGCCGTACGGTCGGACGACCATGGTGCCGCGCACCGGGCCGTTGTCGGCCAGCTCCGCCTTGCCGATCAGATCCTGGTACCAGCGCGGGAAGTCGTCCGCCCGGGGTGTGAAAACGGGTGCTTTAGCCATGGCGCGCAGGGTAGGGCGCGGGACCGTCCGCGGGCGACGGGATTACGCCCTGCCCGGACAGCCGGACGACGGGCCGCCCAGGCATACGGCCCGTCCCCCGGGCGGCGGGGTACGGGCCGCGCTCGTGTGCCTCGGCACCGCTACGGGAGGGCCGGCTCGCGTTGGCGGGTGGACAGGTGCATCGCGTGTTCCACCACGGCGATCAGTACGTCGCGGACGGAGTCCTTCTCGCGGGCGTCGCAGAGCATCACCGGTACCTCGGCGTCCAGGTCGAGCGCCTCGCGAACCGTTTCGGCGGGGTAGCGTTCGGCGCCGTCGAAGCAGTTGACGGCGACCATGAAGGCGATGCCGCGGCGTTCGAAGTAGTCGACGGCGGCGAACGAGTCGGCCAGGCGGCGGGTGTCGGCCAGGACCACCGCGCCGAGGGCGCCGCGGGCCAGTTCGTCCCACAGGAACCAGAAGCGGTCCTGGCCCGGGGTGCCGAAGAGGTAGAGCACCAGGTCCTCGCGGAGCGTGATGCGTCCGAAGTCCATGGCGACGGTGGTGGTCCGCTTGCCCTCCACGCCCACCAGGTCGTCGACCGGGCGGCCCGCCTCGGTCAGCCGTTCCTCGGTGCGCAGCGGTTTGATCTCGCTGACCGCGCCCACCAGGGTCGTCTTGCCCACGCCGAAGCCGCCCGCCACCAGGATCTTGAGGGTGACGGGGTCGGGGGCGTCGTGCTTGCGGCGTCGTTCAGAGCGCCCGAAGACCATGGCCGTCTTCTCCCGGTTCGCCGCTGGTGCTGGTCTGTCGCATCTCTTGGTCCTTGCCGTTCATGGGTCCGTGCGGCCCCGCCCGGGGCGGGCCGGCGGCGCGTGCGCCGCCGGGTGCCGTCACAGCGCCCGCAGTCCGTCGATCACCTCGCGCAGGATCTTCTCGTCGGGCAGCTCGGCCGGTGGCACGGGCCGGCTCACATGGACCAGCTCCGCGTCCAGCAGGTCCCCGATGAGCACCCGTACGACGCCGAGCGGCAGGTCGAGTTCGGCGGCCAGCTCCGCGACGGACAGCGGCGCGTCGCGGCACAGGCCGACGATCTCCACGTGCTCCGGCGACAGGGTCTGGTCGTCGAGGGGCTCCTCCTGCCGGTCCTCGGCGATCACCAGCGCGATCAGGTCGAGCCGTTCCTCGGCCCCGGTGCTGGTCCGCCCGCGGGTCATCGCGTAGGGGCGCACCACCGGGCCCGCGTCGTCGTCGTACCACCTGGTGTCCGACCGCCCGGTCCTGGCCGGGCCGTCCGTGGTCATGGCGTCACCGTGCCGTCATCCCCCGGTCAGCCGCCGGCGGGCTGCCCGGCCCGGGGCGCGGTGCCCAGGTGGGCGCCCACCCGCTTGACGAGCAGCGTCATCTCGTACGCGACGAGCCCCACGTCGGAGTCGGCGTCGGCGAGGACGGCCAGACAGCTGCCGTCGCCCGCGGCGCTGACGAACAGGAACGCTTCCTCCAGTTCGACCAGCGTCTGCCGCACCCGGCCCGCCTCGAAGTGCCGGCCGACGCCCTTGGCGAGGCTGTGGAAGCCGGAGGCGACCGCCGCGAGGTGTTCGGCGTCCTCACGGGTGAGGTCCTGGGACGCTCCGGTGGCCAGGCCGTCGCTGGAGAGGATGAGCGCCTTGCGGATGCTGCCCACCCGGTCGACCAGTTCGTCCAGGAGCCAGTTCAGCTCGCCCGATCCCTGCGGGCCCTTCGACTCGGCACTGGCCGCTGCTGCCTTCGGTGCGGTCATCGACCGTCCCCTCCCGATGTGGTTCCTGGTGCTGTGCTCGGGCTGCCGTCCCGCCCGTCGTCCTCGCCGTTGTCCCGGCGGCCGCGCTGCCAGCCGCGCTGGAGCGAGGCCATCCGGGCGCGCACGTCCTCGGCGTCCCGGTCGTCGGCGGGGCCGGCCGGCCCGCCGGGCTCGTCCTGTGCGACGGGCTCCGCCTTGAGCTGGGGGGCGAGGCTGGCCTGCCGTACGCGGCGGGGCAGTCCGCCCGCCGTCGTCGCGGGCCGGCCGGCCGGGGCGGGGCCCGCGTCCGTCGTCGTACCGGTGTCCATGTCCGCATCCGTGTCGCCGTCGGTTTCCGCGTCGGAGCGTACGTCGGCGCCCGCTGCCGCGTCGACCGGTCGGCCGTGGTCGGAGACCAGCACGGGCGGGCGGTGCCGGCGCGGCAGCGGCGCGGGGCCTTCGCCGGCCGGTGCCTGGTCACGGGTCTGCTGGTGCTGTTCCGGGGCGCCGGGGGACGGCACGGGGGCGACCGGCGCCGCGCCGTCGCGGCGGGCCCGTGCCCGGCCCGTGCCCGCTTCGCGGTCGGTGCCGCGTGCGGTGTCCCGCAGGCTCCGCCGGCCGGTCCGGCCGCGGAAGACGCTGTCCTCGTCGTCGGATTCGGCGCGCTGTCCGCGCTCGGCGGGGTCCTGCGGGGCTTCCGGTTCGACGCGCCCGTCGATGACCTCCGGGAGGCGGCCGTCCGGTTCGGGCAGCGGTACGGGCACCTGGGCCAGCGCGGCCAGCTTGGCGCCGGGCGCCTCGATCTCGCCGGTGCGGCGCCCGTCGATGCGCCGGCTGCCGGTGTCCGCGCCGTCCTCGCGCTCGCCCTCGGTCAGCAGGGCGGAGGGGATGAAGACGACGGCGGTGGTGCCGCCGTACGGGGAGGGCTGGAGCGAGACCCGTACGCCCTGGCGCTGGGCGAGGCGGCTGACCACGAACAGGCCGAGCCGGTCGGTGTCGGACAGCTCGAACTCGGGGGTCTCGGCGAGCCGCAGGTTGGCGTCGAGCAGGACGTCGGGGGCCATGCCCAGGCCCCGGTCGTGGATCTCCAGGGTGAAGCCGTTGGAGACCCGCTCGCCGACCACCTGGACCGCGGTGTGCGGGGGCGAGAAGACGGTGGCGTTCTCCAGGAGTTCGGCGATCAGGTGGGTGAGGTCGGAGACGGCGGGGCCCTGGACGGCCAGCCGCGGCAGCCGGCGCACCTCGATGCGCTCGTAGTCCTCCACCTCGGCGACCGCCGCGCGCACCACGTCCATGAGCGGGATGGGCTTGCGCCACTGCCGTGAGGGGGCGGCGCCGGAGAGGATCACCAGGCCCTCGGCGTGCCGGCGCATGCGGGTGGTGAGGTGGTCCAGGCGGAACAGGTCGGCCAGCTCGTCGGCGTTCTCGGTACGCCGTTCCATGGCGTCCAGCAGGGTCAGCTGGCGGTGCAGCAGGACCTGGCTGCGGCGGGCGAGGTTGACGAACACCTCGGAGACGCCGCGGCGCATGTCGGCCTGCTTGACGGCGGCCTCGACGGCGGCCCGCTGGAGGGTGTTGAGGGCCTGGCCGACCTGCTCGGTCTCGCTCTGGCCGAACTCCAGGCGCGGCGCCTCGGTCTCCACGTCGACGTGTTCGCCCGCGGCCAGGCGGCGCATGACGCTGGGCAGCCGGACGCCGGAGACCTCGTGGGCGGCCTTGCGCAGCCGGATCAGGTCCCGGACGTGCTTGCTGCCGATGCGGACGGAGACGATGACCGAGACCAGCAGGGCGACGAAGCCGAGGACGCCCGCGACGCCGGCCTTGAGCAGGACGCCCGTGGCGACCGGCTCGACGCGCTCCTTGTAGCGGTCGCCGGCCTCCCGGCCCATGCGCTGGAGGTCGCCGAGGACCTTGCCCGCGGCGGCGTTCCAGCGTTCGGCGTTGACGGTGCGGGCGGCCGCGGCCGGTCCGGCCTCGATGACGCGGTCCTCGTACGAGGTCAGTTCGGCGCCGGGCGCGGAGCGCCAGTAGTCGGCGAAGGTGCTGCGCTCCTCGCCGGGCAGCAGCGGCAGGCTGGTGTCGTACAGCACGCGGCGCTCGGCGACCCGGTCGGAGAAGGCGCGCAGGTCCCGTTTGTCCATGGTGCCCGAGACGATCGCGGCGGACATCAGCGCGTCCTCGCGGGCGACCGCCTCGCGGGCGCGGGTGACGTTGACCAGGGCGCGGCCCTGCTTGTCCATCTCCACGTTCTCCAGCGCGTGCAGGGCCGCGAGGAAGTCGTAGTTGGGGTCGACGAGGTCGTTGTACGCCTCGAACGCCGCGTCGCGGGAGATGGTGTTGTCCTCGATCTGGGCGCGCAGTGAGGAGAGCCGGTTAAGAGCCCGGACGATGTCGTTCATCCGGGCGCCGGCGACGCCGTCGAGGTCGTCGCGCACGGCCGGGTCGTCGGCGTTGCCGCGCAGCTTGGCGACGACCTTGTCGGTTTCGCGGGTGCGCTCGCGCAGGGCGGCCAGGGAGTTGGCGCCGCGCCGGTCGGCCAGGTAGATCAGGCTCTGGCGGCGTTCCTGCTGGAGCGCCTGGACGGCGTCCTCGGCGGGATAGCCGAGTTTGGCGACGACGTTGCCCACGTCGAGCAGCTGGTTGGCCTCGCGTCCGGTCAGGTACGTGGCGAAGGCCCACATGGCCGTGAGGGACACCAGTGGCACGAGCAGCAGCGCTGCGATCTTCCGAGTGATCGTCTTCCCTCGAAAGCTGCGCATGGCCTCCCCTACGTCAACCCCGGCGCACGGGGATGGTGTTCCGTCAACAAACGGCGCGAGCCTACTACTGACGAGGGACCTGACCGAAGTCCTGTCCGGACGCCGGATCCGCAGGTCAGGGGCGGATCGTCCGCAGTTGTCGGCTGATTCCCGGACAACCCGCCCGCACATGTGGCCTCGAACACCTCCCCGGCGCGGGCGGGTGCGCCGGAGCGGTTGGCCGAAAATCACGTCGGCCGGGAACCCGGCGGCGTTCCCGTTCGTGACCATGGTGGGTGGTGGTGTCGGCACGGGTGTGGCCCTGGCGTGCCGACAGCACACATGCGACGGGCGGAAGCCGGGCAGGGACCTGGTGTGGCAGGCGGGTACGTGCGGGTACGGGGAGAGTGACGCCGACGATGGATCACGAGGACGGTGGCGCTTACCTGGGCGGCAGGCGCCCGCTGTGGGTGGAGGAGCCGGTGGCCCGGCGCCGGATGCCCGATCCGGTCCGCACGGCCGCGGTGCGCGCCGTCCTCATCGCGGCGGTGACGCTCATTCAGGCCATGGTGGCGTTCTTCTGCGCGATGGCCGGTGCCTGGTTCGCCTTCCCCGCGGTGCTCAGCACGGTCGCGAGCACGGTCGTGGCGACCTGGGCGGTGCTGGACGTGTGGGTCACGCGCCAGGTGTGGGTGCAGCGCAACGGTGTCCGCTCGCAGCCGAGCAGTACGGCCAGAAGGCTGCGCCGGGAGCGCCGGCAGGCGCGGCGGGCGTCCCGGAGGGCCCGGGAGAGCCGGGAGGGTCCGTCGCGAGTCGGCGGCGCAGCCGCATGAACGGCCGCGGCCGGTCGGCGGCGAACACGGCCGTGGTGCACCCGTCCCGTTCGTGGACGGCCAGGAAGCCGCCGTCGCCGGGGTCGCCCTCGACGATGCGCACGGCGTCCCCCGGCCCGGGCCGCCCGGCGAGCTGGAGGCGTACGCCGTACTGGTCCGACCAGAAGTACGGCGGCGTCTCGTGCCGCGCGACGGTGCGGCCCGCGAGCAGGTTGCGCACGGCGGTGGCGGGCTGTTCGGCGGCGCTCGTCCAGTGCTCGGTGCGCACGCCCGCGCAGCGGGCCACATCGCCCACCGCGACGACCCGCGGCACGGCCGTCACACCGCCCGCGTCGCACACCACCCCGTCGTCCAGGCGCAGCCCGGACCCGGTCAGCCAGCCGGTGGCGGGGCGCACCCCGATTCCGACGATCACGAGGTCCGCGTCCAGCAGCCGGCCGTCGGCGAGTTCCACGGCCCGGACGCGGCCCGTGCCGCCGTCGCGCAGCGCGGCGACACCGGTGCCGCACAGCAGCCGCACCCCGTGCCGGGCGGGCAGGTCCGCGCAGATCCGCGCCAGGTCGGGGCCGAGCTGGGGCACCAGCGGCAGCGGCGCGGCCTCGACGACCGTCACCGGCAGGCCGAGCGCGGCGCAGGACGAGGCGGCCTCGGCGCCGATGAAGCCGCCGCCGATGACGACGACGCGCGGCGTGCCGTCGTGCAGGGCGGTGCGCAGCGCGTGGGCGTCGTCGTAGGTGCGCAGTACGTGCACGCCCGCGAGCGGTGGTCCCGGCAGGGTGCGCGGGGCGGCTCCGGTGGCGATCACGACGCCGTCGGTGCGCAGGGTGCGGACCGTACGGCCGTCGTCGACGGTGACCGTGCGGCCCGCGGTGTCCAGCGCGGTGGCCCGGGTGCCGAGGTGCCATTCCGCGGCGAGCGCGTCCTCCTCCTCCCGGTCGCACAGCCGGAGATCCGCCAACTCCACGTCGCCGGGCGGGCGTTGCGTGAGGAAGCTCTTGGAGAGCGGCGGCCGGTCGTACGGGCGGTGGCGCTCGGCGCCGACGATCACCAGCCGGCCGTCGAAGCCTTCGGCGCGCAGCGCCCGCGCCGCGTGCAGTCCGGCGAGGGAGGCGCCGACGACGGTGACGGTCCTCATGCGTAGGCGTCTTCCCGTACGGTGTTCTCCCGCGCGGCGGGCCGGACATGGATCATGCCGTCCGCCTCGGTGACCTCGTGGGTGCGCACGGGCCGGCGCGCCGGGAGGCAGCTGGGCACCCCGGTGCGCAGGTCGAACAGGGCGGCGTGCAGCGGGCATTCGACCTGGCAGCCCTCCACCCAGCCCTCGGAGAGCGAGGCATCCTGGTGGCTGCACCGGTCGTCGAGGGCGTAGAGGGCGCCCTCGCTGCGGAAGACGGCGATGGCGGGTGTGGTGGCGTCGATCTCGATCCGTACGGCCCCGCCTTCGGGCAGGTCCTCGGTGCGGCAGACGGGAATCATCTGGCCCCCTCAGCGCTGATCGGTATCATGGCGTTCTGAATAACGCATCGCGTAGCGCATTGCGCAACAGAATCCAGTCCGGGGAGTGTGCCGTCAAGGGGCTGCCGACGCTTCTTGGCCGGGCCCCGCCGACGTGCCCCGCCGGGGCCAACGGGTGGTGACGCTAGAACCCATGCCGAAGACGACCGAGGCGGCCGACGACCGGTCCGAGGAGAAGCGGGGAGCGGCCGGATCCGTCCAGTCCGTGGACCGCGCGGTGAGCGTCCTGGAGATCCTGGCCCGCCTCGGCGAGGCCGGAGTCACCGAGATCGCCGAGGAGTTGGGGGTGCACAAGTCCACCGCCTTCCGCATCCTGGGCGTCCTGGAGCACCGCGGGCTCGTGGAGCAGGAGCACGAGCGCGGCAAGTACTACCTGGGCGCGGGGGTGCTGCGGCTGGCCGGCGCCGCCGCCATCCGGCTGGACATCTCGCAGGAGGGCCAGCCGGTGTGCCGGGCGCTCGCCGACGACACCGGGGAGACCGCCAACATCGCCGTCCTGGACGGGGACGCGGCGGTCAACATCATGCAGGCGCGCGGCGCGGCGGCGGTCACCGCGTACAACTGGCTGGGCCGGCGCACGCCCCTGCACGCCACCGCGAGCGGCAAGGTCCTGCTCGCGCACCTGCCGCGGGAGCGCCGCGAGCGCCTGGCCGAGCGCAAGCTGCCCCGCTTCACGCCGAACACCCTGACCGCGCCGGGCGAGCTGCGCCGGCAGCTGACCGCCGCGGCCGAACAGGGCTACGCCTGCTCCTGCGAGGAGCTGGAGGTCGGTCTGAACGCGGTGGCCGCGCCGGTACGGGCGCACGACGGCGCGGTGATCGGCGCGATCGGCGTGTCCGGACCGGCGTACCGGATGGCGGAGGCGCTGCTTCCGGAGCTGGCCGGGCGGGCGGTGAAGGCGGCCGCCGAGCTGTCCCGGCGGATGGGTTTCGCCGGGTGAGGGTCCGGCCGGGCACCCGCCGCCCGGCCGGGGTTTGAGCCGGGGCCCGGCGGCCACCCGGTCACCCCTTGACGGATCGCTCACGGACTTCCAGCATGTCTCTCATGGCGCAACGCAGCGCGCCATGAGCAACACAGGGGATTCCCAGGGGCGTTGTCCGTCCCCCGCGGCTCCCTGCGCCTCCCCCGGTTTCCCTTCCGTCCCGTGCGGTCGCCTGCTCCCCGCCGGTCCCGTACGCCGCGCCATCCCCCATAACGGCATCCGTGCCTGCTCCACGCACCCGCCCCTGCCCCGGCAGGCGCTGTTTAGGAGTTGAGTCATGCCGCACGAAGCACGCGCCGTCGTCGCCGCCAAGAAGGGCGCGCCCGTCGAGGTGCTGCCGATCATCGTCCCCGACCCCGGACCGGGAGAAGTCCTCGTCACCGTGCAGGCCTGCGGGGTGTGCCACACCGATCTGCACTACCGCGAGGGCGCGGTCGGCGACGACTTCCCCTACCTGCTCGGCCATGAGGCCGCCGGTGTCGTCGAGGCGACCGGCCCCGGCGTCACCGGTCTCGCGCCGGGCGACTACGTGGTGCTCGCCTGGCGCGCGCCCTGCGGCCGGTGCCGCTCCTGCCGCCGCGGCCGCCCCTGGTACTGCTTCGACTCGCAGACCGCGGCCCGGCCCATGACCCTGCTGGACGGCACCGCCCTCACCCCGGCGCTGGGCATCGGCGCGTTCGCGGACAAGACCCTGGTCGCCGCCGGGCAGGCGGTCAAGGCCGATCCGGCGGCCCGCCCGGAGGCCGCGGGCCTGATCGGCTGCGGGGTGATGGCCGGGTACGGGGCCGCCGTGCACACCGGGGGCGTGGGCAGCGGCGACACCGTGGCGGTGATCGGCTGCGGCGGTGTGGGCAGCGCCGCCATCGCCGGGGCGTCCCGGGCCGGGGCGCGCCGGGTGATCGCCGTGGACATCGACGACGGCAAGCTGGACGCCGCCGAGCGCTTCGGCGCCACCGACACCGTCAACTCCCGCGGCACCGACCCGGTCGAGGCGGTGCGCGCGCTGACCGGCGGGCACGGCGCGGATGTCGTGATCGACGCGGTGGGCCGCCCGGAGACCTTCCGGCAGGGCTTCTACATGCGCGACCTGGCGGGCACCTTGGTCCAGGTCGGCGTCCCGGAGCCGGACCAGCACATCGAACTGCCGCTGCTCGACGTGTTCGCGCGCGGCGGGTCCCTGAAGTCCTCCTGGTACGGCGACTGCCTGCCCAGCCGGGACTTCCCGGTCCTGATCGACCTCCACCTGAGCGGCAAGCTCAACCTCGACGCGTTCGTCTCCGAGACCGTCCGGCCGGAGGACGTGGAGGAGGCGTTCGCGCGGATGCGGCGCGGCGAGGTGCTGCGTTCGGTGGTGGTCCTGTGAACGCCCGGGGCGGTCCCGTGCCGCGCCGCATCGTGGTCATCGGGGCGGGCATCGTCGGCTGCGCGCTCGCCGACGAGCTGACCGCACGCGGCGCCCGGGACGTCACCGTGCTGGAGCAGGGCCCGCTGCACGCCCCCGGCGGCTCCACCTCGCACGCGCCCGGCCTGGTCTTCCGCACCAACGTCTCGAAGACGCTGAGCGACTTCGCCAGGTACACCGTCGAGAAGTTCACCGCGCTCACCGAGGACGGACGGCCGTGCTTCGACGCCGTCGGCGGACTGGAGATCGCCACCACCGGGGAGCAGTGGGCCGAACTGCACCGCAAGGCCGGGCTCGCCGCGTCCTGGGGCATCGAGGGCGAGTTGGTCGACGCGCGCCGGTGCGCCCGGCTGTGGCCGATGCTGGACGCCGCGAAGGTACTGGGCGGCTTCCACACCCCCGGCGACGGGCTGGCCAGGGCGCTGCCCGCGGCCCGCGCGCAGACCGCACGGGCGCGGGCCCGGGGCGCCCGCTTCCTGGAGCGGCACACCGTCACCGGCGTCGAGCGCGCGGCGGACCGGGTGACGGCGGTCGTCACCGACCGGGGCACCTTCCCCGCGGACGCGGTGATCTCGGCGGCGGGCTTCTGGGGCCCGGTGATCGGAGCGATGGTGGGCGTGTCCGTACCGCTGCTGCCGCTGGCCCACCAGTACGCGAAGACCTCCGCGCTCGCCGGTCCGGACGGCCGGCGGCCCATCCTGCGCTTCCAGGAGCGCGACCTGTACTTCCGGGAGCACGGGGAAGACACGGCGGACGGCGTGGGCCGGATCGGCATCGGGTCGTACGCCCACCGCCCCCTGCCCGTCGACCCGGCGGCCGTGCCCGCCTTCGACGAGGCGCCCGTCATGCCCTCCTCCCTCCCCTTCACCCCCGACGACTTCGCGCCGAGCTGGGAGGACAGCCGCCGGCTGCTGCCCGCCCTCCGGGAGGCGCGGATCGAGGAGGGCTTCAACGGGGTCTTCTCCTTCACCCCCGACGGCCTGCCGCTGCTCGGCGAGGTGCCCGGGCTGCGCGGGTTCTGGCTGGCCGAGGCGGTGTGGGTGACGCACTCGGCGGGCGTGGCCAAGGCGGTGGCCGAATGGCTCACCGAGGGGCGGCCCGCCACCGACGTGCACGAGTGCGCCATCGCCCGCTTCGAGGAGGCGCAGCTCTCCCCCGCCTATGTCACCGAGCGCGGCAAGCAGCAGTTCGCCGAGGTGTACGACGTCATCCACCCGCTCCAGCCGCTGCGCCGCCCGCGCCCGCTGCGCGTGAGCCCCTTCCACGAGCGGCAGCGGGAGCTGGGCGCGTACTTCCTCGAAGGCGCGGGCTGGGAGCGCCCGCAGTGGTACGAGGCCAACGCGCCGCTGACGGACGGCATCGAGCTGCCGGAGCGGGACGCCTGGTCCGCGCGGCACTGGTCGCCGATCGCCGTGGCCGAGGCGCGCGCCACCCGTGAGCGGGTCGCGCTCTACGACATGACGCCGCTGCGGCGCCTGGAGGTCGGCGGACCGGGTGCGCTCGACTTCCTCCAGCACCTGACCACCAACCAGCTCGCGAAGAAGCCGGGCTCGGTGACGTACACCCTGATGCTGGACGACGCGGGCGGCATCCGCAGCGATCTGACCGTGGCCCGGACGGCGGCCGACCGCTTCCAGGTCGGCGTCAACAGCGGCATGGACCTCGACCACCTGACCCGGCACGCCCCCGACGGCGTGCAGGTCCGCGACATCACGCCCGGCACCTGCTGCATCGGCGTCTGGGGCCCGCGCGCCCGCGATCTCGTCCAGCCGCTGACCCGCGCCGACTTCGGGCACCGCGCGTTCGGCTACTTCACGGCGCGGCAGGCGTTCATCGGCGAGGTGCCGGTGACCGCGCTGCGGCTGTCGTACGTCGGTGAACTGGGCTGGGAGCTGTACACGAGCGCGGATCTGGGCCTGCGTCTGTGGGACACGCTCTGGACGGCCGGGCAGCGGTACGGCGTGATCGCGGCCGGGCGCGGCGCGTTCGACAGCCTCCGCCTGGAGAAGGGGTACCGCGCCTGGGGCCGGGACATGACCACCGAGCACGATCCGTACGAAGCGGGCCTGGGCTGGGCCGTCCGGACGGACAAGGGCGACTTCACCGGGCGCGCGGCCCTGGAGGGACGGTCGGCGGACACCGCGCGGCGCAGACTGGTGTGCCTGACGCTGGACGATCCGGCGGCGGTGGTGCTGGGCAAGGAGCCGGTGTTCCTGGACGGCGTGCCCGCCGGATATGTGACCAGCGCCGCTTACGGCTGCTCCGTCGGGCGGACGGTCGCCTACGCGTGGCTGCCCGCGCGCGCCGCGGTGCCCGGGACCGCCGTGCACATCGAGTACTTCGGGGAGAAGGCCGCGGCGACGGTGGCCGCCGAGCCGCTGTTCGACCCGGGGATGGCACGCATCCGCAGATGATCCGCCGCAGGCAGCCCGCCACCCGCACGTGTTCCACCGATCCGGGAGGTCCGCTTGTCCCCCACCTATGACGTGATCGTGCTGGGCCTCGGCGGCATGGGCAGCGCCGCGGCCCACCACCTGGCCGCGCGCGGTGCCCGCGTACTGGGCCTGGAGCGGTTCGGGCCGGTGCACACGCGCGGCTCCAGCCACGGCGGCTCGCGCATCACACGCCAGTCGTACTTCGAGGACCCGGCGTACGTACCGCTGCTGCTGCGCGCCTACGAGCTGTACGAGGAGCTGGAGCGCGCCACGGGGCGGCGGATCGCCACGCTGTGCGGCGGGGTGATGCTCGGGCGGCCGGAGAGCCGTACCGTCGCCGGGTCGCTGCGCTCCGCCCGTACCTGGGACCTGCCGCACGAGATGCTGGACGCGCGGGAGGTCCGCCGCCGCTTCCCGACGCTGACGCCGGGCCCCGGCGAGATCGGGCTGTACGAGGCCCGCGCCGGGTTCCTGCGCCCGGAGAACACCGTGGCGGCACAGCTCCAGCTCGCCACCCAGAACGGCGCCGACCTGCGCTTCCAGGAACCGGTCACCCGGTGGGAGGCGCTGCCGGGCGGCCGGGGCGTGCGGGTGCACACTCCCGAAGACGCCTACACGGCGGGCCAGTTGGTGGTCTGCCCCGGCGCCTGGGCGCCGGAGCTGCTGGCCGGGCTCGGGGTGGCGTTCACCGTGGAGCGCCAGATCATGCACTGGTTCGAGCCCGCCGGCGGCACCGGCCCGTATGTCCCGGAGCGGCACCCCGTCTACATCTGGGAGGACGCCGACGGCGTACAGATCTACGGGTTCCCCGCCATCGACGGGCCGGGGCACGGTGCGAAGGTGGCGTTCTTCCGCCGGGGGGCCGTCTGCACGCCGGAGACCATCGACCGGACCGTGTACGACGACGAGGTGCGGGCGATGGCCGGGCAGGCGGCCCGGCTGCTGCCGTCGCTGCCCGGCCGCCACCTGAAGTCCGTCACCTGTATGTACACCAACACCCCCGACGAGCACTTCGTCCTCGCGCGGCACCCCGCGCACCCCGACGCCGTCACCGTGGCCTGCGGCTTCTCCGGCCACGGCTTCAAGTTCGTGCCGGTGGTGGGCGAGATCCTCGCCGATCTGGCGCTGAGCGGGCACACCGCGCACCCGGTCGGCCTGTTCGCACCCGAGCGCCTGGCCGCCGCCGCCCCGGCCACCGCCCCCTCGCCCGCCCCGTCCGCCCCAGGAGGCGTCCGATGACCCTCGCCCCCGAGACCGCCGGAGCCACCGGGTCCGCCCCGGCCGCCAGCCTCGCCGCCACGTTGCCCGGCGCCTTCTACACCGACCCCGAAACGTTCCGCCAGGAACAGCAGCACCTCTTCGAGTCGCTGTGGTTCTGCGCGGTGCGCGCCGCCGACCTGCCGCGGCCGGGCGCCTTCCGTACGGTCCAGGCCGGCCGCGAGAACGTGCTGATCGTCCGCGACCGGCGCGGCGGCTTCGGCGCGTACCTGAACGTGTGCCGCCACCGGGGCGCCCGGCTGTGCACCGAGGAGTCCGGCGAGGTGCGGCGCAACCTCCAGTGCCCGTACCACGCCTGGACCTACGACCTGGACGGGCGGCTGGTCGCCGCGCCCAACCTGCAACGGATGCCGGACGTGGACCGCGCCGAGCGCGGGCTGCTGCCCGTCCGGCTGCGCGAGTGGCTGGGCTATGTGTGGGTGTGCCTGGCCGACGAGCCGCCGTCGTTCGAGGAGACGGTGATCGGCGCGGTCAGCGAGCGGCTGGGCGGCGCGGAGGCGATCGGGCGCTACGGGATCGACGGGCTGGCCCTCGGGCGGCGCATCACCTACGACGTGCGCGCCAACTGGAAGCTGATCGTCGAGAACTTCATGGAGTGCTACCACTGCGCCACCATCCACCCCGAACTGACCGACGTCCTGCCGGAGTTCGCGGACGGGTTCGCCGCGCAGTACTACGTGGGGCACGGCGCGGCGTTCGCGGACGAGGCCGAGGGGTTCACCGTGGACGGCAGCGGCGGCTTCGCCCGCATCCCGGGCATCGGCGAGGACCAGGACCGCCGCTACTACGCCATCACCGTACGCCCGCAGGTCTTCCTCAACCTCGTGCCGGACCACGTCATCGTGCACCGGATGTTCCCGCTGGCCGCGGACCGCACGGTGGTGGAGTGCGACTGGCTCTACGCCCCCGAGGTGGTCGCCTCGGGGGCCGATCTGTCGCGGTCGGTGGAGCTGTTCCACCGGGTCAACACACAGGACTTCGCGGCCTGCGAGCGGACCCAGCCCGCGATGGACTCGCGGGCCTACCGGGCCGGCGGGGTGCTCGTCCCCAGCGAGCACCACATCGCCGACTTCCACCGGTGGGTCATCCGGCTGCTGCCGGGGGCTCCTGACCCTCCTGAGATTCCTGGTGTTCCCGGGACGCCTCGGGCTCCGGCCGCTCGTCCTCGGGACGGCGGTACATCCGCGTCGCCGTGATCTGCCCGTGCACCGGCTCCGACTCCGGGTCCTGCTGCGGCAGACCGGGGCGCAGATGCTCCTCGACGCTGATGTACTTCAGCCCGGCCCGCAGGTCCGCGTCGTTGCGCAGGCGGATGACCAGCGGGAACTCGGCGAGTGCGGTGGTGTCGAAGAGGCCGGTGGTGTAGAGGAGCTGGACGCCCAGCGCGTCGGCGACGGCACGCTGGAGCTCCAGCAGATACGTCGCGTTGGCGCGGCCGATGGGGTTGTCCAGGAACAGCGTGCCGGCGTGCCGCTGCTTGTCGCGGCCGCGGTCGTTGCTGCGCAGCGCGGCCATGGTGCAGTACAGGGCGATGGCCGCGGTCAGCAGCTGGCCGCCGGAGAACACGTCGCCCATCTGCCCGACCGGCACGCGCTCGGCGCGCAGCACCGCGTCCGGCTTGAGGATCTCCACCGCCACGCCGCGCGGCTGGAGCGCCGCGCTGACGCCGCGCAGCAGCAGGGACATGCCGTCCCGGCGCAGGTCGCTGTTCTTCTTGACCGCCGAGCGGGTGGCCTCGTCGATGACCTCGCCCAGCCGCTCGGTGAGGGTGGCCTGGTCCGGGTCGTCGAAGCGGATGCGCAGGAACTCCTGCCCGGACCACTCCCCCAGGCCCCCGGGCAACTGGGACAGGCGCTGGGCCGAGCGGAGCGTCGCCAGCGACGACTCGACCAGGCCGCGCAGCCGGTCCACGATGCTGTCGCGGTTGCGCTCCAGCTGCTCCAGCTCGTCGGTGAGCACCCGCAGCCGGGGCGCGAAGGCGTCGGCCCACTTGGCCGCGTGGTCGGGCAGCGCCGCCGCGGGCAGTTCCCGGATCTGCTGCCGGGCGGGCGTGCGGACCTGCTCGTACTTGGTGGAGTTGGCGTGGCGTACGAGCACGTCGCCGGCCTCGCGGACCGCCGCCTCGGCCGCCGACAGGTCGCTCGCGCAGCCGCGCAGCGACCGGCGGGACTCGGCCGCGGCCTGCCGCGCGTCCTCCAGGCGTCCGGCGTACGGCTCGGGGCGCTCGCCCTCGTCCTCCTGCGTGTCGCGCAGCAGATCGCGCAGCATGGCGGCGATCTCGTCGAAGCCGGCGGCGGCGTCCTCGGCGGCGCGGTGGGCGCGCAGCAGCTCGGTGTGGGTGGCGCGGGCGGTCTCCAGCGCGTCGTCGGCGGTGGCCAGTTCGGCGTTCGCGGTGCGCAGCAGTTCCTTCGCGCGGTCCGCGTCGGCGGGGATCATGTCCTCGGGCAGCTCGGTGTGCGCCTCGCCGTCGGCCGGGGCGAGCCGCTCGGCCTCGCCGCGCAGGCGGCCGAGCTGTTCGCTGGCGGCCGAGGCACGTGACTCCAGCCGGGAGACCAGGGCCTCGGCGCGGGCGGCGGCGGCCTGCCGGGACGGCCCGTCGGCGGCGTCCGGACTCTCCAGGAGCTGTTCGGCGCGCGTGCGGACCTTGTTGGTGAGACGGTTCAGCTCGGCCAGCGCGGCGCTCTCGTCGCCTTCCGCGCGGGCCTGTTCGGCGCGCAGGTCGGCGCCGACGCCCACCTTCTCGTACACCTGGGAGGCGGCGCGGTACGCCTCGCGGAGCGCGGGCAGGGAGGCGGCCGTGGGCTCGGTGCCGTCCTCGCCGATGTCGTCCGGCACGCCCGCGATCTCGGCGCGCTCGGCGCGCAGCGCGTGGGCCGTGCGCCGGGCGTCGTCGGCGGCGCGCTGGGCGGTACGGCGGTCCTCGTCCGCGGCCCGCGCCCGGTCCACGCACTCCTCGGCGCGCGCCTCCAACTCGGCGCTTTCATCGGCGAGTTCACGCAGCCGGGCTTGCCAGTTGGCGCGCTCGCGCAGCCGGTGGGCGAGCCCGGCGAGGGCGTCGGCGACCCGGCGGGCGCGCTGCGCGGCCTCCTGCCGCTGGTCGCGCACGCGCGCGGCTTCGGCGGCCTCCTCGTCGGCCTCGGCCCGTACGGCACGCACCTCGGCCAGCTCGGCGGCGGCGGTGTCCGCGGCCGTACGGGCTTCCTCGGCGGCGGTGGCCAGTTCGGCGAGGCGGCCGGGCGGGCAGCCGGTACGCCAGGAGGAGAGGCGGGCGGCGAGCGCGCGGTCACCGGCCAGCCGGGCGGCCAGCGTGCGGATCTCCTCGTCGCGCTCTATGGCGCGGGCCCGCAGCGCCCGGCGCTCCTCGTCGGCGGCGGACTCGTCGTGCATGGCCGGGTTCGGCGGGACGAGGAAGACGCCGCTGTCCTGGGCGTCGGGCGCCGGGGTGGGCGCGAGGAGGGCCGCGGCGGTGCCGACGGCGACGGTGGAGCGCGGCAGCAGCGCGGCCTGCGCGAGCACGTCGCGGGCCCGTGCGTGGGTCTCCGGGTCGGTGATGATGACGCCGTCGACCAGCTCGGGGCGGGCGGCCAGCACCCGGGTGTGGTCGGCGGGGTCGACGGACTGGGCCAGATAGCGCCAGCCGGGCAGCGCGGGGACGCCGTGCTCGCCCAGATACTCGACGGCGGCGAGCACATCGGGCCCCGGCGGCAGCAGGCCGCCATCGCCCAGCGCGCCGAGGATGCGGGCGTCGTCCGCGGCGGCGGTGCGCAGGTCGAAGAGCTGGCGCTCGGCGGAGGCCACGCTCTCGTCGAGCAGTTCGCGCAGGTCGTCGGCGTTGCGGTCGAGTTCTTCGGCGGTCAGGGGACCTTCGGAGGCGGGGCGGCGGACGCGGTGGGGTTCCTCCGGGCTGTCCGCGGGCTGTCCCGTACGGGGTCCGGGCACGCCCGCCTTGGGCGCTGCCTGCGGCAGTCCCAGCAGGTCGGCGAGGCGCTGCTCGGCGCCGATCGACTCGGCGGCCCGGCGCTCGGCCTCGTACGCCCGCTCCGCGGCCTGGGCGGCGTCCTCGGCGCGGGCGGCGGCCAGTTCGGCGGCGGCGAGCCGGGTGGCGGCCTCCCGGGCCCGGTCGGCGGCGGCGGTCGCGGCCTCGCGCGCCGCGTCCCAGCCCTCGACCGTGGACTTCTCCGCGTCCGACGCGGCGAGCGCGGCGCGGGCCGGGTCGGCGTCCGGCGCCGAGTCGTCGAGCCAGCCGGCCCGGACGGCCTCGGCGGTCTCCTGCTCGACCTCGGCGAGCCGCTGCTTGAGGTGTTCGGCCTCGCTGCGGGCGCGCTGGGCGTGGGTGGCGGCGGCGGTGGCGTCGCGGTGCGCGGTGTCGCTGGTCTCCTGGAGGGCGGCCGAGCGCTCCTCCTGCTCGTTGGCGATGCCCTCGCTGACGTCGGCGGCGGCCTGGAGGGCGCGCACCAGCTCGCCGGCGGCCTTCGAGCGGGCGGCGAGCGCGGGGGCGGCGTCCCGCTCGGCCTCGCGGATCGCGGCGGCGACGCGGGTGGCCCGGTCGGCGGCGGCACGGTGGCGCAGCACGATCTCGGCGGCCTGCCAGGCGGAGTGCAGCGTCCGGGCGTCGTTCAGCTCGCGGCGCTGGGCGGCGGCGCCCTTCTCGGCGGCGGCCAGGGCCAGCGAGGCGTGCCGGTAGGCCAGCTCGGCGGAGATCAGGGCGCGGCGCTCGCGCACCCGCTCGGCGTCGGTGACCGCGTGCGCGGCGGTGGCGACCTGCTCGGCGAACTCGGCGGCCCGGCCGCGCTCCTCGGTGCCGCGGGCGTGCAGCCGCTGGGCCAGCGTACGGGTGCGGCGCTCGGCACCGGCGTGCACGTCACGGGCGGTCTCGCGCTGCTCGGCGGCGTCCGCGATGCGCGACAGCAGATCCAGCGACCCGGCCGTGAAGTCGCGCTCGGCGGTCAGCTCGGCGCGGCGGCCCAGCTTGTGCGCGAAGCCGTGCACGAGGTCGGCGAGGCCGTCGGTGTCGCGGGTGTCGGTAACCGCGCGCAGCAGCAGGTCGGTGAAGTCGGAGTCGTTCTTGACCGCGAAGAGGCCGGCCGCCTCGCCCTCGTCGGCGTTCATCTCCCGCTGGTAGCGGAACAGTTCGGGGTCCAGGCCCAGTTCACCGAGGTGCTCGTTCCACCGCTCGTGGATCTCGACCCAGGAGACGTCCAGGTTGGGGTAGTTCTTGCCGGCCTCGACCAGGGCGTCGCGGAAGCCCTTCATCGTACGGCGGCGGCCCCGGGCCCCCGAGGCGCCCTCCGCCGACTCGCCGCGCGGCCGGACGACGGTGGCCTCGGCGACCGGCAGCGAGTCCAGGCTCATGCCGGGCCCGGGCCGGAAGCTGTACCACGCCTCGGCGAACTTGCGCGGGTCGTTGGAGACCTGCCGCCCGCGCCACTCGCTGACCTTGCCGACCACGATGGACTCGCCGGTGCGGGTGTGCTGCCACTCCAGGGCGACATGGCCGCAGTCGTCGGCGAGCAGGAACTTGCGCAGCACGCCGGAGCTGGCGCCGCCGAGGGTGTTGCGGTGGCCCGGCAGCATCACCGAGAAGATCAGCTTGAGCAGGACGGACTTGCCGCCGCCGTTCTCCAGGAAGAGGACGCCGGCGGGGGCGGGCCGGCGCGGCGGGCCGACCGGCTCGTCCTCGAAGAAGTCCGCCTGCGCCGGGGCCGGATCGGGCACCGGCGCGCCGACTCCCCGCAGGTCCAGCACGGTGTCGGCATAGCGCGCACCGGCGGGCCCGATGGAGTAGAGGCGGACCCGGGACAGCTCGTACATGGCGGCGGACTCTCGTTGTGTGGGCGGACGGTGGTCGGTGGACGGAAGGTCGGTGGGGCCGGTGCGCCCGGCCCCGGGCGGTCAGGAGGAGTGGAAGGGCAGGCCCGCGTCGGAGACCAGCTCCAGGTCGTCGGTGTCCTCGGCGGGCAGCAGGGTGGCGCTGCCGTCGCTGACGGGGACCACGCCCAGCTCCAGCAGCTCGGCCATGGCGGCGCTGCCCGCCATGTCGCGCACCTGGAGCTGGTAGCGGGCGGTGGTGCGGTAGGCGCCGCCGGCGTCGTCGCCGGTGCGCTGGAGGAAGCCGGAGTCGACGAGGAAGGCGACGGCCTTGGCGATGATGCCGGTGGTCGAACCGGCCAGCCGCCGCGCGTCCTTGGTGGCGCCGGTCGCGCTGCGCCGCGCGTACGTCCGCCAGGCGGCCTCCAGGCCGGGGGCGCCGGTGGCCGGGTCGGTGTTCTCGCCCTGCTCCTCGGCGCGCTCCTCCAGGCGGCGGCAGGCCTGCCGCACGAAGGCGTCCACGCCGTTGACGGTGATACGGCCGATGTAGCCGTCGTCGGCGAGGTCCTCGGGGCGGGGGAAGGCCAGCGCGGCGACGGCCAGGTGGGCCAGGCCGTGCAGGAAGCGGTCGGCGGAGTCGGCGGAGGCGCGGCGGGCGTAGTCGCCCATCCGGACGGCGAAGACGGAGTCCTCGTCGGCGGTGACGGCCATGCCGGCGCGCGGGGACACCTCCAGGACGACCAGGCCGAGCCCGGTGGCGACGGCGTCGGCCAGGCGCGCGAAGGCGGGCTCGTCGCGGTACCTGCGGAGCAGTTCGGTGTACTCGGCGTCGCGGGCGGGCAGCAGCTTGGGCTGGAGCCCGAAGGAGACGAGCCGGGCGGCGTCCGCGGCGTCGGCGGGCGTCACGGGCGTGGGGCCCGCGGGCTCGGCGGGCGCGGACCGGACCGGCTGCTCCGCCGGGGCGGACCACGCCGCCTGCTCCGCCGCGCCGGGCAGGTCCTCCCGCACCGGGTCCTCGGTGCCGTCCCCAGCGCCGGTTCCGTACTCACTCACGCCCGTACCTCCATGCGAACTTCCTTGGGACGCCGTGCCGTTGGCGTCGTGCGCGCTTCCCGTCCGGCCGGCATCACGCGACCTCCGAGCGGTCCGCGGCCATGCCCGCCGCGTCCAGCAGGGCCTTGCCGACGATCAGGTCGGCGCCGCCGAACTCCGGGTCGTCGAGCACGGTGCCGTCGTCGACGGCGAAGAGCAGCTGCTGTTCGCCCTGGCGGTAGGCGGTGCCGACCGGCGGGCTGGCCGCGTGCACCGCCAGCAGGGCGACCAGATACGCCAGGTCCGGATCGCCGCTGTCGCGGGCCTCGGCCAGCAGGCCGGACAGCCGGCGCGGCGCGTCGGCGGGCAGGTCGAGCAGCGCCTGGGCGGCTTCCAGCTGCTCCTCGGAGAAGCGGCTGTCGTCCGGGGTGGCGATCAGGTCCGGCTCGGGCATCTCGGCACCGAGGTGCTCGCGCTCGACGGGCGGCTGGAACAGCAGGCCGACGAGGTCGCCGAGCCGTACGGAAGTGCCCGTACGAAAGCCCGTGCCGCGCGCGAAGAAGGCGTCGGTGACCCGGATCGCCTGCTCCACGGGCAGCGGCAGGACCGGGGCGACCAGCTGGCCGTACAGGTCGAGGCCGGAGCGCCCCGCGGGCGGCGCGAACGCCTGGCGGTCCTGCTCGGCGCGGAAGAGGGGGCCGGCTTCCAGCAGCCGGGACTGGAGCTGGGTGTGCCGGCGGATGCAGTCCTTGACGATGTCGACCAGCTCGGCGGCGCGGCGCTTGTGCTCCTGGTCCTCGGCCTCGTCGCGGGCCTTGCGGATGTTGGTCAGGATGGCGTTCTCGTGGCGGTAGCGCTCGGCGACGTGGTCGAGGGCTTCGGTGATCATGTCGGGGACGGCGCGCAGCCAGTCCACCGCGCGGACGTTGCGGCGGGTGGCGTCGAGGGTGCGGCGCAGGGTCTCGGCGTACTGCACGGTGCGGTAGCGGGCCTGCTCGGCGGCGAGCTGGGCGTCCGCCAGCCGGCCGCGGCTGATGAGCACCTCCAGCTTGACCTCGGCGGCGATCTGGGCGCTCGTCACGTCCGTGTCCAGCGCGCCGACCAGGACGTTGACGGCCTCGTCGGTCGTACGGAGGTAGACACCGCCGCCGGGGCCCGGGACCTCCTCGATGAGCTTGAAGTCGTAGTCGCGGCGGATGTACTCGCCCTCGGGGCCGAAGGTGCCGTACACGGCGCGGAAGCCGCGGTCCACGCTGCCGACGTTGATGAGGTTCTCCAGCACCCAGCGGGCGACGCGCTCGTGCTCGGCGGCGGGGCGGTGCGGGGTCTGCGCGGCGACGCGCGGCAGCAGCCTGGCCACTATCTGCTCGTGGTCGGCGCCGGTGTCGAAGTCCATGTGCAGGGTGACCAGGTCGATGGCGGCGAGCGCCACCTCCGCCATCGCATACACCCCGTACTCACCGGCGAGGTTGGCCTTGCGCGCGTCCAGGTCGTGCAGCGGGGCCGTGCACGCGAGGGCGCGCAGCCGGCGGGCCAGGCCCTCGTCGGCGGCCGGGCCCGGCGCGGGCCGGGCGGCGCCTTCGGGCCGGGCCGGGCCGTTGAGCTGGGACGCAGCGGTCCCCGGGGCAGGAAAAGTCACGTCGCACAGAGTAGGCGCTCACACTGACAACGGACGAAACGGCACGGGCCCCGGCGTCAGTGCGTGGCGCCGCCGACGACCTTGATGTCCGTATTTGTGCGTGCGGCGGTGGCGGCGATCACACGCAGTCCCTCGGCGGCGGCGCTCACCGGGAGTGAGGGCAGCGACCGGTCGGTGACCTGTCCGGGAGCGTACGGCACGTGCACGAAGCCGCCGCGCAGCGCGGGCCGCTCGGTGGCGATCAGGTGCATCAGGTCGTAGAAGACGTGGTTGCAGACGAAGGTGCCGGCGGTGTTCGAGACGGAGGCGGGCAGCCCCGCCTCGCGCACGGCGGCCACGCACGCCTTGACCGGCAGCGCCGCGAAGTACGCGGCGGGGCCGCCGGGGACGATCGGCTCGTCGATGGGCTGGGCGCCGGAGACGTCGGGGATGCGGGCGTCGTCGATGTTGACGGCGATCCGTTCCACGGTCAGGTCGGGGCGGCCGCCCGCCTGGCCGACGCACAGCACGATGTCGGGGTCGTGCGCCGCGACGGCTTCGCGCAGCGCGGTGCGCGAGCGCCCGAAGACGCAGGGCAGTTCGACGGCGGTCGTCTCCAGACCGGCGGGCGGCTCGGCCGCGGCGGTCCGCACCGCCTCCCAGGAGGGGTTGGAGCTCTCGCCGTCGAAGGGCTCGAATCCGGTGAGCAGGACGCGGGTCGTGCGTGTCATGGCGTTCCCTGTGGTCCGTGAGCCACGCGGCGCCCCCGGTCGCGCGCGGTTCGGTTGTGCGGTGGGCGGGTCAGAAGGCGAACAGGGCCATGACCACGATGTTGCAGCCGAGCAGGATGCCGGCGGTGGGGAGTTGGGCCTTGATCGGGCCGTACTGGTCCTTCAGTTCCAGCAGGGCCGCCGGGACGATGTTGAAGTTGGCCGCCATCGGGGTCACCAGCGTGCCGCAGAAACCGGCGAGCATGCCGATGGCCAGGACGGCGGGCGCGCTGCCGTGGAAGTGCTCGATGAGCACCGGCCAGCCGACGGCCGCGGTCATCACCGGGAAGGCGGCGAACGCGTTGCCCATGATCACGGTGAACAGGGCCATGCCGACGCAGTAGACGATGACCGCGACGTACAGCGAGTCCTTCGGCAGGATCGAGGTGGTCACCTTGCCGACCTGGGTGCCGACGCCGGAGAGCTGGAAGATGGTGCCGAGGGTGGCGAGCAGCTGCGGCAGCAGCATCGCCCAGCCCATCGCCTCCAGCATGGAGCGCCCGGCCTGCACGGGCACCGCTATCCGCTTCTCGCGCAGCATGATCATGCCGACGACGAGGGCGACGACGGCGCCGATGCCGAGCCCGAGGATGGTCTCGCTGCCCTCCTGGAGGATCGGTTCACCGCCGATCGAGAGCTTCTTGACGACGACCGCGCACAGCAGCGCGACGACCGGGATGGCCAGCGCGGGCACGAACAGCCTGTTGCCCAGCTTCAGCGCGCTCGCCTCGCGCTGTCCGGGCGTGGTGGTGCGCGGTGTGCCGCGCCCGGTGAACCCGAAGCCGGCCAGCACGATCATGAGCAGCACGGCCGCGCCCAGCGGTTCGGCGGGGGCCTTCTTCTCGACCACCCATGTGCTGTAGACGAAGCCGGCGCCGAGCAGGCCCCAGAAGGCGGCGGTGCCGAAGCGCTTGGGGTTGCTGCGGTCGGTGAGCATCTGGGAGGCCATCACCAGGAAGCTCAGGCCGACGAGCCAGTAGAACCACTCTGCCTTGATCACTTGGCTGCTCCCTCGACGGCGACGGGCTCGATGTTGGCGGCGACCAGCTCGCGTTCCAGGTACCGGTCCAGGCGCAGCAGCCGCCAGCCGTGCACGGCCAGGGCGCACAGCGCGGTCGGGATGGCCCACAGCGCCAGGTGCAACGGCTCCAGGTGGGTGTTGTACGTGGTGTTGACGAAGCTGGTGATCAGCAGGATCGAGCCGACCGCGAGGAAGACGTCCTCGCCGAAGAACAGCCCCACGTTGTCCGCGCTGGCGGAGAACGAGCGGACCTTTTCCCGGGACTTCTCGGTCAGCCGCCCGTGCTTGCGCTCGGCGGCGCCCTCGGCCATCGGCACGGCCAGCGGGCGCACGGTCTGCGCGTGCCCGAAGACGTGGGTCAGGCCGACGGCCGCGCCGACCTGCCGCATGCCCAGGTACAGGGCGAGGAAGCGGCCGGTGGTGAGCTTGGCGAAGCGGGCGATCAGCCGGCGGGCCTGCTCCTGGAGGCCGTAGCGCTCCAGGAGGCCGATCACCGGCAGGGTGATCGCGAAGATCGTCACTGCCCGGCTGCTCGCGAAGCCGGAGCCGAAGGCCGCCAGGACCTCCCGCGGCGACAGACCGCCGAGCAGGCCGGTGACGATGCCCGCCACGCCCACGACCAGCAGGGCATTGCGTTTGGTGGCGAAGCCGACCACGACCACGAGCACGCCGAGAAGCACGATCATGGGTCCGCCTTCCGCATACGGGACCTCACGCGGACCGTGAGGAGGATGCGAGGAGGCTAGGTTATTGTTCAACGATCCGACAAGGGGTTGACGGAAGCGAAATATCAGTGCTCCGAGCGCCCTATCGAGCGGCGATGCGCTGGGCGTACGCCCCCGACAGCTGGGCCCGCGAATCCTCCAGATAGGACACCAGCAGCCGCTCCGCCTCGGCCGCGTCACCGGCCTGGAGCGCTTCGATGATCTGCCGGTTGCGGGTCAGGTACGGCGCGTGGAAGCGGCGCGGATCGTCCATGACGTGGAAGACCAGCCGCAGTTCGGCGAGCACGCCGCGCATCAGCTCGTCCATCCGCGGGCTGCCCGCCAGCCCCACCACCGCCTGGTGGAAGCGCAGGTTCGCGGTGCCCAGATCGCGCCAGGCGCGCTCCTCGAAGGCGGCCTCGCCGGCCAGCACGGCGGCCTCCATCGCGCCCACCGGGTGCGGCGGCTCGCCCAGGCTGCGGACCGCGGCGCACTCCACGAGCGTACGGACGCGGTAGATGTCGTCCAGGTCGGCCACCGTCACGATGCGCACGAAGACCCCGCGGTTGAGCTGGTGCACCAGCAGGCGTTCGTGCGTGAGCAGCCGGAACGCCTCGCGCAGGGTGTTGCGGGACACCCCAAGGGCCCCGCCGATGCTCTCCTCGGACAGCCGCGCGCCGGGCGGGAAGTAGCCCTCGGTGATGCGGTCCCGGAGAATGTCGGCGACCCGCTCCGCGGTGCTGGAGCGCCCCAGCAGCACCCGGTCCCCCGCCAGCTCCGAGACCTCGGCGAGCCGCCGCCGATCGTCCTTCGCCACCTTGCCCGCCATCGCCGTCCCCGCCTTCCGCCCCGGTGTGCACCCCGTGTGCTGTGAGCGGCAGTCAATCCCAGATGGCAGAACGAGACAACACACCTCTTGTCGGATCGTTGAACGATCGCCTACGTTGGCCCCATCACCGGTCGGCCCGAGTGCCCTCAGGGGGAGAGCCACTACGGATACGGGCCGACCGGTCCCGCAACCAGTGACCCGCCGCCCGTGCGCCAGCTCGCGCGGCCTCCTTCGGAACGGACGTACGACTTACATGAGCGACCCGGTGACCGCCCCCCTCGTCGACCTCAACGCCGACCTCGGGGAAGGCTTCGGACGCTGGCAGCTCACCGACGACGAGGCGCTGCTGTCCGTCGTCACCAGCGCCAACGTGGCCTGCGGCTTCCACGCGGGGGACCCGAGCACCATGCGCCGGGTCTGCGAGCTGGCCGCCGAGCGCGGCGTCGTGGTCGGCGCCCAGGTCTCCTACCGGGACCTCGCGGGCTTCGGGCGGCGCGCCATGGACGTACCGCCGCGTGAGCTGGCCGACGAGATCGCGTACCAGATCGGCGCGTTGGAGGTCTTCGCGCGCGCCGCCGGGACCCGGGTCGGGTACGTGAAGCCGCACGGCGCGCTCTACAACCGCTGTGTGCACGACGAGGCGCAGTCCGCCGCCGTCCTGGAGGGCGTGCGCACCGCCGGAACCCCCCTGCCCATCCTCGGCCTGCCCGGCTCCCAGTTGCACGAGGCGGCCCGCCGCGTCGGCTTGCCGGTCATCGGCGAGGCGTTCGCCGACCGCGCCTACACCCCAGAGGGAACGCTGGTATCGCGCCGCGAACCGGGCGCCGTTGTCCACGACCCCGACGAGGTCGTCAAGCGCGCGCTGGGCATGGCGACGGAGGGCACGGTAACGGCCGTCGACGGCAGCACCGTACGGATCGAAGCGCGCTCCCTGTGCCTGCACGGCGACACCCCCGGCGCCGCCGACCTCGCCCGGCGGGTGCGCGACGAGCTGACCGCGGCCGGCGTGCGGATCGGCAGCTTCGCGTGAGCACCGGCAACGGCGCCGCCCGTACCCGGCTGCCGCTGCGCCCGCTGCCGGTCGGCGACCACGGGCTGCTGGTCGAACTGGACGACG
This sequence comes from Streptomyces albofaciens JCM 4342, assembly GCF_008634025.1. Lineage (NCBI taxonomy): Bacteria > Bacillati > Actinomycetota > Actinomycetes > Kitasatosporales > Streptomycetaceae > Streptomyces > Streptomyces albofaciens. The sequence continues at coordinate 3,641,086 of NZ_PDCM01000001.1, read as the reverse complement.
CGGCGGCCGTCGAGGCCTTCCACGCCGAGCTGCTGCGCCGCGCCGCCGCCGGCACCCTGCCCGCGGTCCGCGAGATCGTCCCGGCCGCGCGCACGGTCCTGCTCGACGGCCTGGCCGACCCCGGCCGGCTGGCCGCCGAACTGCCCGGCTGGGACGTGCCGCCGGCCACCGCCGACGACCGCCCGGCCGTCGAGATCCCGGTGCGCTACGACGGACCGGACCTCGCCGACGTGGCCGCCCTGTGGGACACCACCCCCGAGGACGTGGTGCGCATCCACTCCGGTACGGAGTTCCACGTGGCCTTCTGCGGGTTCGCGCCCGGCTTCGGCTATCTGACGGGGCTGCCCGAGCGTCACCACGTGCCGCGCCGGGCCACACCGCGCACCAGGGTCCCGGTCGGCTCGGTCGCGCTCGCGGGCCCGTACACCGGGGTCTACCCGCGCTCCTCCCCCGGCGGCTGGCAGCTCATCGGCACCAGCGACGTCGAGCTGTGGAACCCGGACCGCGAACCGGCGGCCCTGCTCTCCCCCGGGACACGCGTCCGCTTCATACCGGTCACGACGGAAACGTCCGCAGCGTCGCCCCGGGAGGCACGATGACCGACCGCGCCTTCTGCGTCCTCCGCGCCGGAGCCCTGACCACCGTCCAGGACCTCGGCCGCGCCGGGCACGCCCACCTCGGCGTGCCGCGCGCGGGTGCCCTGGACGAGCCGGCCCACCGGCTGGCCAACCGCCTCGTGGGCAATCCCGAGACGGCCGCGACCCTGGAGACGACCCTGACCGGCTGTGCCGTACGGGTCCGCACGGCCACCGTCGTCGCGGTGACCGGAGCCCCGTGCCCCGTCACGGTGGACGGCCGCCCCGCCCCCTGGGGCGCACCGGTCCCCGTCCCGGCGGGCGCGGTGATCGACGCCGGTCCCGCCACCGCCGGGCTCCGCTCGTACCTCGCCTTCGCCGGCGGCGTCGCGGCGGAGCCGGTGCTCGGCAGCCGCGCCGCCGACCTGCTGTCCGGGCTCGGGCCCGCGCCGCTGTCCGACGGCGGCGTGCTGCCGCTCGGCGACCCGTACGGCCCGCCCGCGCGGGTGGACGCCGTCGTGCGCGCGGGCCTGCCGGCCGCGGAGCTGGTGCTGCCGTGCGTCCTGGGGCCGCGCGACGACTGGTTCACCGAGGCGGGCCTGCGCACGCTGGCCACCGGGCGCTTCCGGGTGTCCTCGGCGAGCAACCGCATCGGGCTGCGCACGGAGGGCCCGCCGCTGGAGCGGCGCAAGGACGGCGAGCTGCCCAGCGAGGGCATGCCGCTGGGGGCGCTCCAGGTGCCGCCGGACGGCCTGCCGGTGCTGTTCCTCAACGACCATCCGACGACCGGCGGTTACCCGGTCGTCGGGGTGGTGCCGGAGCGGTTCCTCGCGGCGGCGGCCCAGGCGGTGCCGGGGACGCCGGTGCGGTTCGTGCCGCGTCCGGCGCGCTCCTCCGGACGGGGCTGAGCCGGGCGCACCCGGGTCGGACGGACCCGGGCCGGACGGCTAAGCCTCCGGCTCCTCCGGTTCCCCGTACCCGCCGCCCCCCGGTGTCCGGATCACCAGTACGTCCCCGACGCCGATCTCCGCCACGTCGCACCCCTGGAGCGCCTCCTCGGTGCCGTCCGCCCGCCGGATCAGGTTGGCGCCGGTCGCGCCCGGTCCGCCGCCCGCCATGCCGTACGGCGGCACCCGCCGGTGGCCGGTCAGCAGCGCCACGGTCACCGGCTCCAGGAAGCGCAGCCGCCGTTCGGCGCCCCGGCCGCCGCGCCAGCGCCCGCGCCCGCCGCTGCCCTCCCGTACGGCGAAGCTCTCGACCCGCACGGGATAGCGCCACTCCAGCACCTCGGGGTCGGTCAGCCGGGAGTTGGTCATATGGGTCTGCACGGCGTCCGCGCCGTCGAAGCCGTCGCCCGCGCCGGAGCCGCTGGCGACGGTTTCGTAGTACTGCACCCGGTCGTTGCCGAAGGTGAGGTTGTTCATCGTGCCCGAGCCCTCGGCCTGGACGCCGAGCGCGGCGTAGAGCGCGCCGGTGACCGCCTGTGAGGTCTCCACGTTGCCCGCGACGGTGGCCGCGGGGAACTCGGGCGCCAGCATGGAGCCGGGCGGGATGCGGACCTCCACCGGCTTCAGGCAGCCGCTGTTGAGCGGGATGTCCTCGGCGACGAGCGTACGGAAGACGTAGAGCACCGCGGCCATCACCACCGAGCTGGGCGCGTTCGCGTTGCCGGGCAGCTGGGGCGAGGTCCCGGCGAAGTCCAGCACCGCGCCGCGCGCTTCCCGGTCCACGGTGAGCGCGACCTGGATCACCGCGCCGCCGTCGGTCTCGTAGCGGTACGCGCCGTCCTCCAGGCGCGCGATGATGCGGCGTACCGATTCCTCGGCGTTGTCCTGGACGTGTCCCATGTAGGCGCGCACCACGTCGAGCCCGAACTCGCCGATCATCTTGCGCAGTTCGCGGATGCCCTTCTCGTTGGCGGCGATCTGGGCCCGCAGGTCGGCGATGTTGGCGTCCGGGGCCCGCGAGGGGTACGGCCCGGCGGCGAGCAGGGCGCGCGTCTCCTCCTCGCGCAGCCTCCCGTCCCGTACGAGCAGCCAGTTGTCGAAGAGGACGCCCTCCTCCTGGATGGTGCGGCTGAAGGCGGGCATGGAGCCCGGGGTGATGCCGCCGATCTCGGCGTGGTGGCCGCGCGAGGCGACCAGGAACAGCAGCTCCCGCCCGGCCTCGTCGAAGACGGGCGTGACGACGGTGACGTCCGGCAGGTGCGTGCCGCCGTGGTAGGGGTCGTTGACCGCGTACACATCGCCCGGCCGCATGTCGCCCGCCCCGCGCCGCCGCTTCAGCACCTCCTTGATGGACTCCCCCATCGACCCGAGATGCACGGGAATGTGCGGGGCGTTGGCGATGAGATTGCCCTCGTGATCGAAGAGGGCACAGGAAAAGTCCAGCCGTTCCTTGATGTTGACCGAGTGGGCGGTGTTCTCCAGGCGCACGCCCATCTGCTCGGCGATGGCCATGAAGAGGCTGTTGAAGACCTCCAACAGGACCGGGTCGGCGTCGGTGCCGACCGCCGTGCCGCCCGCGCGCGGCCGGGACCGGGTCAGCAGCAGATGGCCGCGCTCCCCCGCGCGCGCCCGCCAGCCCGGGTCGAGGACCGTCGTCGCGTCGTCCTCGGCGATGATCGCGGGGCCGGTGAGCGTGTCGCCGGGGCGCAGGTCGTCGCGGGCGTACAGCGCGGTGTCCTGCCAGCGCCCCTGCGCGAACATCCGGACCCGCGCCACCGGCGCCAGCTCGCCGGTCCGCTCCCCCGTCGGCACCTCGTGGTCGGCCGTGCCGCCCGGCGCGCCGACCGCCTCGACCGAGACCGCCTCGGCGATCAGCGGCTTGTCCATGGTGAAGGCGTAGCGCGCGCGGTGCGCCTCGACGAACTCGGCGGCCATCGCCCGCGGCGTGTCCAGCGCCACGGCGAGGGCCGAGTCGGTGCCCGCGTAGCGCAGCATGACGCGGGCCCGGGTGGTGATGCTCTCCTCCGGCACGCCGTCGGCGAGCAGATCGCGGCGGGTCCGGCCGGCGAGCCGGTCGCAGACGCCGTGCACCTCCGCGACGGCCGTGGCGTCCGACTCCGGGTCGATCTCCACCTCGACGGCCTGCTCGCGCATGGCCGTCGCGTCGGCGACCCCGATGCCGTACGCGGACAGCACGCCGGCCAGCGGCGGTACCACGACCGTGCCGATGCCCAGCGCGTCGGCGACCGCGCAGGCGTGCTGGCCGCCCGCGCCGCCGAAGCTGGTGAGGACGTAGCGCGTGACGTCGTAGCCGCGCTGCACGGAGATCTTCTTGACCGCGTTGGCCATGTTGAGCACGGCGATGTCCAGGAACCCGGCGGCGACCTCCTCCGGGCCGCGCCGGTCACCGGTGGCCGCCGCGGCCTCCTCGGCCAGGCGGACGAAACGCTCCCGTACCGTCGCGGCGTCCAGCGGCTGGTCGCCGTCCGGGCCGAACACCGCCGGGAAGTGCGCCGGCTGGACGCGGCCCAGCATCACGTTGGCGTCCGTGACGGTCAGCGGGCCGCCGCGGCGGTAGCAGGCGGGGCCCGGCACCGCGCCGGCCGAGTCGGGGCCGACCCGGTAGCGCCGCCCGTCGAAGTGCAGGACGGAGCCGCCGCCCGCCGCGACGGTGTGGATGTTCATCATGGGCGCCCGCATCCGCACGCCCGCGACCTCATTGCCGAAGATCCGCTCGAAGGAGCCCGCGTAGTGCGACACGTCGGTGGAGGTGCCGCCCATGTCGAAGCCGATCACCCGGTCGTACCCGTCGTCCGCCGCGGCGGAGGAGCGGGCCATGCCGACCACGCCGCCCGCGGGGCCGGAGAGCACCGCGTCCTTGCCGCGGAAGTGCGCGGCCTCCCGCAGCCCGCCGTTGGACTGCATGAACATCAGCCGCACGCCGGGGAGTTGGCGCGCGATGCCGTCCACGTACCGGCCGAGGATGGGCGACAGATAGGCGTCCACCACCGTGGTGTCGCCGCGCGGCACCAGCTTCATCAGCGGGCTGACCTCGTGGGAGCAGCTGACCTGGGCGAAGCCCGCCTCCTTCGCGAGGGCGGCCACCGCCTTCTCGTGGTCCGGGTGGCGGTAGCCGTGCAGGAGCACCACCGCCGCGCTGCGCAGCCCGTCCGCGTACGCCCGGGCCAGCTCCGCCCGCACCGCGCCGGTCTCCAGCGGCCGTACCACCGCGCCCCGCGCGTCCACCCGCTCCGGGACCTCGATCACCCGCGCGTACAGCGCCTCGGGGAGCACGATGCGCCGGTCGAAGATCCGCGGCCGGTTCTGGTAGGCGATGCGCAGGGCGTCCCGGAAGCCCTCGGTGGTCACCAGCACGGTCGGCTCGCCCGTGCGCTCCAGCAGGGCGTTGGTCGCCACGGTCGTGCCCATCTTGACCACGGCGATCCGCTCGGCGGGGACCGGCGCTCCGGGCGCCAGGCCCAGCATCATCCGGATGCCGGCCACGGCGGCGTCCTCGGCGTCGTCCGGGCGGTGCGAGAGCAGTTTGCCGGTGACCAGTCTGCCGTCGGGCCGCCGGCCCACCACATCCGTGAACGTGCCGCCCCGGTCGATCCAGAACTCCCAGCGTCCCGTCATGCCGCCATTGTGACAGCGGAGTTGGCGGGCCCGGCGATTTCCGCCCGGCCGCGCGCCTGCCCGGCCCGCCCGGCCCGGCACGGCGGGCCGTCCGGCACCGGCGGCACCCTCCGGCGTAATTCATCTCATCGCTTTTACGCCCCCTTGACCTTTCAGGGAAACGTTACTTCGGCGGTGTTTCCATCGCCCCATATTAATTCCACAAATACCGCCCTGGCCTGCGGCGTTTCCTCAAACGAGTGTTGCTGCCCGGAATCCTTTTACTCCCTCTTGGTTTCCTGGCACCGTCAATTCCACGACACCCCAAAGGCTCGCGACCGGCGAGTCCGGGAGGCGGGAGAAGCATGCAGTACGGCAGCGCCCTGCGCGAGGCGGTCCGATCGCCTCGTACGACACCGCTCATCGGCATCTACGACATGTATTCGGCTTCCATCGCGGCACAGCACTACGACGGGATGTTCGTCTCGGGGTTCGGCTTCGCCGCGTCCCATTACGGTCTGCCCGACATCGGTTTCATCGCCTGGCCGGACATGGTGCACTTCGTGGAACGGCTGCGCCTGGCCTTTCCGGCCCACCACCTGCTCGTGGACATCGACGACGGCTATGTGGACCACGAGGTCGCCTGCCACGTCGTCCAGCGCCTGGAGCGCTGCGGCGCCTCCGGGGTGATCCTGGAGGACCAGCGCAGACCGCGCCGGTGCGGTCACGCGGAAGGCAAGCTGATCCTCCCCCTGGAGGAGTACCTGGACAAGCTCAACCTGGTGCTCAGCAGCCGGAAAGACCTGGTCGTGGTGGCGCGTACGGACGCCACGGAGGAGGCGGAGATCATCCGGCGGGCGGCGGCGCTCGCCGAGACCGACGCGGACGTCGTCCTCGTGGACGGGGTGCGCAGCGTGGAGTGGATCGAACGGATCCGGTCCGTGGTGGGCGCCAAGCCCCTGCTGTTCAACCAGATCGCGGGCGGCAAATCACCCCGCCTGTCCCTCACCGAACTGACCGAACTCGGCGTCGACGTGGCGATCTACAGCACCCCGTGCCTGTTCGCCGCGCACGGCGCCGTCGAAGGCGCCCTGGTCGACCTGAAGGCCGCCGACGGGCGGCTGCCCGACACGGGCAGCAGCGGCAGCGTCGAACTGAAGGTGGCCACCGAGCTGTTGGAGCGCAACATCAGCAGGCGGCGGACGCACCGCGAACCGGCTCCCGTCTGAGACGAGGTTCCCGTATGGCACCGAACCCCTCCCGGGGCGGCGCCGGGCGGCTCCGGGACCGTGTACAGCGGTCCCGGGCCGTACGCCCGTCCACACTGGCCGTCGCCGTCGCGGTGGTCACGGGCGTGCTGTGGGGCGGCGCCGCCGCCCAGGCCGCCCCGCAGTCCCCGCCCCTCCCCCCGCACACCCCCCAGCCGTGCGCGCCCTCCGACGACGAGGAAGAGCCCCCGGCGCCGCCCCGCGGCGGCACGGCCGTCGGCCTGCTGGTGGTCGACAACTCCTCGGCCGACTCCTGGCTGGAGGTCGACCGGACGCTCAACACCCTGCTCGCCGGCAAGGGCACGGCGGGCAGCGACCACGACGGTGGCGGCGGCGCCATCGACGTACGGACCCGGGACGCGACCGGTCCCGGCGCCGACCCCGCCCGCGTCGGGCACCCGCCCTGGCAGACCGGCGACGATGAGTGAGGCGGCGCGCGGCTCCCGGCCCCGGGCCCGCCCGGGGCGGGCGGACCGGCCGGAGCGGGTGGGCCGGCCGAAGTGGGCGGCCCGGCTGCGGCGCGCGGTCGACCCGTACGTCGCCGCCCTCCTCGGTACGGTCCTGCTCGCCACCCTGCTGCCCGCGACCGGACGGGGCGCCGCGGCCGCCGGCACCGCCGCCGACCTCGCCGTCGGGCTGCTGTTCTTCCTCTACGGGGCGCGGCTCTCCACCCGGGAGGCGGTGCGCGGGCTGCGGCAGTGGCGGCTGCACCTGCTGACCGGGGCGAGCACCTTCGTCCTGTTCCCGCTGCTCGGCCTGGCGGCCGGCGGCCTCGTCCCGTTCCTCCTCACCGACCGGCTGTACGTGGGGCTGCTCTTCCTGTGCGTCGTCCCCTCCACCGTCCAGTCCTCGATCGCCCTGACCTCCACGGCCCGGGGCAACGTCCCGGCCGCCATCTGCGCCGGAACGTACTCCAGCCTGGTCGGCATGGCCGCCACCCCGCTGCTCGCGGCCTGGCTGATCGGCTCCGCCCTCAATTTCTCGGCGGCCGGGCCGGTGGCCATCGCCACCCAGCTCCTGCTGCCGTTCGCCGCCGGGCAGGTGCTGCGCCGCTGGGTCGGCGGCTTTCTCGCCCGGCACCGGAAGCCGCTCGGCCTGGTGGACCGCGCGTCGATCCTGCTCGTCGTCTACACCGCGTTCAGCAAGGGCGTGACCCAGGGCATCTGGCACCAGGTCACCCCCGCCCGGCTGCTGGCCCTGCTGCTCCTGGCGGCGGGCCTGCTGGGCACGGCACTCGTCACGACCTCGTTCGCCGCGCGCCGGCTGGGGTTCTGCCGGGAGGACCGGATCACCATCGTCTTCTGCGGCTCGAACAAGAGCCTGGCCACCGGACTGCCCATGGCGGCGGTGCTGTTCGGCGGCGCGGCGGGCCTGGTCATCCTGCCGCTGATGCTCTACCACCAGCTCCAGCTGGTGGTCTGCACGGTCATCGCCGCCCGCTGGGCCCGAGGGCCGGCCGCGCCGGCCGCACCGGACCCGTCCCCGCGGCTGCCGGCCCGGCCGGCCGGCCCGGGGGAATCTCCGGGCTGACGGCGGGCGGCGGGATCTTCGCGGACGCGTCGTGCGCCGCGAGGAAGGCCGCGGTCGCGGGCTGCCATCCGTACCCCTCCGCGCGCTGCCGGGCCGCCGCCCGGCGGTGCGCCTCGGGGCGGGCGAGGACGCGCAGCACGGCGTCGGCGTACGAGGCGCCGTCGTCGAGGGCGGTGTCGCCGCCGCTGCCGACCAGAGCGGCGAGGGCCGACGCGGCGCCGGCGACGACCGGGGTGCCGCAGGCCAGGGCCTCCAGGGCGGCCAGGCCGAACGTTTCCGCCGGTCCGGGCGCCAGCGCCACGTCCGCGGCCGCCTGGAGGGCGGCGAGTTCGGCCGGATCGGCGAGGTGTCCCAGGAACGCCACGGGCAGCCGCTCGGCCCGTGCGCGGGCCGCCAGACGGGACCGCAGCGGCCCGTCCCCCGCCACCACCAGCGCCGCGTCCACGCCCCGCCACCGCAGCTCCGCCAGGGCGTCCAGCGCGCGTCCCGGCCGCTTCTCCGGTGACAGCCGCGAGCACAGCAGCAGGAGCACGTCCGCCCCGCCCGCGCACCGCCGCCGCAACTGCGGACTGCGCAAACCCGGGTGACGAGCCGTCAGGTCCACGCCCAGCGGCGCGCGTACGACATTGCGCGCCCCCAGCCGGGTGAACTCGGCCGCCGCCCACTCCGTCGTGCAGACCACCCGGCTGTAGGAACGCGCCGTCCGCAGGTTGGTCCGGTCGGCGGCGGCGCGCGCCGGTCCGCGCGGTACGCCCCAGGCCCGCAGCACGCCGTCCACGCTTTCGTGGGACACCATCACCGCCGGGACCCGGGCCCGCCGCGCCCACTCGCCGGTCCACCGCAACGTCGTACGGTCCGAGACCTCCAGGCGGTCGGGGGCCAGCGCCTCCAGGACGCGCCGTACGCGGCGCCGGTCGGCCAGCACCCGGTAACCGCCCGTCCCGGGCAGGACCGGGCCGGGCAGGGTGATCACCCGGCCCTGGTCGGTGAGCTCGTCGCGTACGGCGGGGCCGGGAACGATCAGGACCGGTTCGTGGCCCGCGGCGCGGTATCCGGAGCCCAGGGCGCGCAGCGCGGTGCGCAGCCCGCCCGACTCCGGGGTCACGAAGTTCGCGAGCCGTACGATGCGCAGTCCGGCGCCGGTGTAGCGGGTCTCGTCGGGGACGTGGGGCGCGAAGGTGCCCGGTCGCGCCGTCATGCGGCCACCGCCGTCCGGCGCGCGAGCACGTCCTCGTAATGGCCCAGCAGTTCGTCGCCGACCACCTCCCAGGTGCGGTGCTCGACCGCCGCACGGCCGGCCGCGCCCAGCCGTGCCCGTGCGGCCGGATCCCCGGCCAGCCGCTCGACGGCGTCCCGTACCGCCTCCCCGTCCCCCGGCGGCACCAGCAGCCCCGTACGGCCGTGTTCCACGAGGTCCAGCGGGCCGCCCGCCGCCGGCGCCACGACGGGCACCCCGGCCGCCATCGCCTCCTGGACGGCCTGGCAGAACGTGTCGTAGCGGCCGGTGTGCACGAAGACGTCCAGTGAGGCCGTCAGACGGGCCAGCTCGTCGCCCGTGCGGCGCCCGAGGAAGCGCACACCGGGCAGGGCGGCGCGCAGGCCGGGGGCGCTGGGCCCGTCCCCGATCACCACGGTCCGTACGCCGGGCAGCCGCGAGACCGGGGCCAGCAGCCGCACCTCCTTCTCCGGCGCGAGCCGCCCGACGTACCCGACCAGCAGGTCCCGGCCCGCCGCGAGCGAGCTGCGCAGCACCTCGTCGCGCCGGGCGGGGTGGAAGCGCGTGGAGTCCACGCCGCGCGGCCACAGGCGTAGCCGGGGTACGCCGTGCGTGGCGAGGTCGTGCAGGGCGGAGCTGGACGGCGCCAGGGTGCGGTCGGCGGCGGCGTGCACGGCCCGCAGGCGCCGCCAGGCAGCGGCGCCGCCGGTGCCCAGGTAGGCACGGGCGTAGCGGGCGAGATCGCTCTGGTAGACGGCGACGACGGGCACGCCGCGCCGGGCGGCGGCCGTCATGCCCCGCGCGCCGAGGACGAAGGGACTGGCCAGGTGCACGACGTCCGGAAGGTGCCCGTCCAGCGCGGCGGCCAGCCGGCGGCCGGGCAGCGCCACCCGGACCTGCGGGTAGCCCGGCAGCGGCACCGAGGGCACGCGGACCACCGGGCAGGGGCCGCCCCGCCCGCCGTCCGGCGCCCCGTCGGCCCCGAGCGGGGCGACGACGAGCAGGTCGTGACCGCGCCGCACCAGGTGCCGGGCGGTTTCCAGGGCGCAGTGGGCGACGCCGTTGACGTCGGGCGGGAAGGACTCGGTGACGATGACAACACGCATAGGCCTTTTGTCGGCCCGCCGGGCGTGTCCCCGGCCACGGGGATCTGTCCAGCCGGGGAACGTCCCATGAGCGTTGACGCGCGCGCCGGAGCGGCGCCTCCCCCGCGGCCCGGCGGCGCCCCTCAGACCGCCGGTGCGTCCGGCCCGAACCGGGCCCGTACCGCCGTCTGCACCTCGGCCTCCTCGGCCGGATCGGCGGCCAGCCGCCGCAGCTGCTCCACGACCCGGTCGTCGGCGGTCGCCGCGTGGCGGGCGGCCAGCTCCCTGGTCGTCTCCTCGCAGTCCCACAGGCACTCGACGGCGAACCCCGCGGGGAAGCCGGGGTCGGTCACGGCCAGCGCGGCAGCGGCGCGGCCCCTGAGGTGGGACGAGGAGGTCTCGCGATAAATATGGCGCAATACGGGTGCGGCGCAGGCCACACCCAGCCGGCCCGCCCCGTCGACCAGCTCCCACAGCCCGTCCGCGTCCGGGCCCTCCAGCCGGACCGTACGGCGCAGCGCGGCCAGGACCAGATCGGCGTCGGCGCGCCCGCCGCGGCGGGCCAGCATCGTGGCGCCGGCCGCGCCGAGGCGGTCCGGGCGCGGGGCCCACCGGCGGGCCCGCTCGATGGCGGCCACGCCGCGCATCCGCTCGAAGGCGGCGATCGCGGCCTCGGCGAGCGGCCTGCTGGAGAGCGGGTCGGCGGCCGCGGCCTCGATGAGGTCGAGGGCCTCGGGATCGCCGCGTTCGGCGAGGTGGCGCAGGGCGGCGGCGCGGGCGGCGTCCGGTCCCGTACGCGCGGCGCGCAGCAGCTCGGGGCGGTCCTCGGGGGCCGCGACGGCCGCCAGGCAGCGCGCGGCCGGCACCTGCCGCCACTCCTCGGGGCGCAGCTCCAGGCCCTGCTGGGCCCAGTCCAGGATCTCGGTGACGCTCCAGCCGGGGCGCGGTCCGCCCGGCCGCAGCTGGCGCTGCCAGCGGTCGAAGCAGCCCTGCTCCTGGGCGGCGCGGATGCGCTCGCCGTAGCGCGGGTCGTCGGCCCACAGCCGCCACGGGCGGGGCTCGAAGGCGTCCCGGACGGCGGCGGCCAGCTCGGCGTCGCCCTCGGGGGTCAGGGGGAAGCGGGCGAGCACGGCGGGGGCGAGGGTCGCCAGGCCCGCGTCGTCGTCGCGCAGGGCCAGCTCGTCCAGGGCCCAGCGCCAGTTCGTACCGGCCGCGGCGTAGCTGCGCAGGAGCAGGAGGGCGGCGTCCCGGCCGTACGCGGCGAGGTGGCCGAGTACGGCGAGGGCGAGCCCGGTGCGCTCCTCGCCGGGGTCGGTGAGGTCGTCGGGGTGGAAAAGATGCCGTTCGATCTCTTCGAGGCCGCCGTCGAGCTGCATGTACAGGCGCGCGTAGTACAGGGAGCGGTTCTCGACCTGCCAGTCGCGGCGGGGGTCGCGCAGCACGCTGTCGTTCAGTGCCGCGAGCGCCTCGGCCCGCGGCGCCGCGAGGGCATGCAGGGTCCCGTCGCCGCGGCCTCGCTGCAGGAGGCCGAGCAGGGTGCCACTGGGCGCTATGTCTGGATCGAACATGAGGTCAGCATCCGGTGCGGGGGACAGGCTGGCAACGGGATTTCCGCTGACCGGCATTCTTGCCGGTGACCACGGGTCGTATGCGTCGTTCCCACCATGGATCGGTGGAGGCCGAGCGCGCTACGGCGGCGGAAGCCTAGCCTGGAACGCTCCGTTCCGCCGATTCGGCGGAAGGTTGCCCCAGGGAGGCCAAGGGCATATGCCGAGTGCACCACCGTATCGGGTAATGCCAAATCCCTTACGGGCGGTCGCAGCCTGTGCAACAGTCGTAACCGGCCCTTCCGTCAGACCTGGCCCCGGCGCCGCCTGATATCGGAGTACGTATGCCGTCCCACCTCTTCGCGGACCGATCAGCCGCCCAGCCCCCCGAGCGCGACGCGGTCGAGGCGCTGATCACCCAAGCCCGCCGGCTGCGCGGCGGCCTGGACGCCGTACGCCGGGAGACCTCGGCGGACGGCGACGAGCACCCGGACCCGCGGCTGCGCTGGCAGCGGGCGCTGTGCGACCTGGCCGTCCACCACCTCGACGACCTCGGCGGACATCTGGACCAGCTCCGGGAGGGCCTGCCCGCCGACCCCGACGCCCTGCCGGACGAGGAGCTGCTGCCCGCGGCCCCGCCCGAGCCCGCCGACCACCCGGGCTCGCTGCTCAGCCGGGTCGGCAGCGCCGAGTGGAATCTGCTCACCGACGGGGTGAGCTGGTCGGACGAGCTGTTCACGATCCTCGGCCGGGACCCGGCCGAGGGTCCGCTGACCCTGGACGAGCTGCCGTCCCTGGTCTTCGCCGAGGACCAGCAGCTGCTGACCACGATGGTCACGGACTGCCTGGTGGACGGCCGGCCGATCGACGGCGAGTTCCGCATCGTGCGCACCGACCAGTGCGTGCGTACGGTGCACATGGTGGGCGAGCCGGTGCTCGACGCCGACGGAAGCACCGCATGCATGTGGGCCGTGCTGCGGGACGTCAGCGAGCTGCGTCGCAGCCAGCGGGCGGTGCGCGAGACCCGTGACTCGCTGCAGCGCCAACGGCACCGGGCGCAGACGGAACACCGGCTTGCGGTCGAGCTGCAGGAAGCCGTGCTGCCGCCGTGGCGCGGCTCCCTGCGGTTCCCGCAGGGCGGGCCCGTCGCACTCGACCTGGCCGCCCGGTACCTCCCTTCCGGCACCAGCGCCCTGATCGGCGGCGACTGGTACGACGCCCTGCAACTCCCGGACGGCAAGACCCTGTTGAGCGTCGGCGACCTCACCGGCCACGGCGCCACCGCCACCTCCGGCATGGCCATGGTGCTCGGCGCGCTGCGCGGCATGGCGGTGTCCGGTCAGGAGCCGGGCCCGCTGATGGGCTATCTGAACCAGCTGCTGGACAGCTCCGCACAGCCCGCCCTGGGCAGCGCGGTGTGCTGCCGCTTCGATCCGGCCACCCGCCAACTGGTCTGGGCGCAGGCCGGGCATCCGGCGCCGCTGCTGTTCCGCGACGGCACCGGCAGCCCGCTGAACCCGCCGGAGGGTGTGCTGCTCGGCGCCACGACGGGCGCCCGCTACACCCAGCACCACGAGCAGCTGGCGCCCGGTGACCTGCTGGTGCTGCACACCGACGGGCTGGTGCCGCGCCGCTCGCACGGCCCGCTCGCCGCCCACGAGGGCTCCGAGCGCCTCCTGTCGCTGGCACCGCGGTTCGCCGCGGCCCGTGACGCGCAGGACTGCGTCCGCGTCGTCGCCGAGGAGTTCGGCGGTGCCGAGCGCGAGGACGACGCGTGTGTGCTGATCGCCAGAGTGAGCGGTTAGCGGAGCGGCGGCACCGTACGGTTACGGGGCACGGGAGCGCCCGCCAGAGGCCCTGGCCCTGGACGAGTAGGTCGCGAATGAGTCGTTCGAGTGGGTTGTCGTCGTTCGAGTGTCTTGACCGAGTGCGTAGTTGACGTGTTCCGTGCGCGGACACGGGCTCCGCGGGGTCCGGGCGGCCCGTGGACGTCACCCCCTCGTCAGATCCGCAGGCTCTTGCCCGCCGGACCCAGCCCCGGCCCCAGCCCCTGGCTCTTGGCCCTGGGCATCACCCGCTGGATCTCCTCCCGCAGGTCCTTGATCTTGGCGTAGTCCGTGTACTGGTTGGTGAGCCGGTACATCTCGCGCAGCCGGTCCCAGGTGCGGTGGGAGGAGTTCTCCTTGATGGACACCAGGGCCAGCCGGGCGTAACGGTCGGCCTGTTCGGGGTCGTTGCCGATGAAGCAGGCGGAGGCCATCGACAGGTAGTCGAAGATCGTCGACCGCTGCCGGCCGGCGTCCCGCAGCCGCAGCGCCTGCTTGGCGTGCACCTGCGCGATCCTGGCCGCCTTCGGGTCGTGCTCGGCGAGGGTACGGAAGGCCAGCGCCTGCATGCCGTGCAGGTCCGCCTCGTCGAACATCTGCATCCAGCTCGGCGGCGGTACGTCGCCACGGTCGGAGACGAACAGCTCCTCCGCCTCGCCCAGCGTGCGGCGCATGGCCTGGCCCTGTCCCTTGGCCGCCTGGGCCCAGGCCTCGATCGTGTAGAGCATGGCGCGGGTACGCGGCAGGGTCTCGCCGCCGGAGCCGGACTTGGCCAGCTTCATCAGGTCCAGGGCGTCGTCCGGGCGGCCCAGATGCACCATCTGGCGGGCCGCCCGGGAGAGCGCCTCGCCCGCGCGGGGCCGGTCGCCGCCCTCTCGTGCCGCGTGGGCCGCGATCACGAAGTACTTCTGGGCGGTGGGCTCCAGGCCCACGTCGTGGGACATCCAGCCGGCCAGCACGGCGAGGTTGGCCGCCACCCCCCACAGCCTGCGCTGCAGATGCTCGGGGTGGCGGTAGGCGAGCATCCCGCCCACCTCGTTGAGCTGGCCCACCACGGCCTTGCGCTGGAGCCCGCCGCCGCGGGCCGCGTCCCAGGCGCGGAAGACCTCGACCGAGCGCTCCAGCGCGTCGATCTCCTGCGACCCCACGGGGGCCGCCTCGTAACGGTCGAAGCCGATCTGGTCGATGGTGTTGTCGCCGAAGGGGTCGTCGAATCGGGGGGCGTCGGCTGCCAGCGCCGGATCGGTGTGCAGCCAGTCGTGCATGGCGCTGCTGAGTGCGGAGCCCGCGGCGAGCGCCGCGCCCGCGCCCACCAAGCCGCGTCGGTTGAGCATGAGGTCCATTCCCGTGAATTCCGTGAGGACCGCCGCCGTCCGCTCGGGCGGCCACGGGAGGCCGTCCGTGGCCTGTTTCCGCCCCGCGCGCCCGGAACGATCGAACCCGAGGTCCTCGATGGTTACGACACGGCCGAGACGCTCGGTGAACAGGGCGGCGAGCACCTTGGGCACCGGGTCCCGCGGGGTCTCCCCCGTGTCGATCCAGCGCCGTACCCGCGAGGTGTCGGTCGCCAGCTGCGGATGCCCCATGGCGGCCGCCTGCCGGTTGACCAGTCTCGCGAGTTCGCCCTTGGACCAGCCGGCCAGGCCGAAAAGGTCCGCGAGACGGGTGTTCGGCTCCCTGTCCACGTCAAGCCCCCAGGTTCCTCGACTGACTTGACAGTAACGGGCCGTCCGGGACGCTTGCGAGCATTCGCCAGGGTTCGCCAGGGTGCGCCAGATGGTCTGCCACCCGCGCCCGCGTGTTCTGTAGGAGTGCAGCCCCCGGCCCGGTGTCGGTACCGCATTCCCCAGGGTGCGGACACCGGATCCGGGCCTTCGGGCCCGGTCATCGGGCCGGGGGCCGCACCGCAACTCGTCGGCGCACGAAGGGATCAGTCTCACCCATGTACGCAGCATCGTCCGCCGTGAGCGCCCCGAACCGGCCGTACCGCCCGCAGCCTCCGGGAAGCGGGCCCTATCTGGATCCCTCCCAGTCTCCGGGGGCGGTGTCCGGCCTGGCCGGCGGACGGAATCGGCGGGTGCAAGGGGGAGGCCCCCAACCGCTCAGCGGGAGACTCGACTTGTCCGGCCCCCAGGGCGCCCAGCTGCGCGCCGCGGTCGCCTCCGTGCACCGCATCTGCCCCGAGTTCCATCCGGTCCAGGTGCTCCGCCGCAGCGGCAGGTCCGTCCTGCTGGTGGGCACCACCGGCCGTACGACCGCGGTCGCCAAGTGTTTACTGGACCACTCCCCCGCGTGGGCCGAGCGGTTCCGGCACGAAATAGCTGCTTATCGGGCCTTCGTACGCCACCGCCCGCCGGTGCGCGTACCGAGGCTCATCGCCGCGGACCCGGACAACTGCACTCTGGTCGTCGAGCGGATGCCCGGCCGGATCGCCTCCCTCCAACGGCATCCCACCGAAGCCCCGCCCCGCGCGGACGTACGGGCCGCGCTCGGCGCCATCTGCCGGGTCAACCTCTGGCGGCCGCCGGCCGGGATGTTCGACATGCCGCTGGAGTACGGCAAGCGCATCGCGCACTTCCACGGCCTCGGCCTGCTGACCGACCGGGACCTGGGCGACCTGCAGAAGCTGCTGCACGGCCTGTCCCACACCCAGGGCCAGTTCTGCCACGGCGATGCGCTGCTGAACAACGTGCTGCTGTCCCCCGCCGGGCCGGTGCTGATCGACTGGGACCACGCCGGCTGGTACCTCCCGGGCTACGACCTCGCCACCCTGTGGTCGGTGCTCGGTGACGCCCCCGTGGCGCGCCGGCAGATCAGCCAGCTCGCGCAGGCCGCCGGACCGGCCGCGCGGGACGCCTTCCTGGTGAATCTGATGCTGGTGCTCACCCGCGAAATACGGCGTTACGAGACCGCCGTGCAGCGCACGATGCGCGAGCCCACGCCGGCGGGCACGCCGGGGCCGGGACACCCCGGTGCGCCGGCGGCGGGTGAGGAGCAGCGGCTGCTGCTGCGCCGGCTGCACGACGACTGCCAGATGGCGCGGCGTGCGGTGCGGGCGGCGGTCGGCACCCGCTGATCCGTCAAGGGGGGTATGTGAGCGGCACGCCGTGCCAGGCGTGCCGCTCACGTGTGCGCGGGCTCGGCCGCGTCCGCTCGTACGGGGGTGCGGGACGCGTGCTGACATGCGGGTCCGCCGGTGCGCACGGTGATTGACGGATCGTCGGCCAGGCGATAGCTGTAAACAGGTTCCGTCCCGCACGGCCGTATGCACACCGTCCGCCGTACGCCCCGGCTCGCCCGGTCGGCCCCAGGAGGCTGCATTGCGAGGATCCGACGAGAAGAGAACCCCCCGCTCCAGAGCGCGCAGGGCCGCCACCGCCGTCGCGGCGGCGGCCTTCTTGGTGCCGCTGGTCTCCGCCACGCCGTCCGTCCCGGCCGGGCAGCAGCGCGCCTCGGCGGCGCAGCCCGCCGCCGGCGCCCTCCAGCGGGCTTTCGCCGACGCCGCCGCACAGTACGGCGTGCCGCGGAACGTGCTGCTGGCCGTCGCCTACCTGGAGTCGCGCTGGGACGGACACGGCGGCGCGCCCAGCGTCTCCGGCGGCTACGGCCCGATGCACCTGACCGACGCCCGTACGGCGCTGGCCGAGCGGCCGCACCACGGCGAGGGCGACGAGGACCCGCGCGGCGACGACTCCCGGGCCCGCAAGCGGGTCCGCGCCCAGCCGCCCGCCGCCTCCGCGGTCCCGGCCCGGCTGCGGACCCTGGAGCGGGCGGCGCGGCTGACCGGGCTGCCCGCCGAGCGGCTGCGCCGCGATCCGGCGGCCAACATCCGCGGCGGCGCGGCGCTGCTGGCCGCGGAGCAGCGCCGCCTCGGTCCGCTCTCCGCCGACCCGGCCCGGTGGTACGGGTCCGTGGCGCGCTATTCGGGCGCGGACGACGCCCGTACCGCGGCGGGCTTCGCCGACGACGTGTACGACGTGCTGCGGCAGGGCCGGTCCCGGACGACCGACTCAGGCCAGCGGGTGACGCTGCCCGCCTCCCCCGGGCTGACGGCCGACCGGGCCCAGCTGGGCCGCCTGGGCCTGCGGGCCGCCGCCGCACCGGCCGGGTCCCGCCTCGAATGCCCGCGCACGGTCTCCTGTGTGTCCGTACCGGCGCCGTACGAGGAGTTCGGCGACGGCGACTACGGCAACCACGACAAGGCGGACCGCCCGCGGGACCAGCGGGTGGACGCCATCGTCATCCATGACACCGAGGGGTCGTGGGAGACGACGCTGAAGCTCATCAAGGATCCGACGTATGTGTCCTGGCACTACACGATCCGGTCGGCGGACGGGCTGATCGCCCAGCATGTGCCGACGAAGGACGTCGCCTGGCACGCGGGGAACTGGTATGTGAACGCGCACTCCGTGGGGATCGAGCACGAAGGTTTCCTCGCGGCTCCGGACGCCTGGTACACCGAAGCGATGTACCGCGCCTCGGCGCGGCTGGTGCGCTATCTGGCGCGCAAGTACGACCTGCCGCTGGACCGGCAGCACATCATCGGCCACGACAATGTGCCCGGCACGACCCCGGCCACGATCAAGGGCATGCACACCGACCCCGGCCCCTACTGGGACTGGGCGCACTACTTCCGGCTGCTGGGCAGGCCGTTCGTCCGTACGGCGGGGCCCCGGGGCGGGCTGGTCACCATCCGCCCCGACTACGACGAGCACCGTCCCGTCTACACGGACTGCGGGAAGCCGGGGCAGCCGTGCGCGCCGCACGGCTCGACGGCCGTCCGCCTGCACACCGGTCCGAGCGAGAGCGCCCCGCTGGTCCGGGACATCGGCCTGCGGCCGGACGGCAGCCCCTCGACGACCGGCGTGAACGACACCGGCGCCCGCGCCACCACCGGCCAGCGGTACGCGGTCGCGGAGCGCCGCGGCGAGTGGACCGCCATCTGGTACCTCGGCCAGAAGGCGTGGTTCCACAACCCGGCGGACGAGCCCACCGCGGTCGACGCCAAGGGCCTGGTGATCACCCCGAAGGCCGGCCGGGCGGACATCCCCGTCTACGGCCGCGCGTACCCGGAGCAGGCGGCCTACCCGGCAGGCGTCCCCGTACAGGCCGTCACCCCACTGCCGTACAAGCTCCTGGCGGGCCAGCGCTACGCGATCGGCAACCGGGTGCGCGGCGAGTACTTCTACGCCCCGACGTACGACGTGTCCCAGCACGCGGTCGTCCGCGGCGAGGACGTCTACTACGAGATCCAGGTGGGGCACCGGGTGGGGTACGTACGGGCGGCGGATGTGGAGGTGCGGTCCTCGGCCCGGTAGGGCGGGAGGAGGCGGCGCCCGGCGTGCGGCCGGGCGCCGGCCTCGCGCGCACACCGAGCCCGTACGGACTGACCGCCCCGCGGCTCGCGACGGCCGCCCCGGTGCGCCGGACGGTTCACCCCTGCTGGAACATCTCCGCCGGCAGCGGCTTCAGCAGGGCGTACAGGTCGTCCGTGATCGGGCGGTCCCAGCTGGCGATGGTGACCAGGACGCCGTCGCTGCGGTCGAACTGGACGCAGGAGACGCGGCCCTCGGAGCACTTGATGCGCTTGACGATCAGCAGGTTGTCGTCGTGCATGACCGGGGTGTCCTCGGTCTCGACGACGGTGACCGGCTCGTCGTTGCCGAGGGCGGCGAGCAGCTGGGCCACCTCGAAGGGGACCTGGTCGTCCCCGAGGTCGCGCGCCGGTGAGCCCTCCGGGAGATTGCCGATGATCATCGCGGGACCGCGCCCGCCGAACAGGTCGTAGCGCAGGAAGACCCCCTGGCAGCTGCCGTCGGGGGCGGGCAGCAGCCCGGCTCCGAGATTGCCGGGCCAGTCCCCGGGGTCCATGGCGAGGACGTCGAAGTCAGGCCCGGCGGGCGTGGCTGCGCTGCGGCGGCGGAGGAAGGACATACCGCCATCGTACGTGGCCGCCGACGGCGGGCGGGCCCGGCGTCAACGCCGCGGCGGCCGGTCCGGCACGGTGGCCGGGTCGGCGGTCTCCAGGAGCCGCGGCAGCCCGGTGTAGTCCGTGCCCATCTTGCGGCAGACGCTGGACAGCAGGCGGGTGACGACGGTCTCCGGGGTGGCCAGCTCCTCGGCGATCCGGCCGGTGGACCAGCCCAGGGCGAGCCGCTCGGCCGCGGCCCGCTCCTGGGAGGTGAGCGCGTCGGTGCCGGTGCTGTGGAGCTGGAGCGGGCGCAGTCCGGCCGCGGACAGTTCGTCGCGGGCGCGCTCCGCCAGCGCGTCGGCGCCGCAGTGGACGGCGCCCTCCAGCCCGCGGTACAGGCGCTCGGCGGCGTCCTGCGGCAGACCGGCGCGGCGCAGGGCCGCGCCGTGGTCGACCAGGGCCTCGGCGAGCGCGTATCCGGCGGGTGAGTGCTCCAGCTCCCGTACGGCCTCGGCGAGCAGTTTCAGGGCGCGGCCGCCGCCGATCACGTTGGCGGCGCAGTGCAGCGCCTCGCCGATCGCCGTGGCGGTGCCGAACCGGCGGGCGCGGCGGACGCCTTCCTCCGCCAGCTCGACGGCGTGCGGACTGTCGGTGAGCGCGGTGGCGCGGGCGAGGTGCAGCTGCC
Source organism: Streptomyces albofaciens JCM 4342 (assembly GCF_008634025.1). Lineage (NCBI taxonomy): Bacteria > Bacillati > Actinomycetota > Actinomycetes > Kitasatosporales > Streptomycetaceae > Streptomyces > Streptomyces albofaciens. The sequence continues at coordinate 3,620,881 of NZ_PDCM01000001.1, read as the reverse complement.
AGGGGCACCAGGCGGGGTTGCGCATGCCACGGGCCTCCAGCCGCCTGCCGACCGCCTTGAGGTGGTGTTCGGCGTGCCGGTGCAGGCCGCGGGCCAGCAGCAGTTCGCTGTAGACGGTGCGGGAGTCGGGGTAGACCACGGCGTTGGGCACCACCTCGCCGTAGCCGAAGTGGTCGGCGGTCCGCTGGGCCTCCTCGACGCGGCCGCGGGCGAGCAGGATCTCGATGAGGATGCCGATGGCGTACCACTGGGCGGGCACCGCGCCGCCGACCCGCTCGGCGATCCGCAGCCCTTCGCGGACCAGGGCCTCCGCCTCGGCGAGCGCGCCGCGGCGGTAGCGGATGTAGCCGAGCAGGGCGTGGCCGAAGGCCAGGTGGGCGCCGCGCCAGCCCTTTCGCTCGCACTCGGCCATGCCGCGGGTGAACAGTTCCTCGGCGCGGCCGGGCTGGTCGCAGTACATGAACGTCATGGCGACGGCGACCGGGACCTCGAAGCCGCGGTTGTCCTCCGTCCAGCTCAGCCCGCCGACCAGGGCCGCTTCGGCGTAGCGCAGGGCGGTGGCGGCGGGCTCGCCGTGCACCACGCAGTCCCAGGCGCGCAGGCCCAGGATGTAGCGCTCGGCGAGGCTGTCGCCGGTCAGGTGGTCGGCGAGCCGGGCCAGCCGGCGGGAGCGGGCGGCGGAGTCCGGTTCGTCGGCCCGGAAGGCGCTCCACACGAAGTTCTCGGCCTGCATGCGCAGCCGGGTGGCGGGGATGCTGGTGCGCCGGGCCTCCTCGGCGGCCACCGCCGCGGCCTCGGCCACCTGGTCGGTGTGGGCCAGCGCCTGGGCCAGCCGGTAGGTGATGGCCTCGCGCAGCTCGGGGTCGACGTCCGGCTCGGCCAGCGCTTCGCGCAGGTAGTTGACGGTGATCTCGGGCGCGGCGAGGAAGGTGGCGGCGCCCAGTTCGAACAGGACGGCGGCGCGGTCCTCCGGGGAGGGCGGCTCGCGCAGGGCGCGGGTCAGGAAGCGGCGGGCGGCGTCGGGGGCTCCGGCGCGTACGTATTCCTGCGCGGCCTGGCGCAGCCGCTGGACGACCCAGTCGTCGCCTTCGCAGGGCACCTCCAGCAGATGCCGTGCGGCGACCGTCGGCCCGAGCCCGGCTTCCACCACGGCTTCGGCGGCGACGTTGTGCATGCCGACGCGCAGCGCGGTCGGGATCGCCCGGTGGACGGCGGCGCCGATCAGCGGGTGGGCGAACTGCAGGATGCCGTCCGGGCCCTCGTCGGGCGCCAGGACGCGCGCCTCGCGCAGCCGGGCGACGACGTCCACCCCGGATTCGCTGCCGAGCGCGGCGACTCCGGCGGTGATCTCCGGGGTGGCCGAGGTGCCCAGGACGGCGACCGCCCAGGCGAGCCGGACGGCGGCGCCGCCGAGCCGGTCCAGCCGCTCGACCAGGCCCTTGCCCTTGACCGCGGAGCCCAGTTCGCGCAGCGCGGGCAGGTCGTCCCGGCAGCCCTTGAGGCCGCGCTCGCGCAGTCCGGCGGCGAGTTCCACGGCTTCGAAGGGGTTGCCGTCGGTGACCGCCCAGCACTCGGTGCAGAACGTGTCCTCGGCCCCGTCGCCCACCGCGTCGCGGATGATGCTGCCGACCGCTTCGCGGGTGAGCGGGGTGAGGTCGTAGGGCCGGGAGGCGTGGCGTTCGGCGAGCTTGCGGAAGGGGTCGGCGCTGCGCGGCAGTTCGTCGGGCCGGTAGGCGACCACCATGAGCATCGGCAGGTCCTCGGCCCGCGGCCCGAAGGCGGTGAGCCAGCTCAGCGACTCCTGGTCGGCCCACTGCGCGTCGTCCAGGACCAGTACCGTGGGCGTCTGCTGTACGGCCAGGCGGGTCACCAGCCAGTCCAGGCCGTCGCGTACGCCGGTGGGGTCGGGTGAGCTGCCGCCAGGGTGGGCCACCAGGCCGAGGGCCGGGGCGACGATGTCGTACCAGCTGCCGAGGACCGTGCGGCAGGTGGCCTCGTCGTACCCGGCCAGGACGGGCTGTACGAGCTGGCGTACGACATGGAAGGCCATGCCGTGCTCCTGTTCGTTGCCGCGTGCGAAGAGCACGGTGCAGCCGCGGGCGGCGGCCCTGGGCGCGGACCTCGGCGAGCAGCGCGGTCTTGCCCATCCCGGCCGACCCGGCGAAGGAGAGCAGTCCGCCGCGCGGGACGGCCACCGGGCCGCCCGCCGTGCCGCGGAGCCGGGACAACGCCGCTTCCACCGCGTTGAGTTCGGCGTTGCGTTCGAGCAACTCCCGCCGTACGTCGCGTACGTGCTCCCACCCATGGGTCATGACCGGATCCGTTCGCCGCGCTGGGTCTCCCGCCCGCCGCGAGTGCGGGCCCGTCCGGCCGCACTCTGCCTGCGGTAGCGCAGAGCGTACGCCCATACGGACCCGCGGTAACCAGGATGAGTGACATGCCGTGCACGGCAGCCCGGGGCGTGCTAAACGCGCCCGCGTATAGCCGTTTCGGCCTGCCCGATCCACCCATAAGCGGCCACTCTTACGGGTGAACCGGTTGCGCGCAGGGGGAGTTGCGCCGCCCGGGGCGCGGGTCAGCCGCGCCCCGGCGCGAGCGCCCCTTCGCCGCGCAGCCGGGCCAGCAGGTTGCGGGCGGCCCGCTCCCCCGAGCACACGCTGCTGTTGGTGGTCGAGTGCCCCAGGTGGTCGCCCCCGGCGAGCTGGACGCGGCCGCGGGGATCGAATCCGGCCGCGAACCGGGCGATGGCGCGGTAGTCCCCCGGCCGCCGGCCGATCAGACAGGGCGAGACGCGCCAGATGTGCGTCATCGTGGTGTGGCGCTCCAGCTCGGGCAGGATGCCCAGCCGCCGGACGCCCGCCAGGACGTGGTCCACCACCTTGTCGTCCCCCAGGTCCCAGTTGCGGTCCGACCAGGCGCCGCGCAGATGCGTCATGACCAGCCCGGTCCCCTCCGGTACGCGCCGCGGGGAGAGGTTGTGCTCCAGCACGAACGCGCAGAGGTCGGGGTGCTCGACGCGGGACGCCTGCACCAGCATCGCCCGCTCCCGCGTGGGCCGGTCGAGCCCGAAGGCGACGTGGATGCTGCGGGCGTACGGCGCGTCGTCCAGGAACTCCCGCTGCTCCGGCGTGAGTTGCGCGTACAGCGGCGGCACCTGCGGCGGTGGTACGGCCAGGACGCAGGCCGCCGCCGTCTCGATGTGCTCCGGCTCGCCCGGCCGGTGCCAGGTGACGGCCACCTCGTCCCCGCGGTCCTCGACCGAGGTGACGTGGGCGCGGTATTCGACGGTGAGCTGCCGGGCCAGCCCCTTGGGCAGGAAGCCGACGCCCTCCTTGGAGGTGAAGAAGCCGCCGCCGCACAGGATGACGTCGATGAAGACGAACGGCATCGCGGCGGAGACCTCTTCCGGCTCGCCCAGGCACAGCCCCGAGACGAGCGGGTCGAGCAGGTACTCCAGGGTTTCGGGCCGCAGGCCGCGGCGGGTGGCGTACTGGGTCACGGACTCGAAGTCGGCCGTGGCCATCGGGGACATGTCGTGCGGCGTCAGCAGGGGGCGCACCCGCCGGTAGTCGCGCAGCAGCTTGCCGACGTCGCCGAGGGGGAAGCTGGTCAGCAGGCCGCCGGTGGCCAGCTGCCGGCGCGATCCCAGGCGCACCCGGCCCACCTGCCCGTCGCGTACCAGCCCGAAGAGGTCGGAGCCGGGCACGACCTCGCCCGCCAGGCCGGCCGCGGCGATCAGGCGGATCAGTTCGCGGTAACTGTTGATGAGGATGGTCGCCGCCCGGTTGACGGCGAATCCGCAGACGTCGACGGTGGCCATCCGGCCGCCGACCATCTCCGGTCCGGCGCTCTCCAGGACGTCGGCGTCGCAGCCGGCCTGCTGGAGCCGGAAGGCCGCGGACAGGCCGGCGACACCGCCGCCCACCACGACGACACGGGGCTGTGCACTCACACCGGTTCACCCTTCCTGCCGGTACCGGAGCGGGCCGCGACGGGGCGGCCCGGCACCCGGTACCGAGACGTTCCGACAAGAGCGGAGACCGAGGGGCCCGCCGGGAACGGGCCCCTCGGGGGCCGCGGACGAGGAGGCGTCACCACCGCCTCACACCGCGGGGCTCAGCTGGTCCCACCACCACGCCACCGTGCGCAGCGGCAGCGGTTCGAGGCTCCCATCGCTGGGCGAGTCCGCCCAGACGCCGTACGCGGGCGCCGGGTCGGGGGCGGCGCCCGGGTCGTCCCGGTAGCGGGGGCTGACGGCGCTGTAGTCCAGGTTGCCGCGGATGAAGTGGTCGAGCTGGCCGAGGTAGCGGCGCACCTCGGGGGCGGCCCGCACCGCGGTCCGCTCCCGCAGGGCGAGGTACAGGCACATCAGCCGGTCGTGCAGTGCCGCCGCCCTGGTCATGGCCTCCTGGGGCGGCACCCGCAGTTCGTGCTCCAGGATGCCGACGAGGTTGGACTCCAGCGACTGCTCCTTGACCTCGCGGTGGTAGGAGTAGACGTCGTTGGCGAACGTGACCAGGGCCGACGCGATCTGGGTCAGCGCTCGTATTCGGGGCGTCTCCGCCTCCTCGTTGGGCAGCGAGGTACCCTCCGCCATCTCGATGACGGCGATGGACGCCTTCGTACCGCGGTCCCGGGGGCCGATGACGAAGTACTCCTCCAGGCTCGGCACGGTGCCCGACGCCCGCTGGCCCATGCCGACGCACGCGGCGAGAAACCATTCGGCGACGCCGTCGACCCAGCGCCGTACGACCGTGCCGGTGGCGTGCCGCCGGTAGCGGTACGAGACCTCGCCGAACGCCGCGGTGTAGGGGTCGACCTCCTCGTCGTCGGTGGTCTCGGGGTGGTCGGCGCCGTGGATCACCTGGACGGCCATCGGGAGGAAACGTTCCGGGTTCCGGCTGAAAAGGCCGCCGTCCAGGTAGACGTCGTCCAGCAGCAGGCCCAGGCAGGACCAGTCGGCGCCGATCTGCAGCAGGCCGCTGCTGCCGTCGGGCGCGATCCGGCACGCCCACTCGGCGGTGCGGTTGGCCAGGACCTGGGCGTGGTGGAAGTCGTTGTCGCAGAAGCCGAACCGCGCCATCCAGTCCACCACGCGCCGCTCGATGCCGGCGGTCTCGTGGTGCGGCGCCGCCGGCAGGGGGCAGTACAGCTGGGGGACGACGACGGCGGCGCGCACCGCCATGGCGTCGCACGGGCCGTGCTCCGGACCGGCGCCCGTCAACGGGACGTGGCCCCAACGGCCGGTCGGCAGCTCGGATTCGGGGACGCCGTAGCCTGTTGCCTGCATGGTTCTCTCTCCATGGTCACGGTGCTTCAGATGGCACGGCCGGCGCTGCGCCGTCCGGTCCGCGGCGTGGCTCGCAGACCATGGGCAGCGGGCCCGGGCTCAGCACGGCCGCCGGGACCGGTCGTACGGTCCTGGCGGACGGCGGGCGCAGGCGCCAGCGCGCGGCGATGGCGGCAAGGGCGAGCACGGCTTCGGTCATCGCGAAGTGGTCGCCGATGCACTTGCGGTTGCCGGCGGCGAACGGGAGCATCGCACCGCCCGGAACGCTCCCCGCCCGTTCCGGCAACCATCGGTCGGGGTCGAAACGCTGGGGGTCGGGGAAGGCCACCGGGTCCTGGTGGAGCACGTACGCGCTGTACAGGACGGTGCTTCCCGCGGCCAGCCGGTGACCGGCCAGCGTGGTCTCGGTGGTGGTCACACGGGTCAGGGCCCAGCCGGGCGGGTACATGCGCAGGGCTTCGGTGACCACGCGCCGGGCGTGGCCGAGCCGGGGCAGGTCGTCCGGGGCAGGCGGCCGGCCGGCGAGCACGGAGTCGACCTCGGCGTGCAGCCGGCGTTCTTCCTCGGGGTGGGCCGCCAGGAGGTGGAGCGTCCAGGCGAGGGCCAGCGCGGTGGTCTCGATGCCGGCCACGAGGAAGGTCATCAACTGGTCGTGGGCCTCCTGGTCGGTGAGCGGATCCTGGGCAGGGGACGCCTCCTGGGGGGTGGGCGCGGTGCCGGAGTGGGGGCACTCCGGGACGGTGCCTTCGGGTACGGGGCGGCCGCCCGGTCCGGGGGCGTCGTCCGTCGCCCTCAGGAGGGTGTCCAGCAGGTCGCCGTGCCGGGCGGTGCCGCCGCGGCGCTCGGCGATGATCCCGTCGATGATGTGGTGCAGCCGGGCGAGGGCCCGGTCGAAGCGGCGGTTGCCGGGCGTGGGGAGCTTGTAGAGCGGGCCGAGCGGGACCACCGCGCGCAGCAGGACGCCGCGCATGACGGTCGACAGGCACGCGCGCACCTCGGCCGCGAGACCCGGGTCGAGGGAGGTGGACATCAGCACGCCGGTGGTCACCCGGGCCGAGAGGTCCATCATCGCGTCGGTGACGTCCAGCGTCCGTCCGGGCCGCCACTGTCCGACGGCGGCGTCGATCTCGGCGCTCATCACCTCCGCGTAGTCGGCGATCCGGGACGGGCGGAAGCAGGGCTGGGCCAGCCGGCGCTGCCGGCGGTGCACGCCCTGGGCGCAGGTGACCAGCCCGTTGCCGAGCACCATGCGCATCGTGTCGTAGAGCGGGCCGCCCTTGTCGTACGTGCGCGGGTCCATGAGGATCTGCTGCACCAGCGCCGGGTCGCAGGCCAGCCACACACGCTGCGGGCCGAGGCGGATCGCGACCAGGTCGCCGTGCGCGGGCAGGGAGGCGAGGAAGTCGAGCGGGCGCCGCCACAGCGGGAGCGCGTGCCCCAGCAGCGGTACGCCGCCGGGCGCCGTCGAAACGGTCCAGGTGTGCGGGGCGGCGGCCACGGGACCGCGGGTCGCGCGGCCGCCCGCCGCGCCACGTATGCCCATCGGGAATCCCCTCGTTCGGCCGGGATTCCGGGCCGCCGCGGGACGGCGTCCGGAACCGGGACGGACAGGTAGGTGAATCGGACCATTACCTACCCGGGCCGTCCTGCCGGTCCCGTGGTCACACCTTCTTGAGGGGGCGCGTCGGAGTGGGATTCAGCTCACCGGTGCGCATACGCTGAAACGGTCCGCCGCGCGCCGGAGCCGCCCCCACGTCGGCAGTAACGATTTGCCTCCGAGGTGAGCGCCCTGGGACGGACAACCGTTCGCGCACAGAGGATGGCGGGCCGGACCCGTCCCCGGCAAACACGCCGCTCGGTGCCGTGGTGACGCGTGGCGGGTGCCGGTGGTATGGGCCCCTGTCCCGGTGCCCGGCACCCGCGCCCCCGCAGGCCGGCCCGGCGGCGTCCGCAGCCCGCGGGCACCCCGCGCCGCGCCGGGGCGAACGGCCCGCGGAACCGGGCTGATTTTTCCACCTTTCCGATCACCGCCTCTTCGTACCCTCCACCTCTTCTTGAGTTCATTGCTACCGGCTACCCGTCCCTTTGTGTCCGGCGAATTCGTTCCGCATGTATGCCTGACTCTCCTGTGGAACAGCCGGTACGACGCATCGGCCGGCGCTTCTTCAAGCCCGTTGGCATCCCCGACTCCCCCGCGACCGACCGGCCGGTGGCCGCTCCGGAGCGCGAAAGGGAATACTTCCGCCCGGAACTCTCCGCGGACCTGCTGGACCGCCTCGGCGCGGAACTCGACCGCATCAAGGCGACGTTGTGGTCGCAGCAGCACGGCGACGCCGAATACGGCGCGGGCCCCCGGCGGTGCTGACGGCGGTCCGCGCCACTTGACCCCAGGGCCCCGACGCCGCCGCCCCGCTCGCAGGGAAGTAGCCGTGTACGATCCCCCCACCCTCCACCTGCTGATGCCGTCCACCGCGGACGGGTACCGGATCCCCGCCCAAGTCACCACCGAGCCCGACCTGACGGCCGCCTTCGGCCTCACCGACGGGCCGCTCTTCCGCGACCAGCCCGCCCACGAGAGCCTGGCCGACGCCTACGGCCACGGCGCGCCGCTGACGGTCCCCGACGACCTCGACGCCGAGCTGGCGCAGCTGCTGGACACCGCGGAACAGCCCCCCGTCGTCGAGGGGCTGCCGGCCGGCGAGCCGCACAGCCACCGCAAGCCGACCTTCCTGCACCCCGGCCGCGCCGCCAAGGAGAGCGGCACCCGGTCCTGGCGGCGCACCCTCAGCGTCGTCACCGTCGTCCTCACGTCCGTGATCGTGGTGGCGGTCGGCCTGCTCGCCGCGGTGGCGTCCTACCCGCCGCTGCGGGCGCTGGCCGGGGAGGCCACGACGCCGCGCATCGCCCAGCTGTGGCCGCTGCTGGTCTACGGGCCGTGGATGGCCGCCATCCTGTCCATCCTGCGGGCCCGCACCCACCGGCGCCGCACCGCCCACTCCTGGTGCGTGGTGATCTTCTTCGCCGCCGTGGCCACGGTGCTGTGCATCGCCAAGGCCCCCACCACCCCGGCGGGCATCACGGTGGCGGGCCTGCCGCCGGTCACCGCGCTGCTCTGTTTCCACCAGCTCATCCGCCAGCTCGACCCCGGCCCCTCGACGGCCCCCGCCACCCGGCACGCGTACTCCAACCGCGGCGCGCACCGCCACCGTTCCGGCCGCTGAGGCCCCGGCGGGCCGGCCGTGGTCCCGACGGGTCACCCGCCCCTGCGGCGGCCGGCCGTGGTCCCGGCCGGCCGTCCCTGAGGCGGGCCGGCCGTGGCTTCGGCACCGGCCGCAATCCGGCGGCCCGCCGTACCGGGGGCCGCCGGACCGCGGCGGTCCCGGTTCCGTCCCGCGGCCCGGAGTATCCGCGATCCGGACCGTTCCGTCCGCAGCCGGATTCGTTCCGCCTCCGGGGGCCATTGCCTCCGGAAGCGGACGGATATCCTCGCCCCCGGGGCGCCGCTTTCTCGTAACTGCCATTTCCGGAAGAGCTGTTGGTCCGCGGGGAGATGGCCCGTCCGGGGATATCACCGGCGCCGCCGGGCGCGTTCGGTGGCGTATTTCCGCGGCGGCGCACGAAGGTGCTCCGTGGCCCCGCCGGGGCGTCCCCCGAATGCGCCCGGCTATCCGGAGGAATTTCTTCAGCAGAAACGTTGCTTGTCCTTGCCGAGCGTATCCGACAATTCCATTGTTCGTTGGTGGAGGTGATGAGGCTCTGCGTCCGTGCCCCCGACGAAGGAGTGAGTAGCCATGGCCGTGAGCTGGGCGAAAAGGATCGCCGTCACGGAGCCCGCCCCGAAACCCGTCCGCTACGCCCGCTATCTGGCGCCCCACTGGCAGGGGCTGCTCCGCGTGGACAGCGAGAACGGAATCGGCATCGTTCCGGCGGTGGCGTTCTTCGGCGTGCTCGCCACGGTCCTCTTCGGTGCGGGCGGCGCGGCCGTGGCGCTGCTGGTCGGCGCGGCCCTGGAGCGCGACCACATGGCGCGCACCTGGGTGACGTTCGACCTCGTGGCGGCCGTGACGCTGTCCCTCTCGTACTGGCTCGTCGGCCGGTACGGGCTGCGGTTCTACGACACCGACCCGGGCACCAACGACCTGTGGCGGAGCATCACCGTCGCCAACACCGCCTGGCGTTCGCTGCCCCGGGCGCACCGCACGGCCCAGAAGCCCCGGCTGCGCGCCGTGAACACCGCCGCCCGCATCCTGCTGGCCGACCCGGCGGACACCCGCACCCACCAGATGCTCCACGCCCACGCGGACGTCCTGCGGCACCTGGCGACCACCGTGCTGGCCGACCCCCAGCAGGGCCAGCCCGTGGAGCCCCCCACCGCGTACGCGACCCGGACCGCCGACGCGGGGTTCCGCGCCGAGCACGGCGTCCCGCTGGCGACCTCTCTGGAGCGGGCCCCGACCATCCCCAACCAACAGTGAGGCGCGGCGTGCCGCGCGGGTGCCGGCCGCCGTCGCGGCGTGCTGTTCCGGTCGTTGCTGATGCGGGGCGGCCGGATCGGCGGAGGGCGCCCGCCGGGGATCCGGCCTTGTGGGCGGTGCGCACCCCGGCCGGGGCCGGGACCTGACCTTGGCCGGGTCTGGTGGCCGTACCGTCGCGTCCTCGGGAACGGGCTCATAGGGTGAGAACGCCGGAATCGGAAATTCTTCCGACCGTTCCCAGGAGGTTCCCGTGAGCGTCAGCGCCAAGGGCACGTACCTGATCAAGAACGCGAACAGCGGTCTGTACCTGACCGTCAAGGGCCACACCAAACAGTCCCCCGCGGACCTCGTCCAGGACCGGCTGCAGGACTGGCCGCAGCGGGCGGCGCAGGCGTGGCGGCTGGAGTCCGCGCCGGGCGGCGAGCGCACCTTCCGGATCCAGAACCAGCACAGCGGCGGGTACCTCCAGGTCCGCAGGTGGAGCAGGGACAAGGGCGCACCCCTGGTCCAGGAGCACCTGGAGGAGAACACCCCGGCGTACCGGAGCCAGTCGTGGCAGCTCACCGACGAGGACCCGTACCGCATCGTCAACCTGCACAGCGGTCTGTGGGTGAACGTCCGGGACCACTCCGCCGCCGTCGGGGCGGTGGTCGAGCAGTCGACGGAGAGCACGGGCACCTACCGCGGCGCCGAGCAGTGGATCTTCGAGCCGGTCGAGCCGCGCGGCGGCGACCCGGTCTTCGACGCGCTGTCGGGGGTCCTGGTGCAGCCGGGCGGCGGCATCATCTCCACCGTCACCCATGTCTTCAAGGCGTCGCTGGAGGCCGCCGGCGGAGTCTTCGGCACGTTCGCCAAGTACGTGCCGGGCGACACCACGCCGTTCGTGCGGTTCGAGGGCTTCCGCGGCGACGAGGTCATCCGGTTCTCCTCGCGCAACCGCGTCGAGGCGGGGCCGCGCAAGATCAGTACGCAGTTCCCGCACCTGCCCAAGGAGTTCCACGGCGGCTTCGACTTCGTCACCCGGGCCCCGCGCCACCGCGACCACGCGTACCTCGGCGTCAAGGGCGATCTGACCATCGCCTTCTCCGACAAGGGCAACGACGGCATCGACCGGACCGAGGAGTACTTCCCGTCCCGGGAGCTGGAGCCGTACGGCCGGGTCCTGGAGGCGGCGCCCGCCCGCCCCGACGACTCGCAGTACCTGCTCTTCTGCGAACAGGCCACGGTGCTGATCGACGGCCGGTTCCGCGCGCCGGACCTCCGCGAGGTGCAGCCGATGCCGCTGGGCCAGCTGCCCAAGGGCTGGGAGCGGCCGGACGCGGTCGCCTCCGCGACGGTGGGCGACGAGGTCCACTTCTTCGCCACCAAGGGCACCGAGTACACCGTCTTCACCCTGCGCGACCTTGTCCAGGGGCCCGCGCCGGTACTGAACGCCTATCCGTTCCTGCTGGGGCTGTGGGCGTAACGGGGCCGCGTACGGCCGGGTGGCCGGCGGCCGTCTCCGCCGGCCACCCGGCGCCGTAATCTGCGTCCATGACCACCGTCACCGGTTCCGCAGCGGCACCGTCCCCCGTACTCAACCTCTGGAAGGCCGGGCTGCGTTCGGTGCCCGCCGGGACCTGGGGGCGGACCGGGCTACGGGTGCTGATCCTCGCCGACAACGAGCTGACCTCGGTGCCGCCCGCCATCGCCCGTCTGCGGGAGCTGCACACCCTCGATCTCGGCCACAACGCCCTGACCCGGCTCCCCGAGCAGATCGGAGACCTCACCGGACTCACCCGCTGCCTCTACCTGCACGACAACCGCCTCACCGGGCTCCCCGCCGCCCTCGGCAGGCTCGGCCGCCTCGGCTACCTCAACGTCGGCGAGAATCCGCTCGGCCGACTGCCCGGTTCCCTCGGCGCCATGTCCGGGCTGCACGAACTCCGCGCGCAGCACGCCGCCCTGACGGAACTCCCCGCTTCCCTGGGCCGCCTCGCGGGCCTGCGGGAGCTGTGGCTGCGCGGCAACGAGCTGACCGGCCTGCCCGCCACCGTGAGCAACCTCCACGCCCTACGGGAGCTGGAACTACGGGAGAACGCCCTGCCCGAGGTACCGGACGCCCTGCGCGGGCTCCCCGCACTGCGCCGACTCGACCTGCGCGGCAACAAGTTGCGCGGCGTACCGCACTGGCTGGCCGAGCTGCCGGGCCTGGAGAAGCTGGACCTGCGCTGGAACTCCGTGGACTACGACGCGGCACCACTGCGCGCGCTGCGGGAGCGCGGCTGCATCGTCCTGGTGTAAGGGCCCGGCCCCGCACCCCATGCACAGCCTCAGGTGAGGTCGAACTCCCCGTCGCGCGCGCCGAGTACGAATCCGCGCCATTCGGCGGGCGTGAAGACCAGCGCGGGCACCTCCGGCGTACGCCGGTTGCGCATGGCGATCCAGCCTTCGACGAAGGCGACCTGAACGTCCCCCATCCCCTGACTGCTCGACTGCCACGCGGCGCCCGCCAGATCCAGCTCCGGCCTGCCCCCGTCCGCGAACCACTGTTCAGCGATGCCCTCGGCCACGTCGCCGCTCCTTCCGGTCCTCGTGGTCCCCCTGGTTCGGCGTGGCGGTCAGCCTAGTCATCGCCTACGGGGACGGACAGAGCGCGTTGCGCGGGAGACTCCCGCCAGGACCGGCGTCGGACCGCGTCGGACCGCCGTCGTTCGCCAATCGGGTGGGTGCGTTGCCGGGCGGCCCGGCTCGCCGCCGGTCAGGCCTGCGCGGTGGGCCGGACGACGATCTCGCCGACGTCGACGCCGGCGGGCTGTTCGATGGCGTAGCCGATGGCGGAGGCGACGGCGGAGGGGGGCATGGCGATCTCGTCGCGTTGCCGGGTCATCGTGGCCGCGGCCTCCGGACTGGCGCCCTTGCCGACGCCTTCGGTGTGGGTGAGACCGGGCGAGACGAGGGTGACGCGCAGGTCGGGACCCGATTCCTGGCGCAGGCCCTCGGTGAGTACTTTCACCGCCGTCTTGGTGGCCGCGTAGACCCCCTGGGGGGACTTGACGACGTGGGCCGCGGTGGAGCCGACGTTGACGAACTGGCCGGAACGCTGCCGGCGGAAGACCGGCAGGGCCGCCCCGATGCCGTTGAGCAGACCGGTGATGTGGGTGGAGACCATGGCGTCCCAGTCGTCCTGGCGCAGGTCGTCGAACGGCGAGACGGCCATCGTGCCCGCGTTGGAGACCAGGACGTCGAGCCGGCCGTACCGGTCGAGGGCCGTGTCCGTCAGGCGCTGGAGGTCCGCGCGGCGCGTGACGTCGACGATGACGCCGTCGGCGGTGCCGCCCTTCGCCGTGATGCGGTCCACGACCGCCTTCAGCCGCTCCTCGCGCCGGGCCCCGAGCACGAGCCGGGCGCCCCTTTCGGCGAGGTGGACCGCGGTCGCTTCACCGATGCCGCTGCTGGCACCTGTGATCGCGATGACTTTTCCCTGGATACCCGGCACGATCGGCTTCCTTCCACGGGTGCGTGCAGGTCGACGCCATGACCGGCCGGTGACCTACAGTGAAAGCGGAGGCGTCCCCGCTTGTCCCAGACTAAGTGGAGGCGCCCCCACTTAACAAGCCGCAAGGCTTCCGAGAGGGGATGGCGAGCACTGATGACCGACGAACCGCTTCGGCCGTTGCGGGCCGACGCACGGCGCAACCGGGAGAAGATCCTCGCGGCCGCTGTACGCGTGTTCACGACGGAGGGACTGGACGCACACCTGGAACGCATCGCCAAGGAGGCGGGCGTGGGCAGCGCGACCCTGTACCGCAACTTCCCCACCCGGGAAGCCCTGGTGGAGGCCGTCTACCGCAACGAGGTGGCCCAGCTGTGCGACGCCGCCCCCGCCCTGCTCGCGCAGCAGCAGCCGATGGAGGCCCTGCGCGCGTGGACCCGGCTCTTCCTGGACTACGTCACCGCCAAGTACGGCATGATCGACGCCCTGCGCGCCATCGCCGCGACGGGCGGCAACCCCTACGGCCACAGCCGGGAGATGATCCGGGACGCCATCACCTCGCTCATGGACGCCTGCAAGGCCGCCGGGGTGATCCGTACCGACGTCCGGCCCACGGACTTCAGCGCCGCCCTGGAAGGCATCGCCCTCACCTCGGCGGGCGCCGAACACCGGGAGCAGGCGGAGCGCCTGCTCGACCTCACTCTGGACGGCCTCACGGTCGGGCGGTGAGCCGTGCGGCGGTGAGGGCCCGTGCGGGCGTGCGGGGTCTTGCGCACGGTCTCAGGCGTAGTTCTCGCGCCTTCTTCGGTGCGGAGCCGGCGCATCCGCCAGGGACACGCGGCCCTCAGGCAGTGGGCGGCTCGCTCCCCACCAGCCACATCGAGAAGAACTGCGAGCCGCCCCCGTACGCATGTCCCAGCGCCCGCCGCGCGCCGGGGACCTGATGCTCCCCCGCCTGCCCGCGGACCTGGAGAGCCGCCTCGGCGAAGCGGATCATGCCGGAGGCGCCGATGGGGTTGGCGGACAGGACGCCGCCGGAGGGGTTGACGGGCAGGTCGCCGTCGAGTTCGGTCGCCCCGGACTCGGTGAGCTTCCAGCCCTCGCCCGGCGCGGCGAAGCCCAGGTTCTCCAGCCACATCGGCTCGTACCAGCTGAAGGGAACGTACATCTCGACGGCGTCGATCTCCCGGCGCGGATCGGTGATCCCGGCCTGCCGGTAGACCGCGGCCGCGCAGTCCTTGCCCGCCCGCGGGGAGACGAAGTCCTTGCCCGCGAAGAGGGTCGGTTCGCTGCGCATCGCCCCGCCGTGCACCCACGCGGCGGGCCGGGGCGCGCGCCGGGCGCCCGCGCGGTCGGTCAGGACCATCGCGCAGGCACCGTCGGAGGACGGGCAGGTCTCGGAGTAGCGGACGGGGTCCCAGAGCATCGGCGACGCCTGGACCTTCTCCAGGGTGATGTCGTGCTCGTGGAGGTGGGCGTACGGGTTCTTCAGCGCGTTGCGGCGGTCCTTGTACGCGACCAGGGAGCCGACCGTGGCGGGCGCGCCCGTACGGCGCATGTAGGCGCGTACGTGCGGGGCGAAGAAGCCGCCCGCGCCGGCCAGCAGCGGCTGCTGGAAGGGTACGGGCAGCGACAGTCCCCACATCGCGTTGGACTCGGACTGCTTCTCGAAGGCGAGGGTCAGTACGGTGCGGTGCACCCGGGCGGCGACGAGGTCGGCCGCGACCAGGGCGGTGGAACCGCCGACCGAGCCCGCGGTGTGCACCCGCAGCAGCGGTTTGCCGACCGCGCCGAGCGCGTCGGCGAGGTACAGCTCGGGCATCATCACGCCCTCGAAGAAGTCGGGGGCTTTGCCGATGACCACGGCGTCGACGTCCCGCCATGTCAACTCGGCGTCGGCGAGCGCGCGTTGGGCGGCTTCGCGGACGAGCCCCGCGATGGAGACGTCGCGGCGCGCCGCGACGTGCCGGGTCTGGCCGACGCCGACGACGGCGACGGGTTCTTTGACGGGTGCGGCCTTGGTGGGTGTGGTGTCGGCGGGCGCGGCCTTGGTGGGGGTGGCCTTGGCGGGTGCGGCCTTGGACGTTCCTCCGGCTTTGCTCATCGCGGGTCCCCTTCCAGTACGGCGACCAGGTTCTGCTGGAGGCAGGGGCCCGAGGTGGCGTGGGCCAGCGCCCGCCGGGAGGCGCCTTCCCGGATGCGCCGCGCGGCCTCGCCGATGCGGACCAGTCCGGTGGCCATCATGGGGTTGGCGGCGAGGGCCCCGCCGGACGGGTTGATCCGTACCCCGTCGGCCAGCCGCAGCGCCCTGCGGAGGATCACTTCCTGGGAGGTGAACGGCGCGTGCAGTTCGGCGGTGTCCACCGGCCGTTCGAAGGCTCCGGCGCGTTCCGCGGCCAGCCGGGTGGACGGTGAGTCGGTGAGGTCCCGTACGCCGAGTGCGTGGGCCTCGGTGCGGTGGTCCATGCCGCGGATCCAGGCGGGCCGGTCGCACAGCCGCCGCGCGGTGTCGCCGGCCGCGAGGACCACGGCGGCGGCGCCGTCGGTGACGGGCGGGCAGTCGCCGGTGCGCAGGGGCCGGACCACGTACGGACCGTGCGGTACGGGTCCCGTCGGCCGGGCGTGCGGACCGGCCGCCGCGTCGGCGCGGCTGCGTGCCGCGACCCCGGCCAGCGCCGCTTCGTCGGTGGCGCCGGCGTCGATGAGGGCCTGGGCCTGGAGGGCGGCCAGGGCGACGGAGTCGGGCCACAGGGGCGCGACGTAGTACGGGTCCAGCTGGCGGCTGAGCACGTCGCGCACCTCGCCGGACGAGGACTTGCCGTACGCGTAGACGAGCGCGGTCCCGGCGTCGCCGGTCAGCAGTTTGACCCAGGCCTCGTACAGCGCCCAGGCGCCGTCCGTCTCGACGTGCGACTCGGCGATGGGCGGCCAGGCGCCGACGCTGTCCAGCGCCATGGTGAAGGAGAAGGCCCGCCCGGCGAGGTAGTCCGACGACCCCGAGCAGGTGAAGTCGATCTCCCCGGCGCGCAGGCCCGCCTGGCCCAGCGCGTCCTGGAGGACGGGCAGCAGCAGTTCGGCTTCGGAGATCTCGGCGGTGTCGCGGGTGTGGCGGCTCTGCGCGAAGGCGACGACCGCGACCTCGCGCGCGGGCGGTGCGGCCGGGACCGGCGACGGCATTTCGGCGGGGCCGGGGGTCGCGGACATCAGATCAGCTCCTTGTAGCTGTCGTAGTCGGCGTCGGGTTCGCCGGTGGGCCGGTAGTGGTCCGGATAGCGGCTGCCGTCGCGCCACACGGGCTCGACCCGCAGGCCCATCCGTACCTCGTCGTACGGGATGCCGCCGATGCGCGCGTGCAGGGCCAGGTCGGCGCCGTCCAGGGCGATGTGCGCGTACACGTACGGCACCTCGATGTCGAGGTTCTTCGCCTTGATGTTGACGATGCAGAAGGTGGTGACCGTCCCGTTGGGGCCGACCTCGACCTGGTCGCGGGTGGCCACGCCGCAGGTGGGGCAGGCGCCGCGGGGCGGTACGTAGACCTTGCGGCAGGACGGGCAGCGCTCGCCGACCGTGCGGCGCTCGGCGAGGGCGGCGAGGTAGCGGGACTGGGCGCGGCCGGGCGCGTAGGTGTAGTCGAGGCGGGCGGGGGCGGTGATACCGGTGACGGGATCGGCGAACTCACCGCTGTGCGGGACTGGTTCCCTGGCCTCACCCCTGTGCGGAGCTGGTTCCCTGGTCTCACCCCTGTGCGGAGCTGGTTCCCTGATCGAATCGCTGTGCCGGGCCGGTGCGCCGGTCTCGCCGCTGTGCGGATTCTGTTCCCCGGCCTCGTCGCTGTGCGGCGTGGTCTCCCCGGCCGCCGCCCCGCCCTCGTACGGCTCGAAGCACGCGATGTCCGTGATGGCTCCCGTGCGCTCCCCGGCCCACCGGACGCGTACCCGCATCCCGGTGCGCACCGCGTCCGGCCCGGCCGCGTCCAGGGCGTGCAGCAGCGCCGTGTCCGCGCCGTCGAGGCGCACCAGCACCCAGGCGAACGGGGTGGCCAGCGGCTGGCCGCGGCGCGGGGCCGGGTTCCAGGCCCAGGTGGTGACGGTGCCGGTGGTGCCGACCTCGACGAGGTCGCGTATCTCCTCGGCGGTGACCGGGTCGTACTCGACGGGCGGCACCAGCACCCGCCCGTCGGTGGTCCGCACGCCGAGGACGGTCCGCTCGCGCAGCCCGGTGAGGAAGGCGCTCTGTACGGGCCCGAGCGACCGGGTGAAGGGGAACTCCACGACGAGCGGGGCCGACAGCGCCTCGGGAGTACCGGAGATCGGTGGCATTCGGGCTCCTCGCTTCCGTACGGGGTCGGGCGGGGCGGCGGTGAAGGGCGGGGTCAGGCGCGCCGGAAGACGGGCGGGCGCTTCTCGGCGAAGGCCCTGGAGCCCTCCTGCGCGTCGGCCGTACCGAAGATGGGCCAGCCGCGTTCCAGTTCGGCCTTCAGCCCGTCCTCCTCGGTCATCCCGGCGGTCTCGTAGACGGAAGCCTTGACCGCCTCGACGGCGAGCGGGCCGCACGCGTTGATCCGCCCGGCGATCTCCAGGGCCGTGCCGAGCGCGTCGCCGTCCGGCACGACATGGCCGATCAGGCCGATGCGGGCGGCCTCCTCGGCGGTGTACGGGCGCCCGGTGAGCAGCATCTCCAGCGCGTGGGTGCGCGGGATCTGGCGCGGGAGGCGGACCGTGGACCCGCCGATGGGGAACAGCCCCCGCCGCACCTCGAACAGCCCGAACGTGGCACCGCGCCCGGCGACCCGGATGTCGGTGCCCTGGAGGATCTCCGTGCCGCCGGCGACGCAGGCGCCCTCGACGGCGGCGATCACGGGCTTGCGCGGGCGGTGGTGGCGCAGCATCGCCTTCCAGTGCAGGTCCGGGTCGGCCGCCAGGCGGTCGCGGTACGGTCCGCCGTCCATGCCGCGGCCCGCCAGCGCCTTGAGGTCCATGCCGGAGCAGAAGGCGCCGCCCGCGCCGGTGAGCACGATCGAGCGCACGGTGTCGTCCTCGTCGGCCGCAATCCAGCCGTCGTACAGGCCCACCAGCATCGGCAGCGACAGCGCGTTCTTCGCCTCCGGCCGGTCGAGGGTGAGCACCAGGGTCGCGCCGTCGCGCGTCACCGTCAGATGTTCGGTCCCGCCCATGCGTCCTCCCGTCCGTACGGTCGCGCACCGGACCCGTCCGCCGCCGTCCGGGCGGAGCCGGTCCGCGACGGAACGTAGAACAGGTTGCAGGAGCCCGGGTCCGACTTCAAGAGTTTTCTGACAGGCAGTCAGTTTCCGGCGGTCCGCCCCCTTCCGCCGTGCGCCGCGCGGCGCTCTAATGACCGCGGACCGACGCCGCCGCCCGCCCTGGAGGAGACGTGGAATACAACCTCGCCGATCTGTTCGAGTCGGTCGTCGACACGGTTCCCGGCCGGGAGGCGCTGGTGTACCTGGACCACCCGGGTACGGGCGCGGAGCGCCGGCTGACGTACGCGGAGCTGGACCGCGCGGCCAACCGGCTCGCCCACCACCTGCGCGACCGCGGTGTCACCCCGGGCTCGCACGTCGGCCTGCACCTCTACAACGGCGTCGAATACCTCCAGGCCCTCTACGCCTGCCTGAAGATCCGCGCCGTCCCCGTGAACGTCAACTACCGCTACGTCGAGGACGAGTTGGCGTACCTCTACCGGGACGCCGACCTGGTCGCGCTGGTCTTCGACGCGGAGTTCACCGGCCGGGTCGCCGCCGTCCTGCCGCGCGCGGAGCGGCTGCGCCATCTCGTACGGGTGGGCACACCACCGCCGGGCACGCCGGAACCCGCCATCGCGCCGGTGCCGTTCGAGCGGGCCGAGGCGGCCGGCTCACCCGACCGGGACTTCGCGCCGCGCTCCGCCGGCGACCGGCTCGTGATCTACACCGGTGGCACCACCGGCATGCCGAAGGGCGTGATGTGGCGGCACGAGGACATCTTCTTCTCCGGCATGGGCGGCGGCGCGCCCACCGGCGAGCCGGTACGGCGCCCCGAGGAGCTGGCCGAACGCGTCGCCGCGGGCGGCGAGGGCCTGGTCTTCTTCCCCACTCCCCCGCTGATGCACGGCACCTCCACCCTCACCGCGTTCATCGCCTTCCACTTCGGCCAGAAGGTCGTCCTGCACCGCAAGTACGTGCCGGAGGAAGTGCTGCGCACCATCGAGCGCGAGAGGGTGACCAGTGTCTCGCTGGTGGGTGACGCGATGCTGCGCCCGCTCGCGGACGCGCTCGCGGGCCCGCTCAAGGGCACCGACTGCTCCTCGCTGTTCAGCGTCAGCAGCTCCGGGGCGATCCTCTCGGAGACCGTACGGGCCCAGTTCACCGCGCTGGTCCCGGGCGCCCTGCTGCTCAACAACTTCGGCTCGTCGGAGTCGGGCTTCAACGGCACCGCCACCGAGGACTCGGGACCGGACAGGGGCTTCCGGCTACGCGTCAACGCGCACACCGCCGTGGTCGACCCGGCGTCCCCGGCGCACGCCCCGGTGGCGGCCGGCGAGGTGGGGCGGCTCGCCCTGCGCGGGCATGTACCACTCGGCTACTACAACGACCCGCGCAAGACCGCCGAGACGTTCTTCGAGGCGGACGGCGAACGGTGGGTGCTGCTCGGTGACCTGGCCACCGTCGACGAGACGGGCATCGTCACCGTCCTCGGGCGCGGCTCGCAGTGCATCAACTCCGGTGGCGAGAAGGTCTTCCCGGAGGAGGTCGAGCAGGCGCTGAAGGCCCATCCGGACGTGTACGACGCGCTGGTGGCCGGTGTGCCGGACCCGCGCTGGGGCAGCCGGGTCGCCGCCGTCGTACAACTGCGGGAGGGGGCCGGGCCGCTGGACCTGGAGGCGGTGCAGGAGCACTGCCGGGCCCGGCTGGCCGGCTACAAGGTGCCCCGCTCGGTCGTCTTCACCGAGCGCATCCGGCGCTCCCCGAGCGGCAAGGCGGACTACCGGTGGGCGAAGGCGGTGGCGTCCGGCACGGGCGCCCCATGAGCCCCGGCGCCCCCGGCACGGACCGGGCTCCGGCCGCCGCCCCGACGGCGGCCGGAGCCCCTGACCGGCAGGTTCATCCGGTACGGCGGTGGAGACGGCGCGGCCCGCACACCCGGGAACGGGTGTGCGCCGCGCCGGGCCGGGGTATGACGGCGAGCTTCTTGGTCATGAGGAGTTCTCCTGAGTGGGAGGAAGGGGACATCCGCACGGTTGCCCGCACCCCGCGGCGGGACGACAACCCGTCCCCCCGCTTCACCCGCTTGGCACACGCCGCGCCGCCCGAATGCAGCAAGCCGGGGCCGGTGCCGGGGGCTGGGAAGGCACCCGGCGGCCCCTCTAGGCTGAAGCATGGACATCGACGGCGCGGAGCCCGACGGCGCCCCTTGCGGTGAGTACGGCCCGTGTGTGCGGCTCGACCCGGAGGCGCGCGATCCCCGCTCCGGCCCGGACCCGCTGTGCGCGGCGGGGCCGGTGGTGCCGGTCCTGCTGCCGGGCGGGGTGACGGCCTGGCTGGTGACCTGGCATCAGACCGGGAAGACGGTGCTGGCGGACAGCCGCTTCGTCAAGGACATCGGGGCCTGGCGCGCCTGGCGCAGCGGCGAGGTGCCGCGCTCGTGGCCGCTGGCGCCGCTGCTGACCGTCGCGAACATGACCACCGCGACGGCGGGCGACCACACCCGGCTGCGCGCGCCGCTGGCCCGCGCGTTCACCGCGCGCCGCGTGGCGCGGCTCCGGCCGCGCGTCGGGGAACTGGCCGGAGAGCTGCTGGACCGTCTCGCCGCCGACCGTCCGGCGGGCCCCGTCGAGCTGCGCGTCCGCTTCGCCCACCCGCTGCCGATAGGAGTCATCTGCGAGCTGTTCGGCGTGCCCGACGACCGCCGGCCCCGGCTGCGGTCGCTGTGCCAGGCCCTGTTCGCCACCCCGGCGGGCCCGGCCGACGCCCTGGCCACCCACCGCGAGCTGCGCGCCACGCTCGCCGGCCTGCTCCGCGCCAAGCACGACCGCCCCGGGGACGACCTGACGAGCGCGCTGGTGGCCCCCGGCCACGGCCTCAGCGGTGCCGAACTCGTCGACACGCTCCTGCTGATGATCGTCGCGGGCCATGAGACCACGGTGAACCTTCTGGTCAACGCGGTGTACGCACTGCTGGCCCACCCCCGTCAGCTGGCCCTCGTACGCAGCGGGCAGGTGCCCTGGAGCGCGGTGGTCGAGGAGACACTGCGCTGGGACCCGCCGGTCGCCAACTTCCCGTTCCGCTACGCGCTGTGCGACGTGGACCTGGCCGGCCGGACCATCCGCGCGGGCGACGCGGTGATGCTGTCGTACACCGCCTTCGGCCGCGACCCCCGGCAGCACGGGCCCGGTGCGGACCGCTTCGACATCACCCGGCCGCCCACCCGGCACCTGACGTTCGGGCACGGCATCCACCACTGCCTCGGCGCGCCGCTCGCCCGCCTGGAGGCGGCGGTCGCCCTCCCCGCGCTCTTCGACCGCTTCCCCGGCCTCGCCCTGGCGGACCCCGGGCGGCCGCCGCTCCGCCGCCCGTCCCTGGTCTTCAACGGCCTACGGGAGCTGCCGGTCGTCCTCGGCCCACCCGGCGGCTGACGACGCCGGGCGCGACGCGTCCGCCCCGCACACCGACCGTACGGAACGGACCAGCGCCACCGTGTGCAGGGCGTCGAGGTCCCGCTCCTGCCGTACGCCGGCGGTGTCGCGCACCAGGGAACGGAGGCAGCGCGGCGACGTACGGGCCGCGCCGGAGGCGGCGATCGCCCGTACCAGAGCGCCGTTGACGCGGTTGATCTCCTCGCGCACCCGGCCGAGATCCGGCCGCCGGGTGGGCGCCTGCGATGGGTCGGCGGTCCAGCGGCGGTGCAGCCCGCGCTGCACCATCTTGTTCGCCTCGATCTGGTCCCGGAAGATCCGCGCGGTCCGCCGCGGATCGGTGCCCAGCTCCGCGGCCTGCCGCGCGACGGCGTCCAGCACCTGCCGCTCGCGCACCGGGTCGTCGACCGGGCTGCCGGTCCCCCACTTCGCGGCGGCCACCAGGTCGGCGGTGGCCAGGCGTTGGGCGGACAGGCCGGCGAGGGGGCGCAGGGCGTGCGCCACGCCGGGCGTCGCCGGTGCCGCACCGGCCGCCGGGGCGGCGGTGAGGAGAACGGCCGCGGCGGCGCCCGCGGTGAGCAGCCGGCGCAGGGAGGTACGTAGGGTGCGTGCCACGATCGGCCTTTCCGTCCAGGGGCGTTGACCGGCCGATCGTACTGACGGATGCGGCCTCCCGCGTACATGCGAGGGCCTTCGGGCCCGGGGGCGGACCGCCGCGGCCGGCCCCCGGGCCGCCGATCAGCCCACCTTGGTCATCGTGGAGTCGTAACCCCCGCCGCCCGGGTAGACCCACGCTCCGGAGAGGCTGTTCCCGTCCGCGGCGAAGGTGCCCTTGAAGTGCGCGGGCGAGCCCTTCTCGCCGCCCCAGATGGTCAGGGTGTCCCCCTCGATCTCGTAGACGTAGTCGAAGGTGTGGCCCTCGCTCCCGTAGAAACGGGACATGATCTCGTCACCCGGTGTTTCCGCCCCGAAGGGCTTCTCCCGGCCGATCACCTCCAAGCCCGTGACCCGCCGTCCGTCCTGCGTCAGGTCCACCTCCTGCACCAGGAAGTGGCCCCCGTCCAGCCACCGGTAGGTGACGGTGCCTCCCGCACCGCCCTCGACCCGCCAGCGGCCCACCAGCCGGTCCAGGGCCCCGACCTGCTCGTCCGGGCCCGCACTCTGCTCCGTCATGCCGTTTCCCGCCTCTCCGTCCGCGCCTGTCGCGCTGCCGCGGCGCCGATGCCGTACGGGCTTCGTGCCCTGCCCGCCCACGGCGCCCTACGGCACATACGACCGGCGGCCCCACGAAAAGGGATCGGCGTACGGATGTGATGTGGGCCACTGCGCGACGGGCCGTCAGTGGACGTCGCCGGGCGCCACGGTGTCCGGGAGCCCGAGGGCGGGCAGCAGATCCGGCGCGAAGGTGGTGATCTCCGCGATCCGGCCGTCCTCGACGCGCAGCACGTCGATGTTGACCGGGGTGTACGCCGGCGACCCGGGCGTCCGGGCGTAGTTCACCACGGCCGGCTGCCGGTTCACCGCGACCGGTACGGCGTGCCAGTCGCCCCAAGCCCGCCCGTCCTCCAGGGCCGCACGCCACATGGCGATGACGGCCGTACGCCCGTCGAACACCAGGCGGGCGGGCGGCATGGTCTGCCGGGCATCCTCGCGCAACAGGGCGGCCAGCGCGTCGATGTCGGCGGCCCGGGAGGCCGCGACGAACCGCCGGAGGAGCGCGCGTTCGGCCTCACCGGGGCCGGTGGCTCCCCGGCCCCAGTCGGCGCGCCGCTCGGGCAACTGCTCGCGCAGCGTGGCGCGGGCGCGTTGCAGCGCGCTCTTGACCGCGGCGGTGCTCAGGTCGAGCGCCCCGGCCGTCTCCGCGGCGGGCAGGCCGACCACATCGCGCAGGATCAGCACGGCCCGCTGACGGGGCGGCAGGTGCTGGACCGCCGCCAGAAAGGCCAGTTCGATGGTCTCCCTGGCGATCGCCGCGGCCTCCGGGCCGCCGTCGGCCGGTGCGGCCAGGTCCAGCAGTGCGTCCGGATACGGCTGGAGCCAGGTGACCTCGGCCGGGGCGGAGCGCTTCGCCGCGCCCGTACTGTCGACCGCCACCACGATCTCCCGCGACCGGGCGGGACTGGCCAGCGCGTCCAGGCAGGCGTTGGTGGCGATCCGGTACAGCCACGCCCGGAACGTCGCCCGCCCCTCGAAGCTCCGCCGCTTGCGCCAGGCCCGCAGCAGCGCCTCCTGCACCAGGTCCTCGGCGTCGGTGAAGGAGCCGAGCATGCGGTAGCAGTGCACCCGCAGTTCGTGCCGGTAGCGCTCGGCGAGCCGCGCGAACGCCTCCTCGTCCCCGTCCCGGACCGCGGCCTCCGCCCGCGCGTCCGCGTCCGCACGCCCCCTCGTTCCCACGACCGTCCCCTCCCTGGAGCTGGACGCCAGGTTTGCCCGTGCGCACACCGCCGCCCGCCCGGTGACGATACGGCCGGGCGGGCGGCGGTGGCGGTGACACCCGGGAGTATCCCGGGGCGTCGGCTGACGGGGCGGGGGGAGGGGGCTGGTCGGGTCGGGGGTGGGGTGGGGTGGGGTGGAGTGGTCGTCCGGGTCGGTCAGTCGCGGTCGGACACGCTGTTGACGCCGACGTTGGCGTTCTTCGGGAGGCCGTCGAGCGGGAAGAGGAATCCGCTCTTCGCGGGGCGTCCGTCCGGCCCGTGGCTGCTCACGGCGGGGCGGTTCCCCGGCTCGTCGTCCGAGTCGGCGTGGGCCACGGCGGGCAGGACCGCGCCGGACAGGGCCAGGGCCGCGAGGAGACCGAGCGCCGCCCGCGCGGTCGTACGAAGCGATGTACGCATGGTGATCCTTTCGGAGGTTGCGGCCAGCGCACCACGGAAGGACGGCAGCACTTCGCCATTGGGCCGGCCGTGGGCGCGCCCGGCACCCGTACGGCAGACCCGCGCGCCCTCGCTCCTCCGGTCCGCCGCGCCTCAGGGCCCGGGGGCCAGGAACGTCCGGACCGCGTCCAGGAATTCCAGCGGGCGCTCCTCGTGGACGAGGTGCCCCGCGCCCTCGACCGTGACGAGACGGCAGTCCGGGATGTGTTCGGCCATGTCGTGGAGGTCCTGTTGCGGGATGTGGCTGGCGGAGCCGCCCCCGATCACCAGGGTCGGCGCGGTGATCTTCGCCAGGGCGTCCCACCACGCCGGGTCCGGTGCGTTGCGCTGCGCCACCACGGCGACCTTGGCCTGCCAGTCGAACCCCTGCGGCCCCGGCGGCGGCTCGGGCACCTCCTGCCGCGGAGCACCCGGCCGGGGCGGCGCCGCTTCCTCCACCACCAGCCGTTCCACGAGCTCGGGCCGGGCGGCGGCCAGCAGCAGCGCGACCAGGGCGCCGAGCGAGTGGCCGATGAGCGCCACGGGCCCCAGACGCAGCTCCTGGAGGAACCCGGCCACGTCGTCGCGCCAGCGCTCGAAGCCGTACTCCCCCGGCCGGTCGCTGGCGCCGTGCCCGCGCAGATCCAGGGCGTACACCCGGTGGGTGGTGGCGAGCTGACCGACCACGCCGCGCCAGTCCTCACCGTCCTCGCCGAGGCAGTGCAGCAGCAGCGCCGGGGGCGCGTCCGCGTCACCCCAGCACCGGTATGCCAAGCGGACGTCGCCGACCTGCACCTTCTGAACGTCACTCATGCGCTCGAAGCTACCCGGGTGGAACCGCGTCACGCCCCTTGACGCGTTCGCCGCCCGCTGATTACTTGGACCGCATTCAGCAACCGAATGATCGGTCGGGACACGGAACGGTGACGGACATGCCGGATGCGGACAACAGGGGCGAGCGGCGGGAAACGGACGCCGCGACGGAATCGACCGGCATCACCACGGAATCGACCGGCGCCGATACGAAATCGGCCGGTACCACCCCAGAGCCGTTCGGTGCCACCCCAGAACCCTTCGGTACCACCACGGAAACGATCGGTGCCGCCACGCGAACGATCGGCACCGCCACGGAACCGTTCGACGCGGTACGGCGACTGACCGCCGAGGAGCTGCGGGCACGGCAACTGGAGCGGCTGCGCGCCTCGTTGCGGCATGCGTACGAGAACGTCCCGTTCTACCGGCAGTCCTTCGACCGGGCCGGCGTCCGCCCCGAGGACTGCCGCTCGCTCGACGACCTCGCGCGCTTCCCGTTCACCGTGAAGGACGACCTGCGGGCCAACTACCCCTTCGGCATGTTCGCCGTCCCCCAGGACGCCGTGCGCCGCATCCACGCCTCCAGCGGTACGACCGGCCGCCCGACCGTCGTCGGCTACACCGAGCGCGACCTGTCCGTCTGGGCCGAGGTGGTGGCCCGTTCGATCCACGCGGCCGGCGGCCGGCCCGGCCACAAGGTGCACATCGCGTACGGCTACGGCCTGTTCACCGGCGGGCTCGGCGCGCACTACGGCGCCGAACGGCTCGGCTGTACGGTCGTCCCGGCCTCCGGCGGCATGACCGCCCGGCAGGTGCGGATCATCCAGGACTTCCGGCCCGAGATCATCATGGTGACGCCGTCCTACATGCTCACGCTCCTCGACGAGTTCGAGCGCCAGGGCGTCGACCCGCGGACCACCTCCCTCAAGGTCGGGATATTCGGCGCGGAGCCGTGGACGGAGGAGATGCGCCGGGAGATCGAGGAGCGCTTCGCCATCGACGCGGTGGACATCTACGGCCTCTCGGAGGTCATGGGCCCCGGCGTCGCCCAGGAGTGTGTGGAGACCAAGGACGGGCTGCACATCTGGGAGGACCACTTCTACCCGGAGGTGGTCGACCCGGTCACCGGCGAACCGCTGCCGGACGGCGAGCACGGGGAACTGGTCTTCACCTCACTGACCAAGGAGGCCCTGCCGGTGGTCCGCTACCGCACCCGGGACCTGACCCGGCTGCTGCCCGGCACCGCCCGCCCCGCCTTCCGCCGCATGGAGAAGGTCACCGGCCGCTGCGACGACATGATCATCCTGCGCGGCGTGAACCTCTTCCCCGCCCAGGTCGAGGAGATCGTGCTGCGTACCCCGGGCGTCGCGCCCCACTTCCAGCTGCGGCTGACCCGCGAGGGCCGGATGGACCACCTGACCGTACGGGCGGAGGCACGCCCGGACGCCACCCCCGAGGCACGCACGGCCGCCGTCGGCCGGATCGCCCGCGACGTCAAGGACGGCATCGGCGTCTCCGTGGCCGTCGAAATCGTCGACCCGGAAACGCTGGAACGCTCCGTCGGCAAGCTGAAGCGCATCGTCGACATGCGACCGTGAAGCGGGGCGTGAGGGGGTGGGCCGGGGCTGGACCTCCCAGGCGGAAGGAGTGGGACGGGAGGGCTGGGTATCCCCGGCCGGAGGGGATAGGCCAGGGCATCCCCGGCCGGAGGGGGCGGCCCGACAGGAACCACCCGCCGGAAGGCCCACCGGGGGCTTCCCCCCGCCCCACCCCTCCCCCGCTGAGCCCCTAGGCCGGCTTACGTGCCCGGCGCAGGCCGCCTCCCGCCCGGCCCGACGTCGGCGCCCTCACCTCCGCCCGCCACGCCCGATCCGGTACAGCACGCTCGGACGGAGCGGGCCTTCGGGCGCGTACGGGTCGTCGAAGTCGTCGGCCGGGTCCCGGGTCATGCCGATACGGCGCATGACGGCCCGGGAACGGACGTTGGCGGCCGTCGTCACCGCGAGGATCTCGGGAAGTCCGAGGACGTCGAAGCCGAAGTCCAGGCCCGCCCGGGCGGCCTCGGTGGCATACCCCTGTCCCCATGCCGAGCGCGCGAGCCGCCAGCCGATCTCCACCCCCTTGAACGGCATGTCGTCGTCCGTGTCGTCCAGTCCCGCGAAGCCGACGAACTCGCCCGTGGCCCGCACTTCGACCGCCCACCAGCCGTAGCCGCGCCGGTCGAAGTCGGCCTCGTAGCGCCGCACGGAGGCGTCGCTCCGGTCGCGGGTGAGCAGGTCGCCCAAGTGCTCCCGTACCTCGGGGTCGGCGTTCACCGCCGCCCAGGGGCCGAGGTCGGACTCCCGCCACCGGCGGAGGACGAGGCGTTCGGTACGCAGTTCAGCCATACCGGACAGCCAACGTGAGCGATCGCCCCGGGACAACCCGTTTACCCTGCGGTCACTTCGGTTGCCCGCTCCCCTGTCTCACCCAGCGCTGGGCTTGATCACCGCGTACACCGCCCCGAACGGGTCCCGCAGCATGGCCAGCCTGCCCACGCCCTCGGCGTCCGCGGGCGGGAGGAGGGCTGTCGCGCCGCGTTCCGTGGACGCGGCGACTATGGCGTCACAGTCCTCGACGGCGAAGTACGGGTGCCATTCCGGCGTCGCGTCCCCGGCGGGGGTCTCCGGCGCCATCTGCATGATGCCGGCGTGCCCGGCGTCCCCGTCCGGGTCGGTGCCGGCGGGCGAGGCGATCGTGTAGATCATGTTTCCGCCCATGTCCTTGTCGACCGTCTCCCACGAGAAGACCGAGCGGTAGAACGACTTCGCGGCGGCCGCGTCGGTGGTGTACAGCTCGGTCCAGCACAGGGTGTGCGTCGCGCCGACCACTTCCAGGCCCGGTGTGTCGCCGGGCTGCCAGGCGGCGAACTCGGCGCCGGCCGGGTCCGTGAACCCGGCCAGCCGGCCGGCGGTGAACACGTCGCACGGGCCGAAGCGGACCGTGCCGCCGGCCTGTTCGACGGACTTGGCCAGGGCGTCCACGTCCGGTGTGTGGAAGTGGACCGTCCAGGCCGGGCGGGCGCCCTCCTCGGTCAGCGGTCCGGCCCCGGCCACGGTCTTCCCGTCGAGCTGGAAGAAGCCGTACCCGCCGGCGTCCGGACCGGCCGACCGGAAGGTCCAGCCGAAGACGGCACCGTAGAACGCGGCGGCCGCGTCGATGTCCGGTGCGCCGAGGTCGAGCCAGTTCGGTGCGCCCGGTACGTACTGGGTGGTGAGCATGATGATCTCCTCCGGCGTCCTGTCGTCGTTGCTCGTCACCGAGCGACGCGGGCGGCCGCCGAGCGAGCACGTACGCCCTCGTCACCGGGGAACACGCGGTGCGGCTCGATGCCTCTCCCCCGGCGCTTTCAGCATGGCAGGGGGGTCTGACAATCGCCCTCCGCGAGCGAACGACCGGGGGAGGCCCCAGACGCGAGAACGACACCGCGACGCCAGGACACCGCGACGCCACGGCACCGCGACGCCACGACGCCAGGACGCCACAACACCAGACCCTCCCGCGAACGCCGTAAGCCGCGCCTTCACTCCCGCCCGGAGCCGTACCGCTCCCGCAGTTCGCGCTTGAGGATCTTGCCGCTGGCGTTGCGCGGCAGCGCCTCGGCGAACAGCACCCGCTTGGGCACCTGGAAGCCGGCCAGCCGCTCCCGCGCCGCCGCGATCAGTTCCGCCTCGTCCGGCGCCGTGCCCGCGCGCGGTACGACCACGGCCGTCACCGCCTCGATCCAGCGCTCGTCCGGCAGCCCGATCACCGCCACCTCCGCGACCCCCGGATGCGCGTACAGCGCGTCCTCCACCTGCCGCGAGGCCACCAGCACACCGCCCGAGTTGATGACGTCCTTGACCCGGTCGACGATGGTGAAGAAGCCCTCCGCGTCCCGCACGGCCAGGTCCCCGGAGCGGAACCAGCCGTCCCGGAACGCCGCCGCGGTCTCCGCCGGCTTGTCCCAGTATCCCGTGCACAGTTGGGGCGAGCGGTAGACGATCTCCCCGCGCTCGCCGTCGGGCACCTCCGTGCCGCCCTCGTCCACCACCCGCGCCTCCACGAACAGCACCGGCCGGCCGCACGAGTCCATCCGCCCCTCGTGTTCGTCCGGACCCAGCACGGTGGCCAGCGGCCCGATCTCGCTCTGCCCGAAGCAGTTGTAGAAGGCGAGGCCGGGCAGCCGGGCGCGCAGCCGCTCCAGGACGGGCACCGGCATGACGGACGCGCCGTAGTACGCCTTGCGGAGGCCGCCGAGGTCGCGGGCGGTGAATCCGGGGTGCTGGGAGAGGGCGATCCACACGGTGGGCGGCGCGAACAGGCTGTCCGCCCGCCCCGCCGCCACCACGTCGAAGATCCGGTCCGGGTCCGGCGCGTCGAGGATGACGTTCTCCGCGCCCACGGCGAGGTACGGCATCAGGAACACGTGCAGCTGCGCCGAGTGGTAGAGCGGCAGACTGTGCACGGGCCGGTCGGTCGCCTTCAGGTCGAGGGCGACGATGGCCGAGGTGTACGCGTGGACCAGCGCGCCGTGCGTCATCATCGCGCCCTTGGGCAGCCCGGTCGTGCCGGAGGTGTAGAGCAGCTGCACCAGGTCGTCGGAGCCGGAGCCGTACGCGTCGTCCGGTTCGCCGGTTCCGTGCGCCTTCCCTGACCCGCCCTCATCACCTGTCCGGAGAACGGCTGACTTCAGCACGCCCCGGCCTTCCTCCGCCCGTTCCACCAGCGATCCCGCCGCGTCCCGCAGCGGCATGGTCCGGGTTCCGGGCGGCAGCCGGTGTTCCAGCGCCGGGTCGGTGAGGACCAGGGAACTGCCCGACTGTTCGATGATGTAGCGCAGTCCGTCGCCGGTGAGGTGGTGGTTGACGGGTACGTGCACCAGCCCGGCCCGGGCGCAGGCCAGGAAGCCGATCAGGTAGGCGTCGGAGTTGTGGCCGTACGCGGCGACCCGGTCGCCGGGCTCCGCCCCGCTCATCAGCAGGGCGCACATCGCGGCCGTCACCGCGTCGTCCAGTTCGCCGTAGGTCCAGGACCGGTCGCCGTAGCGCACCGCCGTACGGCCGGGCGTCCGCCGCGCGCTGCGCCGCAGGATCCCGTCGACCGTGTTCGTCCGCACTCCCGCCATGGCGTGATCCTGTGCCCGGCCACCGGCCGGGTCAAGGGAGCGGGGCGGGACGTGTCACGGCTATGCTCGGTCTTCCGCTCAGTGTTCAACCTCCTCACCGTCCCCGCTAATTGGCACGTCTTCCGTGTACGGCATCTCCAGGACCACAGGGAGGATCACCCGATATGCGCGACCGATTCAGAAGACTCGCCGCGGCCGGGGTGGTGTTGCTGACCGCGGCGGCGCTGTCGCCCGCCCCGGGCACGGCCGCCGCCGCAGCGTCCCACCCGTCGGGCGGCGGCCTCTCGGCCGACATCCGCTACACCGAGTACGGCATTCCGCACATCGTCGCCGGCGACTACCCCGACCTGGGTTTCGGCGTGGGCTGGGCGCAGGCCGCCGACCAGGTCTGCACGCTCGCCGACGGCTTCGTCACCCTGCGCGGCGAACGCTCCCGGTACTTCGGTGCCGCGGGCCGCCCCGACGGTACGCACTCCTCCGCGAGCACCAACCTGGCCAGCGACCTCTTCTTCAAGGGGGTGCGGCAGGCCGGCACCGTCGAGAAGCTGCTGCGGCAGCCCGCTCCCGCCGGTCCCGGCGACGAGGTGAAGGACCTGATGCGCGGCTGGGCGGCCGGGTACAACGCCTGGCTGGCGCAGCGGAAGATCACCGATCCGGCGTGTGCGGGCAAGGAGTGGGTCAAGCCGGTCACCCAGGCCGACGTGGCGGCCGGCGCGTACGCCCTGGTGATCACGGCGGGGCAGGCCGACTCGGTGGACAGCATCGTCGCGGCCCGGCCGCCCGCCACCGGCTCGCGTACCCCCAGCGCGCGGCCGGGTGCCCGGAAGTCCGTGGCGTCCGTCCGTTCCCGCCTCGCGCGCGCCACCGGGGGCCTGGGCTCGAACGCCGTCGCCTTCCGCGGTGACACCACCGCCGACGGCCACGGCATGCTCCTGGGCAATCCGCACTACCCGTGGTCCGGCGGCCGCCGTTTCTGGCAGTCGCAGGTGACCATCCCCGGCGAACTCGACGTGGCGGGCGGCCTGCTCCTCGGCGCCCCCACCCCCTCCATCGGCCACAACTCCCGTATCGCCTGGAGCCATACGGTCGCCACCGGCGTGCCCATGAACTTCCACCAGCTCACCCTGGCCCCGGGCGACCCGACCTCGTACCTGGTGGACGGGAAGCCGGAGCGGATGACGCGGCGGACGGTGACGGTCCCGGTCGAGGGCGGCCCGGACGTGGTCCGTACGCAGTGGTGGACGCGCTACGGGCCGGTCGTCACCGAGTACGGTGACCTCGACCTGGCGTGGACGGACCGTACGGCGTACGCGCTGGGCGACCCCAACGCGGCGCAGCTGCGCATGTTCGACGCCTCGCTGAGCCTGGGCAAGGCCCGCGACGTGGCGGGCGTGCAGCGCGCGCTGCGCCGGACGCAGGGCCTGCCCTGGGTGAACACCGTCGCCGCCGACTCGGCCGGCCGTACCCTCTACACCCAGTCGCAGGTGGTGCCGCGCATCACCGACGACCTCGCCGAGCGGTGTTCCACGGCGCTGGGGCGGGTGCTGTACCCGGCCACCGGCCTGGCCGTGCTGGACGGCGCGCGCTCCGGCTGCGCGCCGGGCCGCGACCGGGACGCCGTACAGCCCGGCATCTTCGGCCCGTCCGCGATGCCCACGCTCACGGACGCCCCGTACGCGGAGAACTCCAACGACAGTGCCTGGCTGGCCAACGCGGACCGGCCCCTGACGGGCTACCCGCGCGTCTTCGGCGACATCGGCACCCCGCGCTCCCTGCGGACGCGCGGCGCCGTCGAGGACGTGTCCGCCCTGGCGGACCGGGGCGGCCTGACCCTCGCCGATCTCCAGCGTCAGCAGTTCACCAACCGGGTGCCCGCCGGTGAGCTGGCCGCCGCCGACACCGCGCGGGCCTGCGCCGCGCTTCCCGGGGGCACGGCGACCGGCAGCGACGGCAAGGCCGTGGACGTGTCGGAGGCGTGCCGGGTGATGGCCGCCTGGGACCGTACGGTACGGACGGACAGCAAGGGCGCGCTCCTCTTCGACCGGTTCTGGCGTCGCCTGACCGACACGGTGCCGCAGGCCGATCTGTGGAAGACGCCTTTCGACCCGGATGATCCGGTGCGGACCCCGCGCACCCTGAACACCGCCGCCCCGGGCCTGGCGACCGCGCTCGCCGACGCCGTGTCCGAGCTGCGCGCCGCGCGCATCCCGCTCGCCGCACCGCTTGGCGAGCACCAGTTCGTCGTACGCAACGGCAAGCGCATCCCGGTCAGCGGCGGCGTGGACGGGCTGGGCGTCTGGAACATGACCGTGGGCCGGTGGGACCCGGCGGGCGGCGGCTACACGGAGGTGCGGCACGGCTCCAGCTACATCCAGGCGGTGGGCTTCGCGGACCACGGCTGCCCGGTGAACGCCCGTACGCTGCTGACGTACTCGCAGTCCGCCAACCCGCGCTCGCCGCACTACAGCGACCAGACCGAGCTGTACGCGGCGGGCCGGATGATCCGGTCCCGGTTCTGCGAGCGGGACGTGCTCGCCTCGCCGCAGCTGCGGGTGGAGCACGTGCGCCAGCGGTAGGAAGACCTCACACGGCGCGCTCCCGGCCCGTCCAGTACGGGTCGCGGAGCCGCCGCTTGTAGAGCTTGCCGTTGGGGTCGCGCGGCATGGCCGCGGTGAAGTCGACGGACCTGGGGCACTTGTAGCCCGCCAGCCGCTGGGCGCAGTGCTCCAGGATCTCCGCGGCGAGGGCCGGGCCCGCCGGGTACCCGTCGGCGGGCTCGACCACGGCCTTGACCTGCTCGCCCCAGTCGTCGTGCGGGATGCCGAAGGCGGCCGCGTCGGCGACGGCGGGGTGGGCGAGCAGGGCGGACTCGATCTCGGCGGGGTAGATGTTGACCCCGCCCGAGATGATCATGTCGATCTTGCGGTCGCGGAGGAAGAGATAGCCGTCCGCGTCCAGGTAGCCGAGGTCGCCGACGGTGAAGAAGTCCCCGATGCGGTTCCGGCGGGTCTTGTCGGCGTCCTTGTGGTAGCTGAATCCGCCGGTGGTCATCTTCATGTAGACGGTGCCCAGTTCGCCGGGCGGCAGCCGGTTGCCGTCGTCGTCGAAGACCGCCAGTTCGCTGATCGGCCAGGCCCGGCCGACCGTACCGGGCTTCTTGAGCCAGTCCTCGGCCGTGGCGAACGCGCCGCCGCCCTCGCTCGCCGCGTAGTACTCCTCCACGCAGCTCCCCCACCAGTCGATCATCGCCCGCTTGACGTGGTCCGGGCAGGGCGCGGCGCCGTGGATGGCGTGCCGCATCGAGGTCACGTCGTAGCACGCCCGCACCTCCTCCGGGAGGGCGAGCAGCCGGTGGAACTGGGTGGGCACCATGTGCGTATGCGTGCAGCGGTACGTGTCGATCAGCCGCAGCATCTCCTCGGGCGTCCACTTGTCCATCAGGACGACCCGGTGCCCGATGTGCAGGGACGCGCCCGCGAACTGGAGCACGGCCGTGTGGTAGAGCGGCGAGCACACCAGGTGCACGTTGCCGTCGAACGGCCGGATGCCGAAGATGCCGAGGAAGCCGCCGAGGTGGGACTCCTCGGGCGGGCGGCCGGACAGGGGGCGGCGGATGCCGCGGGGGCGTCCGGTGGTGCCGGAGGTGTAGTTCATGACCCAGCCGAGGGCACGGTCCCCGGGCGGGGTCTCCGGCTGTCCGTCGAGGAGCGCCGCGTACGGCCGGAAACCGGCCACCGTGCCGACGGCGTACCGCTGTTCCGGCGGCAGTCCCGCCTCGTCGGCGGCGGCCCGGGCGGCGTCGCCGAACCGCTCGTGCGCGATGAGCGCCTTGGCCCCCGAGTCGGCGACGATCCAGGCGATCTCCGGGCCGACGAGGTGGTGGTTGACCGGTACGAGATACAGGCCCGCCTGGGTGGCGGCGAGGTAGGCGGTGAAGAACTCGACGCCGTTGGGCAGCACCACCGCGAAGGCGTCGCCGCGCCTCAGGCCCGCGGCACGCAGCCCGTGCACCAGACGGTTGCAGGCGGCGTGCAGCCGGGCCGCGGTCCATTCCCCGCCGTCCGGCGCGATCAGGACCGTACGGCCCGGGTCGGCGGCGGCCTGCGCCCAGAAGCCGTTCGGGGATGGTGACGCCATGGATGCCGACATGCGTGTCCTCCTCGGCTCAGCCACGTCCGGCGATGCGGTTGATGCGGTCGACGGCCCGTTCGAACCCGCGGGTGAGGTCGTCGAAGACCGCCCGCACACTGCGTTGTGAGTTCATCTGCCCGACGATCTGGCCGACCGGCGTGCCGAGCAGCGGCTCGACCTCGTACTTCTGGATGCGGGAGACGGCCTCGGCGACCAGCAGCCCTTGCAGCGGCATCGGCAGCGGATCGGGTCCCGAGGGGTCGTCCCAGGCGTCCGTCCACGCCGTACGGAGCTGGCGGGCGGGCTTGCCGGTCAGCGCGCGGGAGCGGACCGTGTCGCCGGGGCCCGCGGCGAGCAGCTTCTCGGTCAGGCGCCTGGAGTGCAGCCCGGCCTCCTCGGTGGTCAGCCATACGGAGCCGAGCCAGACGCCCTGGGCGCCCAGCGCCAGCCCGGCGGCGATCTGTTCGCCGGTGCCGATGCCGCCGGCCGCGAGGACGGGCAGCGGGTCCACGGCGCGGACGACCTCGGGTGTGAGCACCATGGTGGCGATCTCCCCGGTGTGGCCGCCGGCCTCGTAGCCCTGCGCGACGACGATGTCGATCCCGGCGTCCTGGTGGTGCCGGGCGTGCCGGGGGCTGCCCGCGAGCGCGGCGACGAGGATGCCGTGTGCGTGGGCGCGCTCGACGACATCGGCGGGCGGTGAGCCGAGCGCGTTGGCCAGCAGCCGGACCGGGAAGTCGAAGGCGACGTCGAGCTGCGCGCGGGCGACCTGCTCCAGCCAGCCCGTGATGCGCCAGCCGGACGCCTCGCCCGGCGGCAGCTCGGGCACCTGGTGCTTGGCGAGGGTCTCGGCGACGAAGCGGCGGTGTCCCTCCGGGATCATCGCCTCGATGTCGGCCTCCGTGACGCCTTCGACCTTCTTGGCGGGCATCACCACGTCCAGGCCGTACGGCGCGCCGCCGGTGTGCCGGTCGATCCATTCCAGGTCGCGGGCCAGTTCCTCGGCCGCCGCGTAGCGGACCGCGCCGAGCACGC
This sequence comes from Streptomyces albofaciens JCM 4342, assembly GCF_008634025.1. Classification (NCBI taxonomy): domain Bacteria; kingdom Bacillati; phylum Actinomycetota; class Actinomycetes; order Kitasatosporales; family Streptomycetaceae; genus Streptomyces; species Streptomyces albofaciens. The sequence goes on along the minus strand of NZ_PDCM01000001.1, from coordinate 3,585,033 downwards.
CGAAGCCGCCGGCCCGGCTGATCGCGGCGGCGACCGCGGGGAACGGGGTGAACCCGAAGACGGCGTGCTCGACTCCCAGCCGGTTGCTCAGCTCCGTCTGCATGGCCGCAGGATGCCGCAGGGCGCCGTACGAGGGAAGAGATTTTCTGATGCCGTGTCAGTAAAAGTGCCGGCGCGGTGCGCGCCGCCGTGTCACACGCGTGGTGCCCGCATCCGTCCGGAGGGACGAGCACGCGCACGAAGAAGACGCACCCGCACAGCGGGCCGGCACCGGGAGGCACATCATGCGCACGGACATCACCGTCGTCGGCGGCGGTACGGCGGGCCTGGTGGCCGCCATCGCCTGCGCCGAGGCCGGAGCGGCGGTGACGCTGCACGAGGCGCACGGCTCGCCGGGCGGGCGGGGCCGGGCCACGGCCGCGCCGTACATCGCCCACGAGGGGCCGCACGTCTTCTACTGCGACGGCCCGCACTGGACCTGGCTGGCCGAACGCGGCCTGACCGGCCGGCTGGGCCGCCCGTCCGCCCGCGACCTGCTGCGGGTCTCCTTCGTACGGGACGGGCGGCGCACCCTCCGGCCGCCGGCCGGCTTCCTCCGGATGATCACGGTGGGCCGGTCCCGTACCGCGCCCGTCGGTGAGGACTTCCACAGCTGGGCGTCCCGGCACTTCGGCGAGGAGGCGGCGCGCGCCGCGGCCAACGCGATCGCCGTGGTGACGTACGACGCGGACACCGGCCGGCTGTCGGCGGCCTTCGTGTGGGGGCTGCTGCGCCGTGTGTTCGCGCCCGGGGTGCCGGCCGTGCGGTGGGTGGTGGGCGGCTGGCAGGCGGTCGTGGACCGGCTGGCGGCCCGCGCCCGGCAGCTGGGCGTACGCGTCGAACTCGGCTCACGGGTCACCGAACTCCCGGCGCACCCCACCATCATCGCGACCGAACTCTCCTCCGCCCGCGCTCTTCTGGGCGACGACTCGCTGCGCTGGGAGAGCGGCCACTGCGTCCTGCTGGACCTCGCGGTCCCGCGCGGCGGGCACGACCGGTTCCTCGCCTTCGACCTGGACGCGGGCGGCTTCCACGAGAGCTATTCGATGCAGGACCCGACGACCGCGCCGCGCGGCACGTCCCTGTTCCAGCTGGACATGCCGGTCCGCGCCGGGGAGAGCCCGGCCGACGCGCGGCGGCGGCTGGAACGGTTCGCCGAGCTGGCGGTGCCCGGGTGGCGGGACCGTGTGGTGTGGCGGCGGCAGGGCACCGCGCGCGGCCGCACCGGCGCCCTGGACCTGCCGGGGCTGACCTGGCGGGACCGGCCGGCCGTCGACCGCGGCAACGGCGTGTTCCTGGCCGGGGACCAGGTCGCGGCGCCCGGCATGCGCGGTGAGATCGCGATCAACAGCGCCGTACGGGCCGCCGCGGGCGCGGTGCGGGCGGCCGGGCTGCGGGGGCGGGGGCGGGGGCCGGCGGGGGCCGCCTGATGCGTACGGCCGTGTACGGAAGTGGTCCGGCGGCCGGGCCACACCCGTTCCAGCCCCGGTCGGCCGGTCACCCCCGCTCCAGCACCGCCATGGCCGCGTTGTGCCCGGGAATCCCGCTCACCCCGCCGCCCCGGACCGCGCCCGCACCGCACAGCAGCACATTGGCGTGCCCGGTGGCCACACCCCACCGGGCCGCCACGTCGTCCCCGTCGGCCTCCGTGCCGTACGGGAACGCCAGGTCCCGGTGGAAGATGTGGCCGCCCGGCAGCCCGAGGTCGCGCTCCAGGTCGAGCGGGCTCCTGGCCTCGATGCACGGGCGGCCGTCCGCGTCGGTGGCCAGGCAGTCGGTGAGCGGTTCGGCCAGGACGGCGTCCAGTTGGGCGAGGGTCGCCGCGAGCAGGCGCTCCCGGGTGGCGTCGTGGTCCTCCGTGAAGAGGCGCGCCGGGGTGTGCAGGCCGAAGAGGGTGAGTGTCTGGCAGCCCTGGCGGACCAGGTCGGTGCCGAGGACGGTGGGGTCCGTGAGGGAGTGGCAGTAGATCTCCGAGGGCGGTACGGCGGGCGGTTCGCCGGCCGCCGCCTGCCGGTAGGCGGTCTCCAACTGGCCGTACTCCTCGGCGACATGGAAGGTACCGGAGAAGGCGAGGCGCGGATCGACGTCCGGGTCGCGCAGCCGGGGCAGCCGCGTGAGCAGCATGTTGACCTTGAGCTGGGCGCCCTCGGCGGGCTCGGGCGGCCGCTCGCCGAGCAGCCCGGCCAGGGTGTGCGGGGCGGCGTTGACCAGCACATGGCGCGCGCCGACCGTGCCTTCGGCGCAGGTCACCTCGGCCGTGCTGCCGTCCGTGGCGATCCCGGTCACCGGGCAGCCGGTGACGATCTCGGCGCCCGCCGTACGGGCGGCGGCGGCCAGCGCGTCGGTCAGCGCGCCCATCCCGCCGACCGGCACGTCCCAGTCGCCGGTGCCGCCGCCGATCACGTGGTAGAGGAAGCACCGGTTCTGCGCCAGCGACGGGTCGTGGGCGTGCGCGAACGTGCCGATCAGCCCGTCCGTGAGCACAACGCCGCGCACCAGGTCGTCGGCGAACGCGGCCTCGACCGCCTCCCCGAGCGGCCGCTCGAACAGCGCCTCCCAGGCCGCCGCGTCGTCGATACGGGCGCGCAGCGCGGTCCGCGTCGGCAGCGGTTCGGTGAGCGTGGGGAAGACCCGCTCCGCGACCCGGCGCGTCGTCCCGTAGAAGCGCCGCCAGGCCGCGTACTCCCGGTCCGAGCCGGTGAGCCGGGCGAACGAGGCGCGGGTGGCGCCCTCGTCGGAGCCGACGAACAGCCCGGTGTCACGGCCGCCGCGCACGGCCGGGGTGTACGAGGAGACCGAGCGCTTGCGGACCGCGAAGCGCAGGCCGAGATCCCGCACGATCTTCCGCGGCAGCAGACTGACCAGGTACGAGTAGCGGGACAGCCGCGCGTCCACGCCGGGGAAGGCCCGGGTGGAGACCGCGGCGCCGCCGGTGTGGTCCAGCCGCTCCAGGACCAGCACACTGCGCCCGGCGCGCGCGAGATAGGCGGCGGCCACCAGGCCGTTGTGCCCGCCGCCGACGATGACCGCGTCATAGAACGTCCGTTCCGGCATGCCCCTTGGTAACACGCGTCGCCCCCTGCCGCCAGGTACGGACGGTTGAATTCCGGGCACCGGCGGGCGCGGCTGCTTGCCCCCCTGCTCCTACGTTCCTACGGTCCGACGATGCGTTGTATCGGCCCGCTCTCTCCCCCCACGAGGTCCTCTGTGCGCGATGCGTCGGCTCCGCGTTCCCCGAGACGCACCCTGATCGGTCTGAGCACCGCCGCCCTGTGCGCGGCGGGCGCCCTGTCCGCGACCGCCGCCGTCCCGGCCGCCGCCCTCCCCACGGCGGCGGACGCGGACGGCGCGCGGGCCGCGGCGGTCTACCCGAACCTCACCCCGAAACCCCCGATGGGCTGGAACAACTGGTCGTACTACATGTGCGACATCAACGAGAAGGTGATCCTCGACAACGCGCGGGCCCTGGTGAAGTCCGGTCTGGCGGCCAAGGGCTACGACACGGTCACCGTCGACGACTGCTGGATGAGCAAGCAGCGCGACGCCAGGGGCAACCTCGTACCGGACCCGGCGAGGTTCCCGCGCGGCATGGCGTACGTGGGCCGCGAACTGCACCGGATGGGCCTGAAGTTCGGAATCTACGAGGATGTCGGCCACCTGACGTGCGAGAAGTACCCCGGCAGCTTCGGCCACTACCAGCAGGACGCCGACCTCTTCGCCAAGTGGAAGGTCGACTACCTGAAGATGGACGGGTGCAACCTGTCCACCGCCCCCGGCCGGACCAAGGAGCAGACGTACCACGACGCCTACCGCGCGGTCAGCCAGGCCCTGCGCAGGACCGGCCGCGACATCGTCTTCTCGGTCTCGGCGCCCGCCTACTTCCAGTACGACGGCGACCAGGTCTGGCACCGGGTGATCCGCTGGTCCTCGCAGGTCGGCAACCTGTGGCGGGAGGGCCGTGACATCGCGGTGGAGAACCACAGCGGCGCCAGGAAGTGGTCCTCGATCAAGTACAACTACGCGTACAACGCCAAGCTGGCGCCCTTCCAGCGGCCGGGCCGCTGGAACGACCCGGACTTCCTGCTCGCCGGCGACTCCGGTCTGTCCACCCGGCAGATCCAGAGCCAGATGTCGCTGTGGGCCGTGATGGCCGCGCCGCTGATCTCCAGCACCGACCTGACGAAGATCTCCCCGGCCGCCCTCAAAGTGCTCGGCAACCGGGACGTCATCGCCGTGGACCAGGACCCGAAGGGCGTCCAGGGCCGCGTCGTCCAGCAGGGCACCGGCTACGACGTGCTGTCCAAGCCGCTGCGGAACGGGGACCACGCGGTCGCGCTCTTCAACTCCGGCGACTCGGCGCAGACGCTCACCACCACGGCGAAGACGGCCGGCCTGCCGAAGGTCCGCGCCTACGAACTGCGCGATCTGAACACCGGGCGCACGACCCGGACCGCGGGGAAGATCTCGGTACGGGTACCGGCGCACGCGACGGTGCTCTACCGGGTGCACCCGCGGCGGTGAGCGGACGCCGGGCCGGGCGCGCGGGGTACGTTCGGCCCGCCCTCAGCCCCGGCCCGGCGTACGCCGCTGCCGCAGTGCCGCGACCTGCCGGTACAGCGCCACCGCCTCGGCGGAGCGCCCGAGCTGCTCCAGGCACTGGGCCTCGTCACCGCGGCTGGCCAGCGTGTCCGGGTGGTCGGCGCCCAGCACCCGTTCGCGGGCCGCGGCCACCTGCCGGTAGACGGCCAGCGCGTCGGGCCAGCGGCCCAGCCAGCCCAGGGCCACGGCGATCTCCCGGCGGCTGACGAGCGTGTCGGGGTGGCCGGCGCCCAGCACCTGTTCGCGGAGTGCGGCCACCGACCGGGCCTCGGCCAAGGCTTCCTCCCAGCGTCCGAGGCGTCCGAGGTTGACGCCGAGGCCGTGCCGGGCCCGCAGCGTCTCCGGGTCGGCGGGCCCCTGCGCGGCCGTACGGGCCTCGGCGAGATCCCGGTACAGCTCCAGCGCCTCGCCGCTGCGGCCGAGCCGCCCGAGGCTTATGCCGACCTCGTACCGGGCGGCGAGGGTGTCGGGGTGCCCCGGCCCGAGCGCCTGGGCACGGTCGACGGCCACTTCCCGGTACGTGCGCAAAGCCTCCGCCCACCGCCCCAACTGCCCGAGCAGGTACGCGACCTCGTACCGCGTGACCAGCGTGTCCGGGTGCTGCGGCCCCAGCACCCGGGCCCGCGCCGACGCCACGTCCCCGGCCATCCGGTACGCGTCCTCCAGCCGGCCGAGGCGGCTCAGGTTGAAGGCGAGGTTGTGCCGGCAGCGCAGGGTGTCCGGGTGATCGGGGCCCGTCGTCCGCTCCCGGGCCGCGAGCACGGACACATACGCCTGGTGCGCCTCGAAGTGCCGCCCGAGCCGCCCCAGCGCGTACGCCGTCTCCTGGCGCGCGGCCAGGGTGTCCGCGTGATCGGGCCCCAGGCTCCGCTCCCGCCCGGCGGCGACCCGCTCGTACTCGCGCAGCGCGTCGGCGGGCCGCCCGGACCGGGCGAGGGTGACGGCCACCTCGAACCGGCTGGCGAGGGTGTCGGGGTGGTCCGGCCCGAGCGCGTGCTCCCGCTCGGCGGCGACCGCGCGGTGCACCTCCCCCGCCTCCGCCCAGCGGCCGAGCCGCCCGAGGCTGAGCCCGGCGTTGTGCCGGGCGGCCAGGGCGGCGAGGTGTTCGGGTGACGGCACGGGCCGCTCGGAGACGTACGGCGCCGGGGTTTCACGGCTGAGCGGCGGCAGCCCGCTGGTCCACGCTCCGGTGAGCCCGGAGGTCCGGTCGGCGGGACTCTCCTTCCGCGCCCGGGGAGCGGCCGGGGTTCCGACGGTCATCCCCCGGGTCCAGGACGGCAGGGGACGGACGGCACGCGTCGGCGTCCTCCCCGCGGGCCCGCCCTCCCCCGCGGCAAGCGGCTCCGGCGACCGCCTGGCCGAGACAAGTCGTTTCACCAACTCGGCGGCGTCCCGCGGCCGGTCCTCCGGATCCTTCTCCAGCAGGTCCAGCACCAGCCGCTCGTACGCCTCCGGCAGGTCGGGACGGCGGACGCGCGGCGGTTCCGGCGCGGTGTCGCGATGTCCGACCAGCACCGCCCAGGCATCGTCGAGGTCGAACGGCGGCACGCCCGTGGCCAGTTCGTACAGCACACACCCCAGCGAGTACAGATCACTGCGGTGGTCGACCGTACCGGCGCCGATCTGCTCGGGCGACATGTAGTGCGGTGTGCCCATCGCGATGCCGGTGCCGGTCAGCCGGGCGGTGAACCCGATGTCGTGGCCCAGCCGCGCGATCCCGAAGTCGCAGATCTTCACCGTCCCGTCGGCGACCCGCACGATGTTCGCGGGCTTGAGGTCGCGGTGCACGACGGACTGCTCGTGGGTGTACGCGAGGGCCGCCGCGACCTGCTCGGCGATGTCCGCGAAGTCCGGCACGGGCAGCGGGCCGTGCCGGTTGTCCTCCAGCAGCTGGCTCAGATTGCGCCCGTCGAGCAGCTCCATCACGAGGAACAGGATCCCGCCGTCCTCACCGAAGTCGTGGACGACCGTGATGCCGCGGTGCTGCAGGGCCGCCGCCACCCGCGCCTCCCGCCGGAAGCGCTCCCGCAGCACCCGCATGAACGACGGATCGTGCCGCGGCCCCAGCGGCTTGAGGCACTTGACCGCGACCTGCCGCCCCAGGGACTCGTCGCGCGCCCGCCACACCTCGCCCATGCCGCCGCGCCCGATCAGGTCGAGCAACCGGTAACGCCCCTGCACCAGCCTGCTCTCCGCCATCGCCCGCCCGCGCCCCCGTCCCCACCGCGCCCCGGCCCCTGCCCCGCCCGCCCAGTATGGCGGGGCGGGGACGGGGGGTGTAGGGCGCTGGAGGGGCGCCGGGCGGCCGGGGAGCGGCGCCGGGCACTACCTCCGCACCCGCGGCATCCCCAGCCCGATCCACGCGATGATCTCGCGCTGGATCTCGTTGTTGCCGCCGCCGAAGGTGAAGATGACCGCGGAGCGGTAGCCGCGTTCGAGGTCGCCGTGGAGGACCGCGCCCGCCGAGCCGTCCTTCAGGGGCCCGGCGGCGGAGAGGACCTCCATCAGCCAGGCGTAGGCGTCACGGCGGGCCTCGGAGCCGTAGACCTTGACGGCGGAGGCGTCCTGCGGGGTGAGGGTGCCGTGCTGGAGGGCGTCCACCATCTGCCAGTTCAGCAGCTTCATGGCGTCCAGCCGGGTGTGCGTACGGGCGAGCCGGCCGCGGACCCAGCCGAGGTCGATGACGCGCCGCCCGTCGGCCAGCTTCGTCTCCGCGGCCCAGCGGCGGACGTCGTGCAGGGCGCGGATCGCCATGGTGCCGTGGGCGGCGAGGGTGACCCGTTCGTGGTTGAGCTGGTTGGTGATGATCCGCCAGCCCTGGTTCTCCTCGCCGACGCGGCGGGTGACCGGGACACGGACGTCCTCGTAATAGCTGGCGGTGGTGTCGTGCGAGGCGAGGGTGTTGATACGGGTGCAGGAGTAGCCGGGCGCGGAGGTCGGTACGAGCAGCAGGCTGATGCCCTTGTGGGGCGGCACACCGTCCTCGACGGGCGCGGTCCGCACCGCGAGCCAGACCCAGTCGGCGGTGTCGCCGTTGGTGGTCCAGATCTTCTGGCCGTTGACGAGGTAGGCGTCGCCGTCGCGTACGGCCCGGGTGCGCAGCGACGCGAGGTCCGTGCCGGCGTCGGGTTCGCTGTACCCGATCGCGAAGTCGATCTCCCCGGAGAGGATTTTCGGCAGGAAGTACGCCTTCTGCTCGTCGGTGCCGTACCGCATGAGCGTCGGCCCGACGGTGTTCAGCGCCATCAGCGGCAGCGGGACGCCCGCCTGCGCGGCCTCGTCGAAGAAGATGAACTGCTCCATCGGGGACATCCCCCGCCCGCCGTACTCCTCGGGCCACCCGACCCCCAGCCAGCCGTCCGCGCCGAGCCGGCGGATGGTGGCGCGGTAGAAGCGCTTCTGGACGGTCGGGGCGTCCCCGTCCGGCGGACCGCCCGAGCCGTCCGGTCCGTGGAGGCGCGCGTACGCGCCGTCGGGGACCAACGTGGCGAAGTACTCCCGCAGTTCGGCCCGCAGCCGCTGCTGTTCCGGGGTGTATTCGAGGTGCACGGCCCCTCCTGGTCCGACGGGCGCCCGACCGGCCCGGGCGGCGCCCGCGGCCGGCACAGGGGCTCGGCGCGCGGGGTCGGCCGGCGTTTCTGACGGGCCGTCGGTTCATGGGTCGTGGGGCACAGTAGAACGTGTTCCATTGATAGGGAAGGGCGCGGAGGAAGGGGGAAGGACACGGAGGGCCTTCGCACCTCCAGGGTGCTCGCGGGCGGCGTACGGCACCCAACCGGGCGGCAGTTGGGCTCAGGGGGCGGTCGGCGTGGGGTGGCCGGCGGCGGCCGGAGGGCGGCTCTCCCAGAACGCTCCCGTCGTGCGTCCGCCGGTCCCCGGGCCCGCCGCGGCCGGCTTGGCCGCGGCGTCGACCAGGGCGCGCAGCGCCACCGTGTAGTGCGAGGGCACGGCCAGCCGGTCGAGCAGGTCGTGGGCCTGGCGGAGCAGGCTGTCGCGTGTCGCGAGTGTGGCGGCCTGGACGGCGGGGTCCAGCAGCATGGCCTTGATCTCCGCGCGGCTGCCGGGGCTGTCGGCCGCCTCCGCCAGGAGCCGCAGCGCCCGCCGCCGCTCGGCGCCGGTGAGCCGCCGTACGGCACAGACCAGGCGGTAGGTGGCGATGCCGTTGCGGAGGTCGTCCGCCCGCTCGTCGCGCAGGTCCTCCTCGTCGATACGGAACTGCAGCAGCGTGCCGACCGTGTACCCGAACTCGCGCCACGCCGCGGTCACGGCGTCGGCGCAGCCGGCGACGCGCGCGGTCATGCCGCAGGCCATCGCGTACGCGGAGCCGCCCTTGTGCTCGTACGTCGTCAGCACGGACTGCGGGTCGACCGTCGCCACGGTGTTGACCAGGTCCCTGATCCGGCCGTCGTTGGTCAGGGTCCAGCCGTCGAGGTAGTCGCTGATCAGGCTCTCCCGCAGGGCGGCCGGGAGGTCGAGGGCGGCGAGGGCGCGCAGCGGCAGGCCGTGGCCGCATTCGAGGGCGGCCATCAGGGCGGGCCTGGCACCGACGCCGTACAGGGTGGCGTCCGCGTGCCCGTCGGCGATGTCGTCGAAGGCGTTGGCGGCCCGCCACCACAGCACGTGGGCGGCGGCGACCGGGACGGCGGGCTCGGGGACACCGGTGATGGCCGCGTGGGTCAGCAGCGGCAGGGCGGTCTCGTTGCGTTCGTGACGGCCGCGGTCGATCACCTTCCGTACGGTGGTGCGCAGCGGTCCGCAGGCGTCGGGGTAGTCGTCCAGCTGCCGCTCGATGAACGCGGTCACTTCGGGCAGCAGCCGGGCGGTCACCTCGTCGGCCCGTACCGTAGTGCTGGACATGCGTACCTCCGGTGCGGCGTTTTCCGCAGCTGCTGTTGCGTCAACTGGGTCAGGACGTGCGCCGCTTGAGTACCCGGGTGGGCGGGGTCCATGCCCGGTACGTACGAGCCGGGTCCGTGTACGGCCGTACTCCTGCCGCCGCTACGCGGGGAGACGGAAGGCGAGCGCCGCCGCGGCGGCGGGACGGCCGCGACGGCCGCCGAGGTGAGCGTGAAGGCGGTGCCGGTCGCCGCTTCGGGGTTCCACCGCGCCCGATCTCACCGCCCGGCGCCCCGTACCCGCTGGAAGCGGGAGCAGTCCGCGACCGGGCCGCCCCTCACTCCGCCGCCTCCGCCAGCCGCCGCAGCAGCGGTCCCGCCTCGGCGATGCGGCGGATCTCGTCGGGACGCAGCGAGGCGAGGCGCTTGGCCAGCACCTCGGCCTCGCCGCGCGCGATGTCGGCGAGCGCGGCCGCGCCGCGTTCGGTGGCCAGGACGCGGCTGGCCCGTCCGTCGGTGGGATCGGGTTCGCGGCGGATCAGGCCGGCCGACTCCAGGCCCAGTACGGCCGCGGTCGCGGTCGGCTGGGAGCAGGGGACCCAGGCCGCGATCTCGCCGATCCGGGAAGGGCCCTGCTGGGTCAGCAGGGCCAGCACGGCGAGCTGGGTCGGCTGGATGCCGCCGGCCGCCGCGGCTCTGCGCAGACTCCGGGTCAGCCGGTGGAGGGAAATCACCAGTTGCAGTGCCGCATCGTCACCGATTGTCATCGCTCAGCCCATCGCGCCGCCCGGTTCGGGTTCAGGAAAGGGTAAGGCTGGGCCGGTACATGTCCAACCACAGGGCCAGGTCCAGCGTCTTTTCGAGGCCCTTGCGGGAGGCCTGGGTGATCTGCGGCGCGTCGTGCTCGACCGCCCGCTTGAGCCAGGCCCGGTCGACGATGTCGAAGACCGGGTGCGAGGAGTCGGCGAGCAGGTCCTTGGCGTGGTGCTGGAGCGCGACCGCGTACTTGGGGTCCTGCGTGGACGGGTACGGGCTCTTGACCCGGTCGTACACCGACTTCGGCAGCACATCGGCGGTGGCCTCGCGCAGCAGGCTCTTCTCGCGCCCGTCGAACGACTTCAGCGCCCACGGCGTGTTGTAGACGTACTCGACCAGCCGGTGGTCGCAGAACGGCACCCGTACCTCCAGGCCGACGGCCATGCTCGCGCGGTCCTTGCGGTCGAGCAGGATGCGGACGAACCGGGTCAGGTGCAGGTAGCAGATCTTGCGCATCCGGAACTCGAAGTCGCTCTCCCCGTCCAGCCGCCGTACGTCCTTGATCGCGGTCCGGTAGCCGTCCTGGACGTAGGAGCGCAGGTCGAGGGCTTCGGCCAGCGCGGGGGTGAGGACGCTGCCGTCGTCGCCGAAGTGCTCGGCGAAGTGGACCAGCCAGGGGAACGTTTCGGCGCGGCGGGCCTCCTCGTCGAAGAACTGCTTGTAGCCGCCGAAGACCTCGTCGGCCGACTCCCCGGACAGGGCGACGGTGGAATGCTGCCGGATCGCCTTGAAGAGGAGGTACAGGGAGGCGTCCATGTCGCCGAAGCCCATCGGTATGTCCCGCGCCCGGATGACCTTCGCGCGCACCTCGGGGTCGGCCAGCGAGTCCGAGTCCAGGACGATGTCCTGGTGGTCGGTGCCGGAGAGGCGGGCCACGTCGTGGACGTACGGCGTGTCCGGGGTGGCACGCAGCGCGTCGGCCACGAAGTGCTCGGTCTGGCCGACGAAGTCGACGGCGAAGCTGCGGACGGTCTCCCCCACCTCGCCGAGCTGACGGGCCGCCAGCGCGGTCATGGCCGACGAGTCGAGTCCGCCGGAGAGCAGGGTGCAGCGAGGAACGTCGGAGACGAGCTGGCGGCGGACGATGTCGTCGAGCAGCGACCGTACGTGGGCCACGGAGGTGTCCCGGTCGTCCTCGTGGGCACGGGTCTCCAGCGACCAGTACACGTGCCGGCGCAGCCCGCCGCGGTCGACGGTGACCACGGTGCCGGGCTCGACCTCGTACATCCCGTCCCACACGGCGTGGCCGGGCGTCTTGACGAAGGCGAAGAGCTCGCGGACACCGTCGAGGCCGACGGTGCGCCCGGCGAGCGGGTTGGCGAGGATCGCCTTGGGCTCGGAGCCGAACAGCACGCCGTCGGGCGTCTCGTAGTAGTAGAACGGCTTGATGCCCATCCGGTCGCGGATCATGACGAGCCGCTGCTGCCGCTCGTCCCAGACGGCGAACGCGTACATGCCGTTGAGCCGTTCGGCGACCGCCTCGCCCCACTCCAGGTAGCCGCGCAGGACCACCTCGGTGTCGGAGTCGGTGGTGAACCGGTGGCCGCGGCCGGTCAGTTCCTCGCGCAGCTCGCCGAAGTTGTACGCCTCGCCGGAGTAGACGATGACGACCGGGCTGCCGTCCTCCCGGTGCACGGTCATCGGCTGACGGCCGCCCGGGAGGTCGATGATCGCGAGGCGGCGGTGGCCGAGGGCGGCGGGCCCCTGCACCCACGTACCGCGGTCGTCGGGGCCACGGCAGGACATCGTCTCGGTCATCGCGTCCACGGTCTCCTGCTCGGAGCGCAGGTCACGATCGAAGGAAATCCAGCCGGTGATACCACACATGCCATGTCCTCCTGCTCCGGCCCGGGAAGGCGGTCCGCCGGACACGGCGCGCGGCGTGCGCGGGCACGGCGCGGCCCGGCGGCCCGACACCTCCACGGGTCAGTTGTATCGAGCACCTATATAACGAGGGTGTTCCTCGGGTGCCCGAACCGTCAACCTCGCCGTGACGGGCCGTCGGCTCGCGCAATCCGGGGCAAGAGGACGACAATTAAGCCGCGATCAGGGCTGTGATCTGCGGGTTTGCGGGAGCGGGGGCAGGGCGGGGCGCGAGGGCGGATGGGCTGGGGCTTACGGGGACGTGGGGAAGGCTTTACTCGTGGCTGCGGCGGAGGAACCGGGCGGACCTCGGGTGAGCCGTCCCCTGCGCCTCCCCCCCACCTCATGCGCCTCTCCCCCCTCCCCGCGGGTCTGCGCACCTCCCCCTTACCGCCGCCGGGACATGCCCATGGCCCGGGCCAGCGCCCTCCCCATCCGGCGGAACAGACCGCGGCGGCGCCGGGGCAGGGTGATGTCACCGGCCGCGCGCCAGTCGGCCGCCTGCGCCACCATCGCGGTCAGGCTGCGGTAGAAGGCCGAGGACCGGTCGACTCCGTCCAGGTCGGCCCAGACGAGCACGTGCGAGAGGACGCCGTCGTACTCGTGGTACGGGCGGGCCCGCATGTGGTCGGTCAGTTTGCTCCGTACCGCCCGCTGCCGTCCGGCCGGGAGGCCGGAGCCGCGCAGCTCGTCCAGCAGCCGCTGGACGTTGCCCACGACCAGGTCCACGAAGGCGTCGCGGCGCCGTGCGTCCGCCCGCCGGAGACCGGCGTTCTGGAAGTCCTCCTCGCGTCCGGGTGTCTCGTTGCGCACCCGGGCCTCCTCCGCCGCGGAGAGCGGGGGCACCGGGAAGTTCAGCATGCGGGAGTCGTACGCCTGGCCGACCGCGACATGGGTCAGCTCGTGGACCATCACCGCGAGGTGGTCGGTGCGGGTCATGTCCGGTGTGTGGGCGTAGGAGATGGCGTACCGGCCCTGGCCGAGGTCGCGCGTGTTGCCGCCGCCCGCGCCCGCCGTCCGTTCGAAGCCCGCCCGGTTGACGTGGCCGAGGAGCTCCGCGAGAAGCCGCTGGACGTACGGGTCGCGGGTCTCGCGGGAGTAGTCGTGCAGCAGCTGCCGGTCCTGCGCCGTCGAGTCGTTCGTCACGGTGCCCTCCGCTCGGTGCGGCCTGCGGTGCGGTGACGGGTGCTCCGGCGCCAGTCTGCGTACCGCGGCCCGCCGCGCGGTATACGTAAACCCGCCGCACCGCGCGGCTGCCGGGCTCCGGGGCCGCCGGACCGGACTCAGATGCCCGTGCTGCCGTCGATGCGCTCCCGTATGAGGTCGGCCTGGCCGCAGTGGCGGGCGTATTCGGCGGTCATGTGGGTGTAGATCCAGCGCAGGGTGACCGGCTCGCCCCGGTACGTGCCGGTGTCCTCCAGCGTGCGGGAAGCGCAGTTCTTCCGGGCGTGCTCGATCTCGGCCTGCCATATGCGCCGGGCGTCCTCGTAGGTGGCCGAGTCGTCGAGGTCGAAACCGCTGTTGGCGGAGCTGGCGTCCGGGTCGGAGCTGAAGAGCGTCGGTACGTCCTCCTGGGCCAGGGCCCTGCGGAACCAGAACCGCTCGACCGCCGCCAGATGCCGGACCAGGCCGAGCAGGGTCAGCGACGAAGGCGGCGCGGACGCCTCGCGGAGCTGCGGCTCGGTCAGGCCGTCGCACTTCAGGGCGAGAGTGGTGCGGTAGAAGTCGAGCCAACTCTCCAGCGTGGTCCGCTCGTCGGCGTTCATGGGAGGCAGGGTACGTCCAGGTGTGCTCATGTCCGTCATCGTGACACAAGGGTCTGACAACGCGGCCGGGCGACGGCCGCGATCACCGCCCCGGGCGGCACCCACGCCCCTCCCCGGCCCCGCCCGTCTGTCCGCCTACCCGCCCGTCCCTTCGTCGGCGGTCCCCCGGCCCGGCCCCGCCCATCGCCCTCCGGCCCCCTCCGCGATCGCCCTCAGCGCCGCCAGATGCCGCTCGTACACCACACGCCCCTCGGCCGTCAGCGAGAGCCAGGTGCGGGGGCGGCGCCCGGCGCGGCCTTTGGCGACGGCCACCCAGCCCGCCGACTCCAGTGCCGCCACCTGCTTGGAGAGCACCGAGTCGGTCACCTCGACCAGGTCCCGGACCAGGGCGAACTCGGCCTTCTCCACCGGCGCGAGGGCCGCCGCCACGGACAGGCGCACGGGCGAGTTGAGCAGCGGGGCGAGCGCGTGCCGGGGATGGCTGCCCGGCGGACCGGCCTCGCTCCGCCGCGCCGTCACGACGACCTCCGCATTTCGAACCACGCGCCCACGGCAAGCGGCAGCGCGCACACCACGGCCGCCGCTGCCGCGAAGGCCCGGCTGTCCGCGCACACCGTTGTCCCGAGGAGGACCGCGACGGCGTAGAGCGCCGCCCGGGAGCCGATCAGCAGTCCGTGCCGCGCCCCGAAGCCGCGTCGCACGATGCGCTGCCGTGCCGCGTACACCGAGAGCCCGGTGACGAGCCCCGCGTTGACCAGGGTGAAGAGCAGCGCGGCAACCGGGCCGCGCCCCAGCAGGGCGAGGGGTACGAGCACCAGTTGACCCGCTGCGAAGGTCCACAGGTACCGGGCGTACCAGCCGCTGCGCGACCGCGCCGCCTTCTCCGCCGCGGCGGCCCGCCCCAACGCGTCCACGGCATCGGTCGTCTCCCGCACATTTCCCCCTCGATCAGCAGCACGGCCACGAGCACCACGTCACCGTATTGCCAAGATGCCAACTACCTTCCAACTTGGCAAGTAAAAGGACGGAAGCGAACGGCAATTGCCCGTCGGCCGACCGAGAAGGATCCGGCGTCAGCCCTCCTCCACCCCCACCCCCAACGGCAGTTCCGTCCACACCGTCTTGCCCTCGCGGGTGTGGCGGGCGCCCCAGCGGTCGGTGAGTTGGGCGACCAGGAGGAGGCCGCGGCCGCCCTCGTCGGTGCTGAGGGCGCGTCTGAGGTGGGGGGCGGTGCTGCTGGGGTCGGAGACCTCGCAGATCAGGGAGCGGTCGCGGATGAGTCGCAGGGTGATCGGCGTGCCGCCGTACCGGTAGGCGTTGGTGACCAGTTCGCTCACCACCAGTTCGGCGGTGAACGCCAGTTCCTCCTGGCCCCATTCGGTCAGCGTGGCGGACGTCAGTTCGCGGGCCTCGGCCGCGGCGGTCGGTTCCGCGGGGAGTTCCCAGGTGGCGACGCTCTCCGGCGGCAGCGCACGCGTACGGGCGAGGAGCAGCGCGACATCGTCCTGCGGGTGCACCGGCAGCAGCGCCTCCACCGCCGCCTTGCAGCTGTCCTCCAGGCGGCAGGCGGGCTGTTCCAGTGCTCCGCGCAGCAGCGCCAGACCCTCGTCGAGGTCCCGCCTGTGGACCTCCAGCAGCCCGTCCGTGTAGAGCGCGAGCAGGCTGCCCTCGGCGAGTTCGAGTTCGGCGGACTCGAACGGGAGGCCGCCCAGTCCGAGCGGCGGCCCGGCCGGCAGGTCGGGGAGGGTCATCCGGCCGTCGGGGCCGACCACGGCGGGCGGTACGTGGCCCGCGCGGGCCATGGTGCAGCGGCGGGAGACCGGGTCGTACACCGCGTACAGGCAGGTGGCGCCGATGACCTGCGGGCTCTCCGGGCCGCCGGCGGCCGATTCCTGCTCCTCGGCCAGGCGGTTGACGAGGTCGTCCAGGTGGGAGAGCACTTCGTCGGGCGCGAGGTCGAGGGCGGCGAGCGTGTGCACCGCCGTGCGCAGCCGCCCCATGGTGGCCGCGGCGTGCAGCCCGTGGCCGACGACGTCGCCGACGACGAGGGCGACGCGGGCGCTGGAGACGGGGATGACGTCGAACCAGTCGCCCCCGACGCCCGCGGCGGGGTCGGCGGGCAGGTAGCGGTGGGCGACCTCGACGGCGAGCTGTTCGGGCAGTGCGCGCGGCAGCAGGCTGCGCTGGAGGGTCAGCGCGCCGTGGTGCTCCTGGGTGTAGCGGCGGGCGTTGTCGATGCAGATGGCGGCGCGGGAGACGAACTCCTGGGCCAGGACGAGGTCGTCCCGTTCGAACGGTTCGGAGCGCTCCGCCCGCCACAGGCTCACCAGCCCGAGTACGAGGCCGCGGGCGGCCAGCGGCACGACGATCAGCGAGTGGGCGCCCAGGCGCAGGGCCTGTTCCGAGCGCTCCGGGTCCTGGATGTACCAGCCGGTGCTGCGCCCCAGGTCGGATTCGAGGATCGGCTGCTGCTCGGCGAGGCACTGCGCCTGCGGTGTCCCCGGGGCGAAGCGGAACACCTCGCCGACGGGGTACATGACGTCCAGGCCCTCCGCCACGACGGACCGTACGGCCGTACGGTGGACGGGCACGTACGTCCCCCGGGTGGGATCCTGGCCGCGGGTGACCGGCTCCAGCAGGTCCACGGAGACCGCGTCGGCGAGGTCCGGCACCGCCACCTCGGCCAGTTCCCGGGCGGTCTGCGCGACGTCCAGCGTGGTGCCGATGCGGGCGCTCGCCCGGTTGAGGACGGCGAGCCGGTGCTGGGCCCGGTGCCGGTCGGTGACGTCTTCCACCATTTGGGTGACGCCGAGCACGTCCCCGGAGGAGGAGTCCCGCATCCGGAACGCGGATACCGACACCACCCGTTCCCGGCCGGGGTCGGTGCGCAGCCGGCACGACTGCTCGGTGAAGATCAGCGGCCGGCCGGTCTCCAGCACCCTGCGCAGCCGCTCCTCGATGGTGGCCACGTCCGGGCCGACGAGGAAGTCCGCCATGCGCAGGCCCCGGTGCGCGGGGGCCGGACGCCGGCTGATGCTCGCGATGGCCCGGTTGATCCGGAGGATGCTCAGGTCGGGGGCGTGGACGGACAGCCCGATGGGAGAGTTCCGGAACAGGCCCTCCAGTACGGACCGGTCGATCTCCCACTGGGCGACCTCGGCCGCGGGCGCGGCGACGAGGAACCACTCGTACGCGTCGTCGCCCCGGACGACGGGCCGGGCCCGGAAGCCCAGCTCGACGCGGTGTCCGTCGCGGTGCAGTACCGGCAGGACGCCGGACCAGCCCCCGTCGCGCCGGGCCGCGGCGACGGCCTCCGCGGCGGCCGCCCGGTCGTCGTCGTGCAGCAGGAAGGTGTCCGCGCGCCGCCCCAGCACGTCCCGCGGCCGGTGGCCGAGCAGGTCCTCGGCGCAGCCGCTCCAGCCCGTCACCGTGCCCCGCTCGTCGAGCACCGCCGAAGCCGCCCGGCGCAGCGCGAACGGGTCCTCCGGGCACTCGGCGGACTCCGGCACCGGTGCGTCCATCGCTTCGCCCCTTCGACTCGCCGACCGTGCCCCGGCCGCCGTCCGACGGCGACTCCCGAGGACGACCCGGAACTCCTGACTCGCGCAGCTCTGCCCCAGTATCGTTTCGCCTCGCCCGCCCCGCGCCCCGGGCCGGGGGCGGGAGGCCGGGCACTCGGCCGATCGGGGCCCTCCCGGCCCCGCACGGACCCGGGGCCTCTCGAACGTGCCGGGCCGGCCCGCGCACCCTTCGTCGTCGCGGCGCGGGAGGCGACCTGCCTGAGTGCGCCGGGAACGGCGGAGCTGTGAGCGCACGCGTGCGTGCGTCGTGCGCGGCCACGTTCACGTGCCGCAAGCCCCTCACCTGGATGCGGATCGGGCGGGGTGCCCCCTCGACGCCCGGCCGCCCGCCCCGCTCCCCGGCCCGGCACCCTCCCGTCGCACATCAGCTTGATAAGCCGCGCGTAAGATCCCCTTCCCGGCATGGGCGATATGCCGGAGAACCGGTCGTCATCCCTCTCGGAGAAACCATGCGACGTGCCCTCATCCCGCTCGGTGCCGCGGCCCTGCTGTGCGCCGGCTGCTCCGGAGGGGCCGCGGACAAGGCCGGGCAGTCCCCGAAGGCGTCCGCCTCCGCGCCGGCACCCGACGTCGATCACGGGGCGGCGGTGAAGGCCGCCGTGGCCGCCACCGTCAAGGGCAGTGCCCGGATCGACGAGACGATCGAGATGGGCGACGGCGCCACGACGATGTACAGCCTCACCATCAAGGGCGACTTCGACTGGGCGGGCGCCAAGGGGCGGCTCAAGACCGGGCTGCGCATGGGCCGTGCCTCGGATGCCGCCGGGGGCGGGCCGGAGATGGAGCAGATCTTCTCCGGCGGCACCGTCTACGTCGGCGGGTTCCCCGACCAGCACGGTGCCTGGGGGTCGGTGCGCCGGGAC
Organism: Streptomyces albofaciens JCM 4342; assembly: GCF_008634025.1. Taxonomy (NCBI): domain Bacteria; kingdom Bacillati; phylum Actinomycetota; class Actinomycetes; order Kitasatosporales; family Streptomycetaceae; genus Streptomyces; species Streptomyces albofaciens. The sequence continues at coordinate 3,566,671 of NZ_PDCM01000001.1, read as the reverse complement.
AAGGCGGAGGCCCAGCGGATCCTGCGGGCGCCGCTGAACGACCCCGAGCACGTCCTGAAGCAGGTGTCCCTGATGCGCGGGGCGAAGAAGGCGGGCGAGGAGCAGATCGGCGGGCGGCCGGCCGTGCACTACCGCGGACGGCTCGACAACGAGACGATCATGCTGCGGATGTCGGAGCGCGGCCGGACGAAGATCGCCCGGGCGCGGCAGAAGATCGGTGAGCTGGTCGTGTACGCGGACGCCTGGGTCGGCCGCGACGGCCGGATCGTCCGTACGCGGCTCTCCTGGCCGCTGGGCGCCGGCGGCTGCACGGCGACGATGAACCTGACCGACTTCGGCAAGGCGGTGCGGGTCACCGTCCCCGCGCCCGGCAAGGTCACCCCCATGCCGTCGGCCGACGGCCCGATGCTCGGCTGAGGACGGACGGCGGCCCGGCCCGTCGGGCAGCCGGCGGGCGGACCGCGGACCGGCCCGCCCGCCGGGCGTCGCCCTCCGCACAGGCGCGATTCAGCCTCCGTACAGCCGCAGTACGGTGACCGAATACGCCGGGAACGTATACGTGAACCGCGTCCCGAGCCCGTTCAGCGGCACCGACCGGGGCACGACCGCCGTCGGGTCGCCGAGCGTGTTGGTCGCTTCCGGGCCCGGCCCGGACAGGATCTCGGCCCGGCCGGCGGGGCCGACGGTCCGGACGCCGTCGACGCGTACGGATGTGGTGCGCGGTGTGCCTCCGGTGTTGACGACGGCGAGGTACAGCCGTCCGGTCCGGGTGTCGCGGGTGGTGACGGCGCTCAGGCCGGGCAGGGCGCGGACCCCGGTGGGCAGCACGGTGTCGCCGCGGTGGGTGCGCAGCAGCTGCTGCGCGTAGGAGCTGGGCGAGTGGTAGCTGGTCAGGCCGTCGTACGCGATGAGGTTGGTGGCCCAGGTGTTGTCGCGGACGTGGCTGAACAGGGGCGCGTAGCACTCCATCACCACGTGGTCGCTGTTGCGGATGATGCCGGTGAGCCAGGCGGCGTCGCCGAGCGCGGCCCGCAGGTTGGGGGTGGGGCGGCCTTCCTGGGCCGCCCATTCGCCCACGAAGACCTTCGGGGTGGCGCGGTCGCGCCGGTCGTAGAAGTGGGCGCCGGCCGCGAAGGCGGCGGGTGAGCGGTAGTAGTGCTCGTCGATGAGGTCGTGGGGGCGGCTGCGGACGGGGGTGGTCGCGATGAGCTTCAGATGCGGGTACGCACGGGTGAGCGCGTCGTGGAAGGCCGCGTAGCGCTCCTCGTACGAGCCGGAGGTGTCGAACCAGTCCTCGTTGCCGATCTCCACGTACCTGAGCGGGTACGGTGCGGGATGGCCGTCGGCGGCGCGCCGCGCGCCCCAGGTGGAGCCGGCGGGCCCGGTGATGTACTCGATCTGGTCCAGCGCGTCCTGCACGAAGGGCCGCAGGGCCTCGCCGGTGACGTGCTCGCCCTTGAGCGAGTAGCCCGCGTACACGCACAGCACCGGCTCGCAGTCCAGGTCCTCGGCCATCTGGAGGTATTCGGGCAGGCCGAGGCCGTCGGTGGACCAGTAGCCCCAGGCGGAGTTGCGGTGGCCGGGGCGCCGTTCGACGGGGCCGATGGTCTTCTTCCAGTCGAAGCGGTCGGCGATCACGTTGCCTTCGAGGTAGTTGCCGCCGGGGAAGCGCAGGAAGGCGGGGCGCAGCGCGGCGAGCGCGGCCATCAGGTCGGGGCGCAGGCCGTTGGGGCGGTTCCGGTGGGTCGGCGGGAAGAGCGAGACCTGGGCGAGCCACAGGGTGCCCGTGCGGCCGGTGGCGCCCGCGGTGGTCACGGTCAGCCGCGCGTCGGTGGTGGTCGGGGCGGTGGGCGGGGTGCGCAGGGTCAGGTCGTGGCGGCGCCAGTCGCGGCCGGGGGCCGGTGCGGCGGCCCGCGCGTACACGGTGCCGTCGGTGCCGGTGAGGGCGAGGGTGAGCGGGCCGGTGCGGCCGTCGGCCTTGGCGTAGTAGGAGGCGCGGTAGGTGGTGGCAGGGCGTACGGGGATGCCCCAGTAGCCGTCGTTGGCCGCGCCGGAGCCGGGGCCGCGCACGGTGATCCGCAGGGACCGGGTGAGCGCTTCGTTGAGGGGCGCGGTGGGGTCCAGGGCGATCGTGGCGCCGCCGAGGGCGCTCCAGTGCAGCGGGGTGCGGGGATCGGCCATGAAGCTGCGGTTGTTGACGAGTTCGGCGTACAGGCCGCCTTCGCCGCTGTGGTTGATGTCCTCGAAGAAGATGCCGCCGAGCCGGGGCGGGACGGTGGGGCCGGGGCGGCGGGCGTCGACGGTGAGCAGCGGTGTGGTGTCCCGCTCCGGCACGCCGGCCAGCCGGGCGATCTGCGCGCCGCTCAGGGCGGTGTCGTAGCAGCGCACGTCGTCGATCGCGCCCTGGAAGTGGTCCGCCTCGGCACCGGCGAACAGGCCGCGGCCGACGGTGGTGGCGCCGGTGGCCCGCCAGCCTCCCGGGGCGGGCGCCTCGCCCTCCGGTACGCCGTCGACGTACAGCCGTAAGACGCCTGCCGCCGCGTCGGCGACGCCGGCGAGGTGGTACCAGCGCCCCGCCTCGGGGGCGAAGCCCGCGCCGGCGATCGCGGCGGCGCCGTTGGCGTCGGCCGCGTCCCTGGGCAGCCGGGTGAAGGCGAACGCCCGGGTGTCGTCGCGCAGTTGGAGGTAGCAGGCGCTGACGGCGGTGCCGTCGAGGGCGACGGCGGTACGGAAGCCGTCGGTGGCGGTGAGGCGGACCCGGGCGGTGAGGGTGAAGCCGTGCGCGGTGTCGACGGCGGGTCCGGCGGCGGTGGCGCAGGCGCGTCCGGCCAGGGCGAGGCCGTGGCCGGTGTGGCCGTCGCCCCAGGCGGCCCCGCCGCGCAGGGTGAGGGTGCGGCCGTGGCCGGAACTGTCGGCGGCGGTACCGCCGCGGCCTTCCTCGAAGGCCCAGTGGGCGACGGGGGCGGGCAGCGCGGGGCCAGGTTCCGCCGCGGCGGACGGTGCCGCCCCGGTGCGCAGCGCTTCGGTCAGGGCCGTCGCGCCCAGCGCGGTGATCACGGTTCTTCGTCCGGGCCCGCCCGGGACCGCTCCCGGGCGCTGGTCGTCGCTCGCCATGGGTACCCCTCCACTCCGTTGTGTACGGGAAAGCCGCGTACGGGAAAGCCGCGTACGTACGGGACAGCCGGGTACGGCTGCACCGGAACACCGTGTACGAGATATCGAACGCCGTGCGGCATACCGCCCGGCCTGCGAGGGAGAATGCGCCCCGCGCGCCGCCACGTCAACACCCGTCCCCCACACCGCGCGTGAACGGCCCCGGCCGAACGGCGGCGGCCCGCCGCGCCCCCATTGACACCGCCCGGCGACCCTCACTACGGTCACGCCACCATTTCGGACGCGTGACGAAATATCGAACACGATGGAGGGTCAGCTCCCGTGCGCATCACCGGTATCAGCACGCAGGTCGTCGGCACCCCCTGGCGCAACCTCACCTACGTACAGGTCCACACCGACGAGGGCCTCACCGGCGTCGGCGAGACCCGCATGCTGGGCCGCACCGACGCCCTCCTCGGCTACCTGGCCGAAGCGGCGGACCACCACCTCACCGGCTCCGACCCGTTCGCCGTCGAGGACCTGGTGCGGCGCATGAAGTACGGCGACTACGGGCGCGCCGGGGAGATCGTCATGTCCGCCGTCGCGTGCGTGGAGACGGCCTGCTGGGACATCAAGGGCAAGGCGCTCGGCGTACCGGTGTGGCAGCTGCTCGGCGGCCGGGTGCGCGACCGCGTCAAGGCGTACGCCAACGGCTGGTACACCACCGAGCGCACACCGGAGGGCTACCACGCCGCCGCCCGCGCCGTGGTGGAACGCGGCTACCGGGCCTTGAAGATCGACCCGTTCGGCACCGGCCACCTCGAACTCGACCCGGCCGCCACCCGCTACGCCGTCTCGCTCATCGAGGCCGTACGGGACGCCATCGGCCCGGACCGCGAGCTGATGGTGGAGATGCACGGGCGGTTCAGCCCCGCCACCGCGGTCCGGCTCGCCCGCGAGCTGGCGCCCTTCGACCCGGCGTGGCTGGAGGAACCCGTACCGCCGGAGAACCTGAAGGCGCTGGCCAAGGTCGCCGGCAAGGTGGACACGCCGATCGCGACCGGGGAGCGGATCCACGACCGGATCGAGTTCCGCGAGCTGTTCGAGTCGCAGGCGGCGGACATCGTCCAGCCGGACGTGGGCCACTTCGGCGGCATCCTGGAGACCCGCAAGCTCGCCGCGACCGCCGAGACGCACTACATGATGGTCGCGCCGCACAACGTCGGCGGCGGGGTGCTGACCGCGGCCTCCCTCCAACTAGCGGGCTGCACCCCCAACTTCAAGATCCTGGAGCACTTCAACGACTTCGCCGACTCCGACATCAAGCGCGTGGTCAAGGGCGCGCCCGAGGTCGTGGACGGCTACTTCACCCTGCCCGACGCGCCCGGCCTGGGCGTCGAACTGGACACCGACGCGGCGGCCGAGTTCCCGCAGCAGCCGGCCCGCTTCGACCTGTGGGCCGAAGGGTGGGAGCGGCGCGAAGCGGGCGCCGGGCGCCGGTGAACGCGCCCGCGCGCACCCGGTCCGTCCTCGTCGAAGGCCCGGTCCGGCACCGCCTGGTGAGCGCGCCCACCCCCTCCCCCGGTCCCGGCGAGGCGCTGATCCACGTAGCGGCGGCGGGCCTGTGCGGCAGCGACCGCGAGGTGTACGACGGCGGGCGGCCCGCCCCGTACGTCCGCTACCCGCTCGTCCCCGGCCACGAGTGGGCGGGCACGGTCGCGGCGGTCGGCGGCGGGGTGCCGGCCGGGCTGCTCGGCCGCAAGGTCGTCGGCGAGAACTTCCGTACCTGCCTGGCCTGCGACCGCTGCCGGGCCGGCGAGACCTCACTGTGCGCCGCCGCGTACGACGAGACCGGCTTCACCCGGCCCGGCGCGTTCGCGGACACCCTGGTGGTGCCCGCCCGGCTGCTGCACCCGCTTCCCGACGACGCGGATCTCGGTGCGGCCGCGCTGCTGGAACCGGCCGCGGTCGCCGCCGCTGCCGCGCTGGCCGCCCGCGCGGTGCCCGGCGAGCGGATCGCGGTGCTGGGCGCGGGCACCCTCGGGCTGCTGGCCGTACGGTTGCTGGCCGCCGTCTCCCCCGCCGAGCTGATCGCCGTCGATCCGCGCCGGGCCCGCGCCGAACAGGCCCTGGCGATGGGCGCGACCGGCGCCCGCTCCCCCGGTCCGGGGCCCGGCGGCTTCGACGTGGTGGTGGAGACCGCGGGCGCGCCCGGCACCGCCGCGACGGCGGTGGAACTCGCCCGCCGGGGCGGCCGGGTGGTCCTGGTCGGACTGCCGGGCTCCGCCGCCCGCGGCCTCGATCCGGTGCGCCTGGTCACGGACCACCTCACCGTGCGCGGCGTCTTCGGCGCGCCGTCCGCCGCCTGGACCCATGCCGTACGGGCCTTCACCACCGGTCTGCTGGACCCGGCGCCGCTGATCACCCACACGCTCCCGCTGGAGCGCTGGGGCGAGGCCGTGGCGCTGATGGGCGGCGGCGATCCGGAGGTGGGGAAGGTGCTGGTGCGGCCGGGGGCGTAGGCGGCGCCCGCGCGCCGCCGAACAGTCCGGCCGCCTCACGCCCGCGGTCCCGAACATCGTCCGATATCCCGAACAGAGGAGCCTCATGACCCTCTCCCCTCCCGGTACCGGCCCCCTCCCCCTCTCCCCTCCCGAAGCCCGCACCCACCCCACCACCGGCCCGCTCCCCTTCCGCCACCCCGCCGGCCACGCCCTCGCCCCGCTCGGCCACGCCGCCCCCGCCGACGACCCCGCCGACGCCTCCCCGTACGCGTTCCCCGACGGCGGCACCTGGCGGACCGAGATCCCCTCCGTGGAAGGCCCGGAGGTGCTGTCCGCGGTCCTCAAGGAGGCCGGGCGGCTCGGCGTGCCCGTCCACCGTGTCAGCCAGGGCAGCGGCGTGTGGATGCTGACCGACACCGAGATCACCGACATGCTCGACGCCTGCGCCGCGCACGGCACGGAGCTGTGCCTGTTCACCGGGCCGCGCGGCACCTGGGACGTCGGCGGCGCCACCGGGCCGCGCGCCCGGGGCCAGGAGGCGGTGGCCGGCTGCGTCGAGGACGCGCTGCGCGCCACCGGTCTGGGCGTGCGCTGTCTGCTCGTCGCCGACGAGGGGGTGCTGTGGCTGCTGCACCGGCTGCGCGCGGCCGGGACCCTGCCCGCCGGCACCACCTTCAAGGTCTCCGCGCTGATCGGACCGGTCAACCCGGCGGCGTACGAGATCTACGAGCGGCTCGGTGCCGATTCCCTGAACGTGCCCAGCGACCTCACCCTCGACCAGCTCACCCAGATCCGCCGCGTCTCCCGCGCCCCCATGGACTTCTACGTCGAGGCGCCCGACGACCTCGGCGGCTATGTGCGGATGTACGACGTGGCGCAGCTCGTCCGGCGCGGCGCGCCGCTGTACCTGAAGTTCGGCCTCAGCCGCTCCCCCGCGCTGTACCCGTACGGCGCCCAGCTGCGGGCCGCCGCCCTGGACAGTGCGCGCGAACGGGTGCGACGCGGCCGGCTGGTGCTGGACCTGCTGGCCCGGCTCGGCGGCGACGGCCGCATGTCGCCGCCCGGTTCCCGGCTGCCGGGCGAACTGCGCCGCTTCCCCGTACCCGACGAGGTGGACCAATGACCGGGCCGGCGCGCATACCGCGCCGCACGGCCCTATCGACGGCCTTCGCCCTCGCCCTCGGCCTGACCGCCTGCGGCCAGGAGGCCAAGGGCGGCAGCCGTTACCGGCCCGGCGGCTCCGGCGGCGGCACGGTCGGCATCGCGATGCCGACCAAGGCGTCCGAGCGGTGGCTGGCCGACGGCCGCAACATGGTCCGCGAGTTCGCGGCCAAGGGCTACCGGGCCGACCTCCAGTACGGCGACGACCGGGTGGAGAACCAGCTCGCGCAGCTGGAGAACATGGTCGCCAAGGGGCACCGGCTGCTGGTCGTGGCGGCGATCGACGGCTCCGCGCTCACCGATGTGCTGCGCCGTGCGAAGGAGGCGGGCATCGGGGTGATCGCGTACGACCGCCTGGTGCTCGGCACCCCGGACGTCGACTACTACGCCTCCTTCGACAACGCGCGCGTCGGCCGCCTCCAGGGCCGCTACATCGCCGACAAGCTGCGGCTGGAAGCGCGCGCGGACGAGCGGTTCACCATCGAGCTGTTCGCGGGATCGCCCGACGACAACAACACCCGGTACTTCTGGAACGGCGCGATGGCCGAACTCCGCCCGTACCTGCGTCGCGGACAGTTCGTCGTCCGCAGCGGCCAGACCGCGCTCAACCAGGCGACCACCCTGCGCTGGGACGGCGGCACGGCGCAGAAGCGGATGGACGACCTGCTCAGCAAGTACTACGGGACGGCCCGGCTGGACGCGGTGCTCTCCCCGTACGACGGCATCTCCCTCGGCGTCATCTCGGCACTGAAGAGCGTCGGTTACGGCGGTTCCGGCCGCCCGTACCCGGTCGTGACCGGGCAGGACGCGGAGCTGGCCGCCGTGAAGTCGATTCTGGCCGGGCAGCAGACACAGACCGTCTACAAGGACACCCGCAAGCTCGCGCGGCAGGCGGTGCGGATGGGCGACGCAGTGCTGCACGGCAGGAAGCCGCAGGTCAACGACGTGAAGACGTACCACAACGGGGTGCGGGTGGTGCCCGCTTTCCTGCTCGACCCGGTCAGCGTGGACCGCGGCAACGCCCGGATCCTGGTCGAGGAGGGCTATCTGAAGGCCGCGGACCTGGGCGGTGCCCTGTGAGCGGGCACCGGGCCGTGCGGGCGGACGCCCCCGTGCTGGAGATGCGCGGCATCACCAAGACGTTCGGCGGTGTCACCGCGCTGGACGGCGTACGGCTGTCGGTGCGCGCCGGGGAGATCCACGCCGTCTGCGGGGAGAACGGCGCGGGCAAGTCGACCCTGATGAAGGTGCTCAGCGGGGTGTATCCGCACGGCAGTTACGCCGGTGAGATCCGCTTCGGCGGTGAGCGCTGCGCGTTCCGGGACGTGCGGGCCGGCGAGCGCCGCGGCATCGTCATCGTGCACCAGGAACTGGCGCTGGTGCCGTGCCTGTCGGTGGCGGAGAACATCTTCCTCGGCAACGAGCGGGCCCGGCGCGGCGTCATCGGGCGGTACGAGACGCTGCGGCAGGCGTCCGCGCTGCTGGCGCGGGTGGGCCTGGCCGAGGACCCGCGCACCCGCGTCGACGGTCTCGGCGTCGGCAAACAGCAGTTGGTGGAGATCGCCAAGGCGCTGGCCAAGGACGTCCGGCTGCTGATCCTCGACGAGCCGACCGCCGCGCTCAACGACGCGGACAGCGACCACCTGCTCGACCTGGTGTGCCGGCTGCGCGACCAGGGCGTGGCCTGTGTGCTGATCTCGCACAAGCTGGGCGAGATCCGGCGGGTCGCGGACGCGGTGACCGTGCTGCGCGACGGGCGCACCGTCGAGACGTTCACCGTACGAGACCGGCCCGGCGCCGCGCCGTCCGTCCCCGAGGAGCGCATCATCCGCGCCATGGTCGGCCGCGACCTGGACCACCGCTTCCCGCCACGGACACGCTGTGCGGGCCCGGACGCGGGCGCACCGGCGCTCGCCGTCGAGCGGTGGACCGTCCACCACCCCGTCGACCACCGGCGCAAGGTGGTGGACGGGGCGTCCCTGCACGTCCGCCGCGGTGAGATCGTCGGCCTCGCGGGGCTGGTGGGCGCGGGCCGCACCGAGCTGGCGATGAGCGTCTTCGGCCGCTCCTACGGGCGGTACGCGGGCGGTACCGTACGGCTCGGCGGCCGGCCGGCCGTGCTGCGCTCCGTGCCGCAGGCGGTGGCGCACGGCCTCGCGTACGTCACGGAGGACCGCAAGACGTACGGCCTGAACCTGCTGGACAGCGTGCACCGCAACCTCTCGCTGGCCGCGCTGTCCGCACTGGCCAGGCGCGGCGTGGTCGACCGGCACGCGGAGCGGCGCGCCGCCGAGGAGCTGCGCGCTTCACTGGGCATCAGGTCGCGCACCGTCTTCGAGCCCGTCGGGCAGCTCAGCGGCGGCAACCAGCAGAAGGTGGTGCTGGGCAAGTGGCTGCTCGCCGAGCCGGAGGTGCTGATCCTCGACGAGCCGACCCGGGGCGTGGACGTGGGCGCCAAGTACGAGATCCACACGGTGATCGGGCAGCTGGCCGCGCGCGGCAAGGCGGTGCTGCTGATCTCCTCCGAACTCCCCGAGCTGCTGGGCCTGTGCGACCGCCTCTACACGATGGCGGCCGGGCGGGTGACCGGCGAGCTGCCCCGCGCGCGGGCCTCGCAGGAGGCGCTGATGCGCCTGATGACCGCCGAGCCGCCGCGTCCCGCCGGACCGCCGGCCCCCCGCCCCTGCCCCACGGACGAGAACTGAGGCCGCCATGACCACCGCAGTCCAACCGTCCGCCGACCACCCGGCGGGCCCGCCGTCCGGTACCGGTCCCGGCCCGTCGGCCGGCGCCGTGCTGCTGGCCGCGCTGCGCGGCAACCTGCGCCAGTACGGCATGATCATCGCGTTGGCGGCCATCGTCGTCCTCTTCCAGATCTGGACCGGCAACGCCCTGCTGCTGCCCAACAACGTCTCCAACATCGTCCAGCAGAACAGCTACATCCTCATCCTCGCCATGGGCATGATGATCGTGATCGTGGCCGGGCACATCGACCTGTCCGTCGGCTCGCTGGCCGCGTTCACCGGCGCCGTGGCGGCCGTCCTGATGGTCCAGCAGCACCTGCACTGGCTGCCCGCGCTGCTGCTGTGCCTGCTCATCGGCGCGGCGGCCGGGGCCTGGCAGGGGTTCTGGATCGCGTACGTCGGGATACCGTCCTTCATCGTCACCCTGGCCGGGATGCTGCTGTTCCGCGGCGCGACCCAGATCGTCCTGGCGGGGCAGTCGCTGTCCCCCTTCCCCGGCCCCTTCCAGGACCTGGCCCAGGGCTTCCTCCCGGAGGCCGGACCGTACACCCGCTACCACAACCCGACCCTGCTGATCGGTCTGCTGGTGGTGGCCGGGCTCCTGCTGCGCGAGCGGCGCGACCGGCGGCGGCGGGCCGCGCACAGCCTCGAAGTGCTGCCGCGCTCCCTGTGGCTGGCCAAGTGCGCCGCCATCACCGCGGCCGTGGCGGTGTTCACGCTCACCCTGGCCAGCTACCACGGCGTCCCGGTCGTACTGCTGATCATGTGCGCGCTGCTGCTCGGACTGGGCTTCGTGATGCGCGACGCGGTCGTCGGCCGCCATGTGTACGCGCTGGGCGGCAACCGGGCGGCGGCCCGCCTGTCCGGGGTACGGGACGGGCGGGTCACCTTCCTGGTCTTCGTCACGATGGGCGTCCTCGCCGCGCTCGCCGGCTGCGTCTACGCGGCCCGCCTCAACGCGGGCACCCCGCAGGCCGGCATCAACTTCGAACTGGAGGCGATCGCGGCCGCGTTCATCGGCGGCGCCTCCATGAGCGGCGGCGTCGGCACCGTGTTCGGCGCCGTGACCGGCGCGCTGGTGCTCGGCGTCCTGAACAACGGCATGTCCCTGGTCGGCATCGGCACCGACCACCAGCAGGTCATCAAGGGCCTGGTCCTGCTGGCCGCGGTCGGCTTCGACGTGTGGAACAAGCGGCGGACCGGTACGTAGCGCTGTGCCCGCACGGGTCCGCCGCGTCGGTGCCGCGTGTCACCTCCGCCAGAACAGGTGGTGCACGACGCCGCTCGCGCTGGGCACGACCTCCAGGTGGAACCGGTCGAGCAGTTCGTCGGGCGACTCCCAGAGGCGGATACCGGAACCGAGTTCCACCGGCGCGACCGCCACGTGCAGGGTGTCGACCAAGTCCGCGTCCAGGAACCGCCGGACGGTGGTGACCCCGCCGCCGAGCCGGACGTCCTTGCCCCGCGCCGCCTCCCGCGCCCGTTCGAGCACCGTGGCCGGTTCGCCGCCGACGAAGTGGAAAGTGGTGTCGGAGAGCGTGAACGAAGGGCGTTCGTGATGGGTCATGACGAACACCGGGGTGTGGAACGGGGGCTCGTCGCCCCACCAGCCGCGCCACTCGTGGTCGCGCCAGGGCCCGCGCTGCGGGCCGAACTTGTTGCGGCCCATGATCTCGGCGCCGATGTTGCGCGCGAAGTCCCGCGTGAAGTAGTCGTCGAGGCCGCGGCTCCCGCCCGGTTCGGTGCGCATCGGCCAGCTGGCCGTGGCACCGGCCCAGGAGAACAGCCTCTCGGGACGGGGGAGGCCGAACGGGGTCTCCAGGCTCTGGTGCTCCCCGGCGCCGATCCCGTCACGTGAGACGTTGAAGTTCATCACTCGCAGCAGCTGGTCCATGTGTCTCCTCGTCCAAAATCCTGTCGCGTTCCCGGTGCGGCGGAACGCCCCCGCACCAGGACGTCGAACGGGACCCGGCCGGATCGACAGCGGGCCGCGACTTTCTTCCGGGTGCCCCCATGCGCCGGGGCCCCGCCGTCGTCCGGCGGGGCCCCGGCTGGGCGGGATGCCCGGCGTGGCGCCTCCGTGGGGCGCTCACGCGGCGGGCAGCACGGCCCCGTCCCCGGCCGCCGCGGCGGGCAGTACCGCGCCGGCCCGGTCGGCGGGCACCCCGCCGTCCTCCCCGGCCGTCGCCGGGTGTCCGGTGCCGTCCCCGGGCAGCTCGGCGAGTACGGAGTCGTCCTCGACCCGGGCGCCCGGCAGCCGGTGCCGGGCCGCGATCAGCGCGGCGTCGACATCGCGGGTGCCGGTGGACACGCACAGGGTGTAGGCCACATCGTCCATCCGCTGCCGGACTTCGGGGCTCCCGTTCGCCGCGTCCAGTACCCGCAGCGTCTCGTACTGCTCGACCAGATCCCGCAGTACCGCAGGGTGCGCCAGCAACATCAGGGCCTCCTCGTTCGCCACCGTCCGTGAACAACTGCGCTCCGTGTACCCGACGGCCCGACCCGTATGCCCGCGTCTTCTCCTTGCCGCGCGTCCGCCTCACCGGGCACCCCCGCACCACCCGGTACGGGCGTCGGCCCGGCCGGGGAGCGCGGCCTCATCCGGCGAACTCGGGCTGCGCCAGTCCCCGCCCGGCGTCCGGCACCACCAGCAGCGACCCGCCGAGCGGCGCCACGCCCGGCCCGCCGCGCGCCGTGGTGACATACAGATCGGTGAGCGCCGCGCCGCCGAACGCGCAGGCCGTGGGGCGGGCCACCGGCATCGGGAGCACCCGCTCCAGCACCCCGTCGGGCGTGTAGTGCCGTACCTGCGCACCCTCGAACATCGCCACCCACAGACCGCCCTCGGCGTCCACGGCCAGCCCGTCCGGATAGCCCGCCGTCCCCGCCGGCTCCTCGATCTCCACGAAGGGACGGCGGCCGGTCACCAGCCCGTCGTCCGTGACGTCGAAGACATCGACGCGCCGGGTGGGGGTGTCGATGTAGTACATCCGCCGGCCGTCCGGGCTCCATCCCGTGCCGTTGCTCACCGTGACGTCCGACAGCACACGCGTGGCGCCGCCGTCCGGCGCGATCCGGGTGAGCGTGCCGCGTCCCGGCGCCTCGTCGTACGCCATGGTGCCCGCCCACAGCGACCCGTCGGGCGCCACGGCCGCGTCGTTGCCGCGCCGCCCCGCCACCGGCTCACGGCACAGCCACGCGAACGCGCCGTCCGCGTCGTACGTGCCCACGCCGTCCCGCAGGTTGACGACCAGCCCGCCGCGCGTACGGGGCTTGGCCGCGCCGACGTGCTGTTCGGTGGCCAGGACGGTGCGGCGGCCGGTGGCCGGGTCGACGGTGTGGACGCGGGCGGAGAGGATGTCCACCCAGATCAGCCGCCCGGCGCGGGCGTCCCACGTGGGTCCCTCGCCGAGCCGGGCGGGCGCGGCGACGGCGACCTCCCAGACCCGGGTCACGGCTGCCCCCGGTGGCCGAGCCGCGCGGACAGTTCGTCGGCGCCCTTGCGGGCCAGCCCGGCCAGTTCGGCGCACCGCTCCTCGCTCCACCGGATCATCGGCACCGAGACGCTGAGCGCCGCCACGACCCGCCCGGACCGGTCCCGTACGGGCGCGGCCACGCAGCTCACGTCCGGGTTGGACTCCCGCTGCTCCACCGCCACGCCCCGGTCCCGGATCAGCGCGAGCTGGGTGTGCAGCTCCGCGGGCGAGGTGACGCTGTGCTCCGTCATGGCCGTCAGCTCGCCGTCCGCCGGGAGGCGTTCGGCCAGCGCGGCCTCGGGCAGCGAGGCCAGCAGCATCTTGCCGACGGCGGTGCAGTGCGCGGGCAGCCGCCGCCCGGCCGCGGACACCATCCGTACCGCGTGGGTGCTGTCCACCTTGGCCACGTAGATGACATCGGCCCCTTCCAGGAGCGCGATGTGCACGGTCTCCCCGCAGGTCTCGGCGACCTCGCGGGCCACCCGCTGCCCCTCGGCCGCCAGGTCGAGCTGTTCGGCGTACCGGCTGCCGAGCTGGTAGGCGCGCACGCCGAGCCGGAAGCGGCCCGGCTGTTCGGGCACGTGCGCGAGGTAGTTGCGCGCGACGAGGGTGCTGACCAGTTCGTGCACACTGGTGCGCGGCAGGCCGAGCCTGCGGGTGATGTCGGGGGCGGACAGTGTGCCGTCCCCGTCGAGGAAGAGCTCCAGTATGTCCAGCGCCCGCGTCACCGCGGGTACGAGTCGTCCCATGCGCTGCCGCCCCTCATCCGTCACCGGACCGGCCGGCCGGGCCGGTCGTTCGAGATACCGGCCGGCCGCCGGTATCACGGACGAACCCTAGTGCGCGCCCCCACCCTCGGCAACGCCATCCCCGGCCTGTCGGCATCGTGTCCGATACTGGCCCCGGCCGGCCGTTTCCGCAGCCCGTGCGGGGGCGTGGCAGGGAGCCGGCACCTGAAGGGGGATCAGGACGTGGACGGTACGGGGAGCGCGGACGGGGCGGGCCCCGCGGTTCCGGAACGGCGCGGGCTGCGCTGGGACTTGGCGGAGTTCGAGCGGCTCGTCGCGGGCATCGGGGCGGGAGCGAGCCTCGAAGAACTGGGGGCCGGGCATCAGCGGGGCGTGTCCGGCATGCGCTGGGCCGTACGGCAACTGGTGCCCCCCGAAGAGGCGTCCGACGGAGAGGCGGCCGCCGCCTGGCTGGCCCGGCGGCCGGCCGACGGGCCGTACGACTGGCAGGCCCGGCTGGAGGAATCCCGGCGGGCGCGGGCGGCGGGGAAGAAGGACAGGGCGGCGGGCGGGCGACGGGCGCGCCCGGAGGCGTGTGAACCGGCCACGGTCGTGGCGCTCTGGCAGGAGGTGACCGGGCACCGGCTGTCCCCCGGGCGCCGCGCCGAGTTCCTGGACCGTGCCACCGTCCGGGACCTCACCGCCCATCCGGAGGAAACGCTGCGGCCGGTGGCCCGGCGGCTCTGGCAGGCGTACGGGCACCTCCTCCTCGACGCCTGGCTGCTGGACACCGTGTGTCCGGGCTACGCGACCGCCGACCTGTCGTGGGAAGCGGTGGCCGACGGCGTACCCGACACGGCCACCGTGCTGCGTGACCTCGCCGCCGCGTCCGTCGACGAACTGCGCGACGCCCGCGCCCACGCGGTCCTCTGCCGCCGGCTCGGGCTCGACGGCCACGACCCGCGGAGCCAGCCGGCCATCGCGCAGGAGTTCTCGCTGTCGGCGCAGCGCATCAGCCAGCTCCAGGCACGCGGCGTCGCCCGGATGCTCGGCGGCCGCCGGCCGGCCACCCTCGCCTGGCGCGAGGCCCTGGGCACCCTCCTCGGCGAGGACCGCCCGCACGCCGCCGAACGGCTCCTCACGATCGCGGAGACGGCGTTCCCCGGCGCGCCGCTCAACCCCGCCGGCCTGCTGCCGGCCCGGCTCGCCGGCAAGGACGACGCCGAGGCCAGGCGCCTGCTCAAGGAGGCGGCCGGGGTGCTCGCCGAGCGCCGCAAGGAGGAGCGGCGCCGCCGGCGGCTGGCCGACCGCGCGGAACGCGCGTCCGCCCGCTGGGCCGCCCTCGCCTCGGCTGCCGACTGGTTCGGCGCCCCGGGCGCCGCCCCGGACCCGGCGGAGCTGACCGCGCTGCGCGAAGTCAACCCGCGGGAGCACTCCGGCACCTGGTACAGCCAAAAGCTCGGCCGCGAGGTGCAGTACGAGTCGCAGACCGAGCTCCAGGTCATCCACCTCCTCGACCACGCCGGCCAGATAGCCCGCTACCAGGAGCAGCCGCTCGCCATCGGCTACCGGCACGCGGGCCGGACCCGCTCGTATTACCCCGACTTCCTCGCGGTCACCACCGAGGGACACGCCGTACTGATCGAGGCCAAACCGCAGTGCGACATCCCGCTGGCCGTCAACCTGGCCAAGTACCGGGCGGCGGCCGGTCTCTGCGCGCGCAACGGCTGGGGCCTGCTCATCACCGACGGCACCCGCACCCTCCGGGACCTCGAACGCCACCCGGTCGCCACGGAACTGGAGCAGCGGCTCCGGGCCGCCCTGGACACCAGGGAACTGACCTGGCCCGACGTGCGCGACATCACCCGCGGGACCGCCTTCACCTCCCTCGACCTGGCGGCGCTGGTCCTGCGCAACGGCTGGCAGTGGGAGCTGGGGCCGTACCGGCTGCGCGCGGGATCCCAGCCCTTCCCGAAGCCGCGGGCCCACTCCGGATAGGGCCCCACCCGGGGTGAGCGCCGCGCCCGCGGCTCCCCTTCAGGACGACGTCCGCAGCCAGTCCTCGAAGCGTGTCGTGGCCAGGCGGGCGTGGCCTTCGGCGGGGACGAGGCTGCGTTCGGCCAGTTCGGAGCCGAAGTAGCGGGCGTGCGGGTCGGCGACGACCACGCGCGGGTCGTTCCAGGCGCGCAGGGCCCTGCCGATCAGTTCGTCGAAGCGGAACAGCTGGGGCCCGGCCACCTCGGTGGTCCCCTTCAGCGAGGCTTCCACGGCGGTCCCGGCCACCGCCTCGGCGACGTCCTCGGCCGCCATCGGCTGGAAGAGCACGGGCGGTACGCGCACGGTGTCGCCCTCGGTGGCGGTGTCGGCGATGCCCCTGACGAACTCGAAGAACTGCGTCGCCCGGATGATCGAGTACGGGACCGGCCCCTGCTTGATCAGCCGCTCCTGGGCCGCCTTCGCCTGGAAGTAGCCGTTGTCGGGCAGGTCGTCGATCCCCACGATCGACAGTGCCACGTGGTGCGTCACACCCGCCTTCGTCTCGGCGGCCAGCAGGTTGCGGGTGGAGGTGGTGAAGAAGTCCCGTACCGCCGCCGCCTCGAAGGAGGGCGAGTTGGCCACGTCCACGACCACCTGGGCTCCCGCCAGCGCCGCGTCCAGGCCCTCTCCGGTCAGCGTGTCGACGCCCGTGCCGGGCGCGGCGGGCACCGCCTCGTGCCCGCGTGCACGGAGCTTGCCGACCACTTTGCCGCCGATGAGGCCGGTGCCTCCGATGACCACGATCTTCACGTCGCGTACTCCTTGGGCTGAGGGCACCGGGGAAGGCGTCAGGACCGCCGGGGCGCGCGCAGGTGGGCGCGCTGTTTCAGTTCGTCGTCGTCGACCGGGACGAGCATGGGCTGCCCGGGTACGCAGAGCATGGTGACGAGGAAGCGCAGGCGCGTGTCGGTGCGGTTGTTGCCGTCCTGGTAGTGGATGACGTCCCCGCCGGGCTCCCAGAACGTCTCCCCGGCGCGCACGACCCGCTCGCCCTCGCCTTCCAGCTCGAAGCGCATCTCGCCCTCCAGCACGTACCCGAAGGCCGGTCCGGGGTGGCGGTGCGGCGGGGCGCCCTCGTCACCGGGCGGGTACTCGATCTGTACGGTCGTCACGTGCGCGCCCTCCGGAATGGCGGGCGGGGCGGCCTCCTGCAACACGGTGAGCGCGGTCTTCCACGCCTCCGAGCGCGGGTGTTCGCGGGGATCGGGCATGGCGGGCCTCCTGGTGCCGATGCCGGTGCGCGTGCCGGTCCTGTGCGGCGGACGGAGTGGTCCGGCCGCCGCGTCCGGCCGCCGCCCCGCGACGGGTACGTGGCTCGCGGGGCTCGCCGAAGGGAGGCCCCATTGTGCGCCGGGCCCCGGCAGGCCCGGTGAGCGCCGATCCGGACATCTCCGTGGTACGGCCGCCCCGCGGCGGACCGCCTGCCTCGGCGGCAGCTCCCGGCCGGCGGTCTCCCGCACGCCCTTCCGGCGAGCCCGCCGCCCTTGCCACCACGCCCACAGTTCGTACGCCCTCCCGAGGACCGACGAAGCGCACGCCGACCGGCGCGAAACCTCACCAGCCGGAACCAAACAGAAACCAGCGGACCAGCCCATCAGTCAGCGTCGCCGCCTGTCGCGGCACCGAGTCCGGCGCGGCCGTGTCCGCCGGCTCAGAAGACGCGGTCGCGGTGGATGTGGTGCGGGATGAGATCGAGGAAGGCGTGCAGCGCGCGTGTCGGCGGTCGGGTCGCCGACACGACCACGCTGAGCGTCCAGGAGAGCCGGGCGTCCGCGAGCGGAACGACACGCACCGCGTCGCCGGCCGTCTCCGCGAACTCCGGGGGCAGCAACGCCACCCCCAGGCCGTGCGCCACGAAGTCCGCGATCGTCGTGATGTCCGAGACCTCGATCAGTACACGCCGGGACAGCTCCGCCCTCGTGAACGCGTCGTCCACGACCTGGCGTTGCCCGAAGCCCGGGGGCATGTCGACGAACGGTTCCTCCGCGACGTCCCTCAGTCGCACGCTCCTGCGGCCGGACAGCCGGTGACCGGCCGGGACGAGCAATTGGACGTCGAACTGCTTGATGGCCCTCTTCCTGAGGTGCTCGTCCTCGATGCCGGCGCCCACGAAGGCCACATCGACATGACTCTCCTTGACCCGTTCGATCAGCCCGGCGGTACCCCGCTGGGAGGTCTCGGTACGCAGCCGGACCTCGGGATGGCGCCGGTGGAAGTCTCCCGCCAGGGCGGGCACGTCGATCAGGGTCAGCCCGCCGAGAACGCCCACGGTGAGGCTGCCGCGCAGGCCCGCGGAGAGGGGTTCCACGGCGGCCCGGGCCCGGTCGAGTGCCTCGATCGCGGTGCGCGCCTCGGGCAGGAACGCCGAACCGGCCTCCGTCAGCCTGACCGACCGCGTGGAACGGATGAGCAGTTCCGCCTTCAGTTCGTGCTCCAGGGCCTTGATGCCGGCCGAAAGCGTGGACTGCGTGACGTGCAGTCGCCGGGCCGCCCGCGTGAAGTTCAGCTCCTCGGCGACCGCGAGGAAGTACTCCAGCCGTCTCTGGTCCACGCCCGCTCCCCATTCATCGGTAATCCCGATTACATCTTCGAGAACATTCGTTGGACACGATAGCCGGACGGAGCGACCGTGGTCGTGCGGGCCACCGGCCCGACCCATCGGCGGAAACGACGGCGAAAGAAGATGACCATGCGTGTACTGCTCACCGGCGGCACCGGCTACATCGGAGCCTCGGTGCTCGACCGGCTCCTCTCCGGCGGGCACCAGGTGACCGCCGTGGTCCGCTCCGCCGAGAAGGCCGGGCTGGTGCGGGCCAAGGGCGCGGAGCCGGCGATCGCCGACCTGTCCGACGGCAGCGCCCTCGAAGAACTCGCGGCCTCGCGGGACGGCGTGATCCATGTGGCCTCGCCGGGTGACGGGACCAGTGCGGCCGTCGACGAGACCGCCGTCGCGAGCATCCTGCGCGCGCTGCGGAACACGGACCGGCCGTTCGTGCACACCACCGGCGTCTGGGTGCACGGAAGCGGTTCGGCGATCAGCGAGTCGACCGCCATGAACGCCCCACGGCTCACCGCCTGGCGTGTGCCGCTCGCCGAACTGGTCCTCGGCGCCCAGGACGTCCGGACCTCAGTGATCGCACCGGCGGTGGTGTACGGCCACGGCGGCGGCCTGCTGAACCTCGTCGCCGCCGGCCCGCGGACCGGCGGCGACGCTCCGGCGCTCACCATGGTCGGGCCCGGTGACCAGCACTGGAGCACGGTGCACGTGGACGACCTGGCCGAGCTGTACGTGCTCGCGCTGGAGAAGGCGCCGGCCGGTTCCTACTTCCTCGGCGCCAGCGGCGTGAACCCGACCGTGCGGGAGATCAGCGAAGCGGTGAGCCGTGCCGCCGGTCTGGCCGGACGGGTCGCGTCCGAGCCGGTCGTACAGACGCTGGACCGGCTGGGCCTGCTCGGCGAGGCGCTGCTGCTCGACCAGCGGGCCTCGGGCGACCACGCCCGACGGGTGCTCGGCTGGTCACCCCAGGCTCCGTCGATCCTTGACGACATCGCGCGCACGGCCTTCTGACCGAGCCTCGCGCCCCTTCCCCCAGGAATCGACATGAGCACTCCCACCGCACCGCCTGGACCGGGCCGCTCCCGTACCGGTTCCGGTGTGCCGTCCTTGGGGCCCGCGCGTCCGCCGGCGCCGCGCGGCGGTTCCCTGGCCGTCGTGGCGGCCCTCGCCGTCGGCATGGTGGTACCGGTACAGGCCCGTCTGAACGGCGAGCTGAGCCACCGCCTCGACGACGGCATCGCCGCGGCGGCCATCAGCTTCTCCGGCGGACTCGTCCTGTTGTCCGCCCTCTTGGTCTTCTCGCCAGGACTGCGCGGCGCGCTGGGCCGCCTGGCCGGAGCCGCCCGCGACGGCCGCCTCCCCCGCCGCTACGTACTGGCCGGGGTACTCGGCGGCACGTTCGCCCTGGCGCAGTCCACCGCCGCGCTGGTCACCGGTATCGCCGTGTTCACCGTGTCGGCCATCGCCGGCCAGACCCTCGGCGGCCTCATCGTGGACGCCCGGGGCATCGGCGGTGGTCCGCAGCAACGCCCCGGCGCGACGCGGCTCGCGGGAGCGGCCGTCATCCTGGTCGCCGCCGTCGTGTCCGCCCTTCCCCGGTTCACCGACGCCCCAGCACCCGCTGAGATCGTCCTGCCCGCCCTGGCAGCGATGGCCGCCGGATTCCTGCTGGGCGTGCAGCAGGCCCTGAACGGGGCGTCGACCGCCGCGTCCGGCTCGCCTCTCGCGGCGACCTGGCTCAACTTCTGCGTCGGAGCGGCCTTCCTCGTCATCGTCTGGGGTGCGAAGACCCTGGTCCGGGGAGCGCCGGGGCATGCGCTGCCCACGAGTTGGTGGGTCTACCTCGGCGGTCTGTGCGGGGTGGTGTTCATCGGCGCCTCGGCGCTTCTCGTGCGCCGCATCGGTGTCCTGCTGCTGAGCATGGCCTCGATCGCGGGACAGCTGACCGGTTCGATCGCGCTGGACTTCCTGGCCCCCGCCGGCGGTCGGTCCCCTTCCGCTCTGACCGTTCTCGGCGCGCTGCTCACCTGTGCCGCCGTCTGGATCGCCTCCCGGCGCCCGCGTGACACCGACGGACGGTGAGCCACGTCCACGCCGCCCCTTTCCCCCCTGTCGAACAACGAGCAACACGGTGCCGCCCACGGCACGAAAGGAACCACCGATGTCCCACAACCAGCCGCACAACAAGGAACGCGTCCTGATCAAGGGCGCGTACCTGATGACGCAGGACGACAAGCTCGGCACCCTCGTGGGTGACGTCCTCGTCGCCGACGGCAGGATCGTCCAGGTCGGCAGCGACCTGTCCGACGACCGGGCCCTGGTCGTCGACGGTACGGGCCACGCCGTGCTGCCCGGCTTCATCGACACCCACCGCCACAACTGGCAGGGGGCGCTGCGCAACCTCGGCCCCGCCTGGACCTACCAGGAGTACCGCAGCCAGGTGCAGATCGGCCTCGGCCAGTACTTCGAGCCCCGCGACGTGCACATCGGCAACCTGGCGGCGGACCTCGTGTCCCTCGACTCCGGGGTGACGACCGTGCGGGACGAATCCCACATCAGCAACAGCCCCGGGCACTCGGACGCGGCGATCGCGGCGCACTGGGAGTCAGGCATCCGTGCCGTCTTCGACCACGGCTGGCCGTCGACGGAGGCCGAGCAGTGGCAGTTCGGCAGTGGCCGTTCGCACCCCGACGACATCCGGCGTATCCGCGACGAGGTGCTGCCCGACGACTCGGCACGGGTCACGCTCAACGCGATGCTCCGCGGACCGGAACTGTCCACACCGGAGGTGTCCGAGCGGGACATCCGGCTCGCCCGCGAGCTGGGCCTGCGCATCAGCATGCACGTGGGACTGGGTGAGTGGGGGGCGAGGCAGCAGGCCATCCGGCAGCTCGCCGAGACGGGCCTGCTGGCCTCCGACATGACGTTCGTCCACTGCTGCACCTCGACCGACGAGGAGCTGAGGATGCTGGCCGCGCACGGCGCCACCGCGTCCGTGGCCGGCGCCCTGGAGGTGTTCATGCCGGGTCTGGGCCAGCCGGCCACCAACCGGCTGCTGGCCGCCGGGGTCCGTCCGAGCCTCAGTGTGGACACCGAGACGATCGTCAGCGGCGACATGTTCGGCGTCATGCGGGCGACGCTCGCCTACCAGCAGCTGGTCCTCGCCGGTGCCGCCGGCCCGATGGACCGCGGCCCCGGCCTGCCGACCTTCGACGCCGCCGACCTGCTCTCCTTCGCCACCATCGAAGGCGCCCGGGCCGCGGGCATCGACGACCGCACCGGCAGCCTGACCCCGGGCAAGGAGGCCGACCTCATCATGATCCGCCTCGACCACCCCAACACGCTGCCCGCCACGGACGTCGCGGCCACGATCGTCGCGGGCGGCCACGCCGGCAACGTCGACCTGGTCATGGTGGCGGGCGAAATCCTCAAGGAGAACGGCGTACTGAAAGGCGGCGACGCCGTCTTCGAGGAGGCCGCGGCCTCCCGCGACCGACTGTTCCACACCGCCGGCCTGCCACTCCCCGCCTGACCCCGAACCGCCGGCCGCCCCCGCGCACACCGGCCGCTGCGGCCCTGCTCGCGAGCCAGGTCTTCGACGACCGGCTCCAGATGGTCGTCGATGTCCGCGGCCGCCGGGCAGGGGCCGGAGCAGCCGCAGTCGTATACCAGCTCGTTGCGCGACGGTTCGACGCCACGGCGCGCCGCAGATGACGGTGCCGGAAACCGTCAACGCGTACACCATGTCCGGATGTCCGGCTGGACGAGTACGGCATGGGCTTCCCGACGGGCACCGAACCGCTCGTCACCGTCCGGCAGCGCTTCGGCCTCGACCTGCCGCCCACGGAGCTGCTCAGGCGGAACCGCTCAGGCGAAACCGCTCAGACCGGAAGGCACCGTCGCCGACATCGCCCGCATCGTCCCCGTCCGGCCGGACCTGTCCCGCCCAGCCGAGACCCCATCGGCCCCATACCCACCCCCGCTCGGGCGGCCGGAACCCTCGACGGCGAGCGGCGACGCCGCCTCGTCCCCGCCCGGCCGGACCTGTCCCGCCCAGCCGAGACCCCATCGGCCCCGTACCCACCCCCGCTCGGGCGGCCTGGAACCCTCGGCGGCGAGCGGCGACGCCGCCTCGTCCCCGCCCGGCCGGACCTGTCCCGCCCGGCCGAGACTCCGTCGGCCCCGTACCCGCCCCCGCTCGGGCGGCCCAGGCCCCTCATCGGATGGCGGTGGCGCCGCGTCGGTCCCGGGCGGCCAGGCCCCGCCGCCTCGTGTGGTCTTCAGCGGTCCGCGAGAGCCCGGATCTCATCGGCGATCAGCCGGGGGTCCTCCTCCGCCATGAAGTGGCCGCAGGAGACCGTGCGGTGCCGCAGGTCCTCGGCCCAGGCGCTCCACAGGCCCTGGGCGTGGTAGCCGAGGGCCGCGCCCCAGTCCTGCTGGAGGACGGTGACCGGCATGGCCAGCCGGTTGCCCGCCGTCCGGTCGGCGGTGTCGTGTGCCACGTCGACTCCGGCGGAGGCGCGGTAGTCGGCGACGATGGAGGGCACGGCCGCCGCGGACGCGGCCAGGTAGTGGTCGCGGATGTCGGCGGGGATCGCGTCCGGGGTGTGGGTCCAGGCGTCGAGGAAGTGGGCGAAGAAGGCGTCGGCGGACGCCTGGATCATCCGTTCCGGCAGGCCCGGTGCCTGGGCCATCAGGTAGAGGTGGAACCCGACCGCGCCCGACACGCCACGCAGGGCGTCCCACATGTCCAAGGTCGGCAGGATGTCGAGGAACAGTGCCCGGGAGACGGCCTCCGGATGATCCATCGCGGCGCGGAAGGCGACCAGGGCGCCGCGGTCGTGACCGGCCAGCGTGAAGTGGTCGTGCCCCAGCTCCCTGGCGAGCCGGACGATGTCCCGGGCCATGGTCCGCTTGGCGTAGACCTCCGGACCGCTCTCGGCGGGCTTGTCGCTGGCGCCGTAGCCGCGCAGGTCGGGGCAGATGACGGTGTGGTCGGCGGCGAGGTCGGGCGCGACATGCCGCCACATCAGGTGCGTCTGCGGGAAACCGTGCAGCAGCACGACCGGGCTGCCGGTGCCGCCGACGGCGGCGTTCAGCGTGACGCCGTCGTCGACCGGCACACGGTGCTCGGTGAATCCGGGGATGCTCGGGTGGGTCACAGCGACTCCTGTGGGCTCGTGGCAGAGTGGTCGTTCCGGACCGCGCGGTCCGGGCTGTCCGGGGACGTCACCAAGGGTGCGGGCCCTGGATCAGCGATCGATGAGTGACCGGGCGGCACCCCGTGGGACGGCGCCGCCCGCGAAGGGACCGTGCCGTGGGCGTGGAGTTCGGACTGCTGGGGCCGGTCGCCGCGTGGGGTCCCGACGGCCGGCCCCGCCCGCTCGGCGCGCCCCGCCACCGGGAGGTGCTCGGCCGGCTGCTGATCGCCCGCAACCGGGTGGTCCCGGTCGGCCGGCTGGTGGACGACCTGTGGCCGGACGGTCCGCCGGCCGGCGCGGTCGGCGCGGTCCGCACCTTCGTCGCGGCGCTGCGCCGCGCCCTGGAGCCCGGGCGTCCGCCCCGGCAGCCGTCGCGGCTGCTGGTCACCGACGGCCCCGGCTACGTCCTGCGCGCCGGCCGCGACGTGGTGGACGCCTGGCGGTTCGAGGACACGGCCGCGCGGGCCGCCGCGGCGCCGCCGCACGCGGCGGTCGCCCTCTGGGACGAGGCGCTGGCCCGATGGCGCGGACCGGTCCTGGCCGACTTCCCCGCCGCCGCGTGGGCCGCCGCCGAACAGACCCGGCTGGAGGCGCTGCGCCTGGACGCCGTCGAGCGCCGCGCCGACGCCCTGCTGGCCACCGGCGCCGCCCGGGACGCCGTGGCCGATCTGCGGGCCCATGTCACCGCGCACCCGGGGCGGGAGGACGGCTGGGTGCTGCTGGCGACCGCGCTGGACCGGTCCGGCCGGCGCGGCGAGGCCCTCGAAACGCTGCGACACGCCCGTACGGCCCTCACCGGCGCGTACGGATCCGGCACCGGCACCGGGGCTGCCCTGGCGCGCGCCGAGGCCCGCATCCTCAGTGGCGCCACCGGCACCGCGGCCGAACCGGCCGGAGTGGCGGACGGCGTCTGGGACCGGGCGGCCGCCGCGTGGGAACGCTCGGTGCCCGCCCGGTCCCGGGCCCGGCTGCACGCCACCGCCGGGCTGCTGCGGGACCTCGCGGTGACCGGTGCCGACGGTCTGGAGGAGGCGCGCGAGCACCGGCGGGAACTGGTCGCGGCGGCCGAGACGACCGGGGACGCCGAGCTGGCCGCCGGGATCATCGGCTCGTACGACGTCCCGGCGGTCTGGACCCGCGCCGACGACCCGGCGAACGCCGGTGAACTCGCCCGGGCCGCCGCCCGCGCCGCCGCCCGGCTCGGCCCCGACGGCCCGCCCGCGCTGCGGGCCCGGCTGCTGTCGGTCGTCGCCGTGGAGTCACGCGGCGACGCGGCCGCCGACGCACCGCTCCCCCGGGCGGCCGACGCCCCCGCCGCCGAGCCCTGGCGGCTGCGCGCCGAACGCGCCGCCGAGGAAGCCGTCCGCCTCGCCCGGCGCCTCGCGGACCCCGCCGTACTCGCGTTCGCCCTCAACGGCGCCTTCATGCAGTCCTTCGCCACCTGCGGCTCGGCCGCCCGCCGCGAAGCCCTCGGCGCCGAACTCGCCCGGCTGGCCGTCGGCCACCACCTGCCCAGCCACGAGGTCCTGGCACGCCTCATCCGCCTCCAGGCCCTCGCCGGACTCGGCGATCTCGCGGCGGCGGACGCGGAGGCCGAGGAGATCGACCGGCTGGCGGTCCGCAACGAACGCCCGCTCGCCGGGGTCTTCACCTCCTGGTACCGGGCGCTGCGCACCTGCGAGACCGACGGATGGCCAGCGGCCCGCCCCCAGTACGCGAAGGTCCTCGCGGAAACCGCGCACTGCGGGATGCCCGGACTCACCCGGGGAGCGGCCGTCCTCGTCGCACTGGTCCCGGCCATGCGGGACGGCACCCTCCCCGCCCCCGACGACTTCACCGACCTTGACCCCGGCCCGTACCGCCCCTGGCTCGACCCCCTGCTGCTGGCCGCCTCCGGCGCCACCGAGCGAGCCCGGCAGGCGCTCGCCACCGTTCCCCGGCCGCCCCACGACCTCCTCCAGGAGGCACTGTGGTGCGTACTGGCCCGCACGGCCGCCGCCGTGGGACACGAGCGGGTCCTGCGCCGAGCTCGCGACGAACTCGCCACCGCCGACGGCGAGTCGGCCGGCGCCGGCAGCGGCCTGGTCTCCTTCGGCCCGGTCGCACACCACCTGCGGGCCGCCGACGCGGCCCTTGGTGAGCGCGGCCCGTACGGTGAGCGGCAGGAGTGAGGCGGGCCGCACACCTCCGTGCGTAGCCCGCGCGGGCCGGTATCGGTGACGGCGGCGGTACGAGCGGTCCGCCGGCACCGCGCGGACCCCGTCGATCCCTGGTCCCCGGCAGCCGCCGGAAGGAGTCGGCGTCGCTTCCACCAGGAAACCGACAGGCGAGTCCGGTCACCGCGACCGGTTCGCTCCGCGTGCCCGGACTCCCGTACTTGGCGCCGTACTCGGCGCCGTACTCGGGGCCGGGGTCGGGGCCCCGGGGCGCTCGACCCCGCCAGGTGTGGGACATCACGTTCATGATCGTCTGATCTGGACTCCGCAAGCTGGCGTCGCAATCGATCGCGCGCTAGTCAACCTGCTTTACCCACTACCGTCAACAGCCTTCCAAATCAGACAGGCGATGTCCGCTTCCGGGGGCAGGAAGGCGTTCACCAGACGGGGCGCAACGGCGGGACGGTATCGCCGGCCAGCGTGCGAACGAGCGCGGCCAGCTCGGCCCGCGGCATGGTGAGCCCCTCCCGCTGGAGCCGCACCGCCAGCTCGTCCTCAAGCTCGCGCAAAATGCCCCCCGCTACGACCAGGTGCTTCAGGGCTTGCTCGGTCAGCACCACCAGCTTGCGGCGCCCGCCGGCGGGGTGGGGCCGTCGTTGCAGGTAGCCGCTCTTCTCCAGCTCGTCGACGAGCTGGCCGGCAGCCTGCTTGGTGATCCCGAGCCGCTCGGCCAGTTCGGTACTCGTCAGTCCGGCGCCGAAGAGCGCCTGGAAGGCCAGTCCGTGCATGGGGCGCAGTTCGCCGTAGCCGGCGGCGTCGAGTCTGGACACGAACTCGGAGAGCACCAGCTGGAACGCCATGCCGAGGAGGAAGCTCAGCTCGGCTCGCTCAAGAGGGTCGTTGGTCTCCATCTCCCCCATGTTGACACGGATGAGTACAGGTACTTTACTCGCGGCGAGTAAAGCTACTTTATAAGGAGCCGAAGATGCACGTAGTGACCGAGACCGACGCGCGCACCACCCGCACCGCCGCGGCGGCCATGTTCGGCCTGGCGGCACCCAGCCAGGGCAGCACCGAGCTGTGTACCTGGCGAGTCGAGATGGCGGCCGGCAAGGAGACTCCGGTCCACACGATCGACCGCGAGCAGGTCTGGATGCCGATCTCCGGCGCCTTCGAGGTGGTCATCGGCGACGAGACGGAGATCGTCAAGGCCGGCCAAGCGGTCATGGTCCCGGGCGGCGCCACTCGCCGGCTCACGGCGCTTGAGGACGCTCAGGCCCTCGTCGCCATGCCGGTCGGCGGACAGGCCGCCCTCCCCGACGGCAACAAGGTCACGCTCCCCTGGGCCGTGTGAGCCAGACCGGAGACCGCGGCCCGGCTCACGGGCCCCGCCCATGAGGCGTGGTGCAGTCAGCACCGGAACCGGTCCGACCCGTGAGCAGCGGCGGGACTATGTGCCGGACGTGCCGGATGGGTCATACGTGTCGGGTGAGCCGGACGTGACGGACGGGTCGGATGTGTCGGATGAGCTGGATGTGCCGGACCTGCCGGATCCACCACACAACGCCGCACGCCGTCGCGGTGACGCGCCGCGGTCCGGTGACGGCCAGGCCGCGGCGAGGGGATGACCGACCGGGTCAGGTGCCGGTGAGGGCGATGGCGAGGTCCGTGATGTTCAGCGGGAACTGGCCGATGGGGGTGGCCTGGCCGGTGAAGATGTTGACGCTGTAGAGCGACGGGGTGCCGGCTCCGTACGGGGTGAGGGAGGCGAAGGCGGCGTTGTCGACGGCCTTCCCGCCGGACAGGGTGCTGTAGATGTCGATGCCGGCGTTGAGTCCGGCGTCGATGCCGAGGCTGCCGGTCGGGGCGAGTGTGCCGTTGTTGGCCGGGGACTGGAGGACGACCTGGTCGCTGGTCGTGTCGATGTCGACCAAGGTGGTCACGGTGGCGTCGCTGCGGTCGTTGTTCGTGTACGCGGCGGCCGTGACGCCCTTGGTCGTGCCCTCTGTCGGCGGAGTGGTCAGGTTGAGGTCCTGGACGGTCGTGTGGTTGTTGAGATTGTGCCGCAGATTCTGGCCGTTGTTGCTGATCACACGAAGCCGGTCGGCCGCCGGATTGAAGTCGACGCCGAACGTCGTGCCGCTCAACTCGTACTGGAGCTGGGACACCTTGGTGACCACCACGTCCTCGGTGCCCGACGGGATCTTGATCGTGTAGATGCCGCCCTTGTTGCCGACCCCGTACAACAGGCCGTCCTGCACGCGGAGGTCGATCCCGATCAGGCTCGTGTCGCCGCTGAGGCCGGCGACGGCCCTGACCCAGTCGAGGACTTGCGGCCGGTCGGTCCTGAACGCCGCCATCAGGGTGCCGTCGCCGCTGATCCCGAACGCACGCAGGCCGGGGGTGGCGGCGGGCGCGGCCGAAGCGGTACCCGGCGTACCGAGCATGAGCGCCACCGATGTGACCATGACCGTAGCCGCCGCCATGATTCTCCGTCTCGTACCTGCTCTCATCGGAGTTCCCCTCCGTGTTGTGTGAGCGCCCTCGCGCGGCGCCCGGCTGAAGATTTCCGTACGCCCACCTGTACCGATTACCGGAGTCATGCCGGAGTTGAACCCGGAACGACTGCCACGGTGTTCCCACCAGCGTGTACGCGGTTCTCATTAAGGCCGCTGGACGACTCCCGCACAAGCGGAAAAGGTGACGAGAGCGCTCCGGTCCCGGAATATTGCGCACTGTGACAAAAGCCTGGTCGCCTGCTTGCCGTCGATTCATGCGCAGTGACAAGCACCGTCCGGAATTCATCTGTCGGCCGGTACGCCCGGAACGGCATGCTCGTATCCGTGGGGAGTCTCTTCGCCGAACTGGCGCGGCAGGCGTCGGCCAACGCCCGCCGGGAGGTCGAGGCGTACACACGCGAGATCCCTGGATTCGGACTCCTGGACAAGGACACCCGGGCACGGGCCGAGACGCTGGAGCACTCGCTGTGGCTCCGACGCCGCACCGTCGAACTGTCGCCGGACAACGCCGCGTTGACCGATGGCGACCTCGGCCACATCGCGTCGATGGGCGAGCTGCGGGCCGGGGCGGGGATGACGCTCGACGTACGGCAGCGGGTGCTGCGGCTGCACACCGCGCTCATGCTGCGCGAGATCAACGAGGCGACCGAGGCCCAGCGCGGCGGCGGTGTCGAGGAAATCATGCGCATGATGACCTGGTTCGCCCCGCAGGGCGAACGCGGCATCAGCGCCTACTGCCAGGGATTCGTACGGGCAATGCGCCGCCGGACGCGGTACATCGAGCAGGTCGCCCTGTTGGTCCGGTCGCTGCTGAAAGGCGATCCCATATCGGTGGAACTCGCCTCGGCCGTCGACATGGAACTGCCGGATCACTGGGCCGTGACGGTGTTCCGGATACCGGACCGCCCGGCCGATGAACGTTTCCTGGAATACGAGATCGAAACGCTGGTGAAAAGCCATCAGGTGCCGGTCACGTGGGGGACGGAGGCCGAAAACGGAAGCAGTGAGCTGATCGCTCTGATTCCCCTGGGTTCCGACGTGGCGGGCGCGGGAACCATGCCGCCGCACGCCGTTCTCGACCTCTTGCCCGATCTCGTCCCCGACCACTTCTTCGAGCTCGTACGGGATTTCGCCCGAGCCCTCGGCAGGCCCTGCGCCGTCGGCACCGCCACCGCGCCGCTGCCCGACCTGGCCGACGCCCTCGACCGGGCCCGGCGGATCAGCCGGGCGGCCCCGCTGCGCCGGGCGTCCGCCCGGCTCCGGCCGCACACCCTGGCCGATGTGTTCGTCGAACTCGCCGTCGTGGGCGTGCCGTTCGTCGACGCATGGCTGCGTGACGTGGCCCGACGGCTGGACTCCGGCCCGGACCTGCTCATCACCCTCGACGCGTACTACCGGCACGACATGCGCCGCGGCGCCGCGGCGACCGCTCTCAACGTCCACGTCCGCACCTTGGACTACCGCCTTCGCCGGGTACGGGAACTCACCGGCATCGACCCCGGCTCGGCGCGGGGCGTGCGTACGCTCAGCGCGGTCGTCACCCGGCGCCTGTCGGGAGCGTGGCGCTGAACCCGGCGGCGACCTCCAGACCCTCGCGGGCGAGGGCGAGGTCACCGGCGGCGTGGTGGTGGAAGCATTCGATGCCGACGACCGTGGTGCGACCGGCTTCCCGAACGCTCCACCTGGTGGTGCGTCAACTACCCAGGCCGAGACATCACCGCCCGACCAGCGGGAATCGCTAAGCGCGACCGGGATTCTGAGGTGTATCCGACGGGTCGGCGAGCACGTCGTCCCTGTCAGCACTCGGATCGTCCGCTTCCTGTGGCACCACGATGAACGCCGTGCCGCCGGTCAGGTCGACACGGGAACAGGGCGGCGCGCCGTCGCTTTCGTCGTCCCGCCGTAGCAGTTCCACCTGTCGCTGCTTCAGTTCCGCCGCCTTGTTCCCGTTGACCACGGCCGTGAATTCGTCGAAGGCGATGCTCGACAGCGAAGGCCCGGAGCGTCTGCGCAGCCAGGGAATCAGGCCCAGGCCGGTCAACCACCGCCATACGCTCTCCACCAGGGCGAACAGGGCCAGCGCACATGCGAAGGCCGGAAACGACATGAGCCAGACCGTCACGGGCGGCCCCCCGCCGCCCACACCCCAGCCGCACACGTCCCGTTGATCACCATGAGGACCACTGTTGCGGGTCCGCGGCGCGCAGGGATCAGTCCGGAGGACGAGCCGCCTCCCCCATCCGGCGGAGGCGCCACGGGCCAGATCAGCGAAGTACGCTCCAGCCCATGGGTGCGTTCTTAGCGTTGTTGGTCCTGCTCGCGGTCCCCGTGGTGTTCCTGGCCGACCGTGTGCTGTTGGCGATGGAGGCCCGGGGCTGGATCTACTGGCGCAAGACCAAGCGTCTGTCGTCCATCGGCGCCGACCTGGTCCAGGAGGGCTCCCCCGGCGCCCAGGCCGTCAAGCGCGCCATGGAACAAGAACGCGTGCGCAAAAACGTCAGGCCGGCGCAGGACCCGCCCGTGCGGGTGGACCTGGACACCGGCACCGTGCACATCCGCCGCACGGGCCACAACGGACAGGAACAGGCGCCTCCACGCTGACCGCCTGCTGGCCGACGGGCGCGGCTCCTGCCGGGAGGGGCATTTGGGCGGTGCGCGATGGACTCATGGGCTCGTCGCCCAGACCAGCACCATGTTCCCGCCGAGCTGCCGGTGGGCGGCTCGGAGAAGGCCGCGGTAGTCGCTCCAGGCGAAGGACTCACGCCCATCGGAACGGATGTCGGCGCGCGGCCGACAGATCAGGCGAGTGGGGTGGGCGGGCTCTTGGCAGAGCAGGGCGGCGACCGACAGGCGGGGGCGCCGGGAGCGGTCATGGAGCCGGGCGATCGGGGTGCAGCCGCGGCGACTCCAGGTGCCGGCCCTCCACCAGGTCAGGAACCGGCGGTGGGCGGAAGATTTCAAGGTGCCGAAGCATGGCGGCAGAGCACGCCAGGCACGGCCGCTGATCAGCAAAATCCACTTCGCCTGGGACGGGCGTCGGCCGCCCGCTCGCCTTCACGCTCACGGGCAGGAACACCAACGGCTGTACCCAGTTCACCACGGTCACGGAGGCGCTACGGGTGCCCCGCTTGGGCCCGGGACGGCCTCGGATGCGACCCTCGCAGTCCTGGGCGACAAGGGCCACAGCTCGAAGGCGCTCCGTACCTGGCTCCGTCGGCGCGGCATCAGCCACCCCCTTCCCGAGCGAGCCGATCAGGTCCGGGGAAGTAACGGGTGCCGACGCCGTCAGGGCCCGCAGTGAGTCCACAGTACGGTTCGTGACCTTGCCGATGATGATGGTGAGTTTCAGCGTTCCGGTTCCACCGGCACTGTTTTCGTTTGCACACAAGAGCCCCCCGATGAACTTATGGTCCGTTCTCGCCTATTATCCTCACGGGAGGAGACAGTTCTATTCGAACCGGCGGCTCTTTGGGTCCGGCACTGACCATGCCGAGTGGAACGTTTCAGTTTCAATGACCTACCGTCAGGCTCAAGCTCGCGCGGCATTTACAGGCGCGCGACGGGGGATTGGGAAGTGATGCGGCACCTCTTCGGGGTCCTCGGGCCCTTGCGAATCAGCCATGCCGACGAGGCGGTCGTCCTGCCGTCGTCGAAACCGACCATGCTGCTCGGCGCCCTGTTGCTGCATGCCAACACCGGGGTATCGCAGGAGTACCTGCGCCGGGTCCTGTGGGGCGACGAACCGCCGGCGGCCGGCGCCTCGGCCATCCACGCGACCATGTTGCGGCTGCGCAAGCTGCTGGAGAAGTACGGGCTGAACAGTGCTGGTGGCAGCGGGATAGAGACCGTTCCAGGCGGTTACCGGATCCTCGCGGACGCGGACACGCTGGACCTGCTCGCCTTCCGGGACATGGTGCGCAGAGCCGGGGAGTGCGACTCCGCCGACGCCGAGCTGGGCCTGCTGCGCCGGGCCTTGGGCTACTGGCGGGGCGCCCCTGTGGCGAATGTCAACTCGCCCGTACTGCGCACCTCGGCCGTGGCCGCGTTGATCGAGGAGCGGATCAACACGCTGACGCGTTGTCATGAGATCGAACTCGCCCGCGGAAACTGTGCGGCCATCGTCCCGCAGCTGCGCGCATTGACCGCGGAGTATGCGGGCGATGAAAGGCTGGCCGCGCAACTCATGGAGGCGCTCTATCGGTCGGGGCGGCAGAGCGAGGCCCTATCCGAATACCAGTCGGTAAGGCAGTACCTCCGGGAAAATTTTGGTATCGACCCGGGTCCCGAATTGCAAAGAATGCATCTAGCCATCGTCAAGGGCGAGGGTTTGGGAAGCGTTCCGGGGCCCGCAACGGAGCGAGAAAGGGCGGCGCCGGCGGGCGCCGCACCGGGCCGGTCGCCGGCGCCGCCGCCCGCCGAACCCGCCGATTTCTGCGGCCGGGACGCGGAACTCACCGAACTGACCGGATTGCTGGCCAAGGAGCAGGCCCGGCGGACCGTGATCGTCTCCGGGCTCCCGGGCGTCGGCAAGACCGCGCTCGTCCTGCGCCTCGCCCGCCGGATCGGAGCGGACTTCCCCGGCGGCTGGCACTTCCTGGACGCGGCCGACGCCGCAGGCGTCGGGGTCCCCGCCATGCCGGAACGTTCCCTCGTCGTCCTCGACGGAGTGACCTCCAGCGCGCAGGTGCTGCCCGTCCTGGACGCGGTGACCGGCCACAGCGTCCTGGTGACCAGCCGCCACAGCCTCGCCGACCTGGCAGTCAGCCGAGGCGCCAGCGTGTTCCGGCTGCGGCCCTGGCAGCGTTCGGAGTCGCTGGAGTTCCTGGCCACGACGCTCGGCGAGCGGGTGACCACGGCCGACCCGCAGGCCGCTGACGAACTGGCCGCCCTGTGCGGAGACCACCCCATCGCACTGCGCCTGGTCGCCACCCGGATGCTGCTGCGCCCCAGCCAGGACATCGCCGCCGCCCTCGACCGAGCCCGGTCCTCGTCCCTGGCCGAGCTGACGGTGGGCGGTCCGCAGGGAACCTCGGCCGCCCGCGCCTTCGACGACTACCTCGCCACGCTCCCGTCCGGCGCCGTACCCGCCCTGCGACGGCTGGCCGAGGCGCCGCGGGAGTGCCTCACGTTCGCCGAGTGCGCGGACCTGCTCGGCGGA
Organism: Streptomyces albofaciens JCM 4342; assembly: GCF_008634025.1. NCBI lineage: Bacteria > Bacillati > Actinomycetota > Actinomycetes > Kitasatosporales > Streptomycetaceae > Streptomyces > Streptomyces albofaciens. Next base: position 3,533,337 of record NZ_PDCM01000001.1, on the reverse strand, counting down.
ACCGAGAGCGAACTGCACCTGCTGCTCGACCAGTTGATCGAGGCCAGCGCCCTGGACTACTGGCCGGGCGGCGGATACCGCCTGCACGGCCTGCTGCGCAGCCACCTGCGCGGCGCCCTGCGACCACAGGGCCAAGCGGCCGCCACGGCCCCCGCGCGCTAGCGCTCCGCCCGGCCGCGGCGCCCTCGCACACCACTTTCCAGCACGTCACACCGACGTCATCACGTCACCCCAGCCCGCCCACGCCAGTACCGACGCGGTCGCGTGCCCGTGGAGCGGCTCCCCATCCCAGAAGGGACTGACAGACATCGTGTCCACATCAGCAACGCCACCGGTGATTCCGTTCGCAGGCGCCCGCGTGCGGATCAAGCGCGACGTGTTGTTCACCGAGACCAACGACGGCGTGCTCTTCCACAACGCACACGGCGGCTTCCAGTTGGCCGGGCGGTCCGCCTACCGGTTCGCCTCGCTGATCGTCCCCTACCTCAACGGCGACTACACGGTGCGCGAGCTGTGCGGGATGCTCCCGCCCCAGCAGCAGCAGATGGTCAGCAGCCTGGTGCGGATGCTGATGGAACGCGGGCTGGCCCGCGACGTCCCCGCCCCCGGCGAAACCGGCGCCCCTCTTGAGACCGCCGTCGCCGAGCGGTTCGAGGCACAGATCAACTACATCGACCACTTCGAGGACCGTGCCGCGGCACGCTTCCACGACTTCCGCTCCGCGCGGCTCGCCGTTCTCGGTGACGACGCGGTGGCCGGCTGGTGCGCGCTCGCCGCCCTGCGCAACGGCATCGCGTCGGTGGGCTTCGCCGGCCCGGCGGACGCCTTCGCACAAGCCGCCAAGGAGGCCGCCGAGCTGGCCGAGACCGGAACCCCGGCGAGTGTCACCCAGGTCGCCGAGTACGACCGGCTGCTGGACTGGCCCGAGCTGGACGGCTTCGACCTGGTCGTGTGCACCGGCCGACAGGCGCCTGCCCAGGTGATGCGGCTGCTGACGCAGGGCGTCCCCGAGGGGAAGCGACTGCTCCCGCTGACCCAGTACGGCCACCGGGTCGTCGTCGGCCCGCTGGCCAGGTCGGGCGGTGACGGCGCCTGCTGGTCCTGCGCCATGCTGCGGCTCGGTTTCAACGGGGACCCCGGCGCCGCCGCCGACGTCTGGCGCGCGGCGGCCGTCGGCGGCGGGCAGGACGGCCCCCGGCCGGGCCGCCATCTGTCGGCGATCCTCGGCAACCTGCTCGGCTACGAGGCCTTCCGCGAGTTCACCGGCGTCCTGCCGCCCGAGACCGAGAACTCCGTCATCGTCCAGGAGATCGACTCCTTCGACACCGCGGTCGCCCAGGTCCTCAGGCATCCGCTGTGCACGCTGTGCGCGGACGACACCCCCGCACCGGCGGCGCTGGACTGGCAGCGGGTGAAGCTCACCGCCCCCGTCGAGTCGTCGGTACGCGGCGCCACGGACGACGGCACGGACCCGGCGGTGGAAGCGCTCGACGAGCTGACCGCCCAGTTGGTCGGCGCCACGACCGGCGTCTTCCGGGAGTTCGACGACGAGTGGCCCACCCAGCTGCCGCTGAAGGTCAGCCGGCTGCGGTTCGGCACCGGCACCGGCAGCCGCCGGGTGGTGACCGCCTTCGATCTGCACCATGTCGCGGGCGCCCGGATGCGCGCGCTGCGCCGGGCCGCCGCCGACTACCTCGACCTGGTGACGCTCCCGTACCGCGTGCCTGCGGCGGACCGCCAGGGCGTCCCGCGGATCGAGCCCGCGGCACTCACCACCTTCACCGGCATCGCCCAGAGCGGGCCCGCTCCCGACGAGTGGTGCCCGGCGGTCTCCCTCGTCGACGGCACCGAGGTGCTCGTCCCGGCCGGCGCCGTCCGCCCCCGGGCGATGCGCCTGAACCCGGCCCGCGCCTTCGACCCCACCCCTGCCGGGCTCGGCGTCGGTGTCTCGCCCGGCGAGGCCGCCCACGAGGGATTGTTCTCCGCGCTCGCCCACCACACCATGCAGGCGGCCGTCCGGTCCGGGACACCGGCACCGCCGGTCGACCCGCAGAGCCTGGCGGGCGACGACGAGCTGACCTTCCTGCTGCGCAGCGCCGACAACCTCGGCGTCGGTGTCGAACTGCTGCGCCTGGACAGCGGCACACCGGCGACCGTCCTGCTCGCCCGCGCCCGGCAGACCGACGGTGTGCCCCGCTGGGCGGTCGGCGCGGACCTCTCGCCCGCGCGGGCCGCGAAGAGCGCGCTGCGCGATCTGCTCGGACAGTGCCAGATCCTCGCGGAGCGGCCCGAGGAGGAGACGGCACTGGGCCGGAGCCTCGTCGCGTCCTTCGACCCGTACACCCTGCGCGCAGGCGAGGCCGTGTCGCTGGGCGAGGACGCGGCGGCGGACACCGGTGCGGTGCTCGACGCGCTGCGGGAGCGCGGTGTGGAGGTGTATGTCGTCGGCGACGGCTCCGCCGACCTGCGACAGGCGGGTCTGCACGCGGCGCGTGTGCTGTTCGCCGCCACGGAGCGGCCATGACGGGCACGCTCACCGTGCGTGAGGCCGGCGCGCGGACCGAACCGGCCTGGGAGGAACTGCACACCGCGCTCGCCCCGGTGCTCGCCGGTCGCGGTCTGCGCGTCGACATCGCCTCACTGGGCGTACGGGACGAACTGAGCGTACCGGCGCGGGAGTTGACGGACGACCTGGCCTCCGGAGGCGGCGAGACCCACCCGGACGGTTCCACGGTGTCCCTGCGGTTCTACGGGCACCTCGCGGTGCTCGGCCCCGTGCGGCCCTCCGGTGCCGCACGACCGTGCGGCCAGTGCCTGAACCGGCGCTGGCAGGTGGTGCGCAGCAAGGAGCTGCGGGACGCGCTCGAACTGGGCGGGCGCACCTGCGCCCTGGACGGCACGCCGTACCTGACGCCGTTCGCCGTCGAGACCCTCGGCCGGCTCCTGGCATGGCTGGCCGAGTCGCCCGGCCTGCGGGACCCCTACGGCGCCGTCGGATCGGCCACCGTGGTGCTCCTCGACCTGCGTTCGCTGCGCTCGCGGGCGTTCCGGCTCACCGCGGACCCGGAGTGCCCGGTGTGCGCCGAGGCCACCGTCGATGACGAACGGCACGCGGACTGGGAGCTGCCCCGCTCGGCCGCCCCGGCCGGCGGCGGCTTCCGGCTGCGTTCGCTGGACGACCTTCAGCTGGACGAGGAGGCGCTGGCCAACCCCGTGTGCGGGGTGTTGGGTCCGGGCGTGGTGCGCGAGTACGACTCGCCGACCACGGCATCGACGTACGGGCGGATGGATCTGCGTTCCGGGACCTATCTGCACGAGACGTTCTGGGGCGGCCACACGCTCAGCTACCGCGACAGCGCGCGGGTGGGCCTGCTGGAGGGGCTGGAGCGGTACGCCGGCATGCGGTCACGGGCCCGGGTGACGAGCACCGAGGCGAGCCTGCGCGAGCTGCGCGAGTCCGGTCGGCGGGCGCTGGATCCGCGGGACTGCGGGGTGTACTCGGAGGAGTTCTACGCCCGCGACCCACGCCGGGTGGCGCCCTTCACCGAGGACCGGACACTCCCCTGGGTGTGGGGCCGCTCCCTGCGCGACGGTGCGCCGGTGCTCGTACCGGAGCTGCTGACCTACTACCACTCGGTGCCGCTCGCCGAACGCTTCGTCCAGGAGTGCTCCAACGGCTGCGCCTCGGGCAGCACGCTCACCGAGGCCGTCCACTTCGGCCTGATGGAGCTGATCGAACGCGACGCGTTCCTGCTCGCCTGGTACGGCGGGCTGGCGCTGCCCGAGATCGACGGCGGGACGAGCCGCTCGGCGGCCACCCGGGCGCTCATCGACCGGCTCGCTCTGCACGGCTACCGGGCCCGGTTCTTCGACGCCCGGGTGAGCTTCGGTGTGCCCGTCGTCATCGCGGTGGCCGAGCGGGTCGACGGCGGCCCGGGGACGCTGGCGTTCGGCGCCGGCGCCTCCCCGGACCCGGAGCAGGCGCTGCGGGCCGCACTGGTGGAGATCGCCACCGACGCCCCGCACCTGCCGCGCCGCGTCGCCTGGAACCTGGACCGGCTGGCGCCCATGGTGGACGACTTCGACCGGGTGCTCGGCCTGCATGACCATCCGTTGCTCTACGGCCTGCCCGGGATGCGGCGGCACGCGGAGTTCCTGCTGGCGGACCGGGGCCGGCGCTCACTCGCCGAGACCTACGCCGACCTGGACGAACGGCTGCGCCCGGCCGGTGATCCGCGTGCCGTCGTCGACGCCTGTGTGGCGATGCTCGCCGGGGCCGGGTTCGACGTCATCGCCGTCGACCAGAGCCTCGCCCTGCAACGGGAGTCGGGCCTGAGCACGGCCGGGGTGATCGTGCCCGGCTTGCTGCCCATCGACTTCGGCTGGTCCCGGCAGCGTGCGCTCGGCATGCCCCGGCTGCGCACGGCGCCCCGGCTCGCCGGACTCACCGACCGGGACCTGACCGAGGCGGACCTCAACCGGGCCCCGCACCCATTCCCCTGAACCCGCTGAACGCGCCTGATCTGCAAAGGACTTCGCGATGGCTTTCGCGCACGAGTACCTCGACGCCGTGCTGCACCGCGGCCGCGACGGCATGCCGCCGCGCAACTTCCAGCCCAACTGGGCCGACGCCCCCCGGCAGACCAAGCTCTACCGGGGCCTGGACACGATCGAACTGCCCGCGACCGTGGACGGCGACGCCTCGCTGCGGACCGCCTTCACGGCCGGGGGCGGCACCGGTACGGCGGGCTTCACCATGGAGTCGCTGTCCGGGATGTTGCTGGAGTCCTACGGCCGTCTCGCCCGCCGCATCGAGATCAACGCCAACGACGACCTGGACAAGGTGCAGTCGTACCGCTCGGCGAAGTTCGCGCGGGGCACCGCCTCCGGCGGAGGCCTCTACCCGGTGAGCATCTACTGGGTGGCCGGGCCCAGCGCCCCCGTAGCGCCCGGTGTCTACTACTACAACTCGCCGCAGCACGGCATCCAGCGGCTGCTCAGCGGCGACGTCAGCGGGCAGGTCGCCGCCGCGCTGGAGACCGCCGGCTCCGACGCCGTCATCACCGACCAGTTCCTGCTGCTGGGCCTGAAGTTCTGGCAGAACGCCTTCAAGTACAACAGCTTCAGCTACCACGCCACCACGATGGACATCGGCACCGTCATACAGACCTGGCGGCTGTGGGCCGGCGCGCGGAACCTGGAGGTCCGGCCGGCGTTCTGGTTCGACGAGACACGTCTGGGCGAGCTGATCGGGTCCGATCCGGACGACGAGGGCGTCTTCGCGGTCGTACCGCTCGCCTGGGACGGCGCGAGCCACGGGGCGGCCTCCTCCCCGGTCCGCTCTTCGGTCCGGCACACCGACGAGGAGCGCTCCCGTACCGTGCTGCGGTTCGAACTGCTCCAGGCCATCCACGCCGACACCCGCACCGACGCCGGCCGGCGGCCCGCACCTGAGGCCCTCGCCCCGGCGACGGCGCTGCCGGCCGGCGACGGGCAGCGGCTGCCGCTCGGCCCGGCGGACTTCGGCCCGGCCGGCGTATCCGAGGCACTGCACGGCCGACGCAGCAGTTTCGGCGGGTTCTCGGCGCTGCGGCGCCTCACGCGGGCCGAGCTGAGCACCGTCCTGGCCGCCGCCGAGACCGGCGCCGCCCTGCCGTGCGACCTGTCCGGAGCCGACGGGCAGGGGCTCGGCCTGGTGAAGTTCCACGTGTTCGTCAACCACGTCGAGGGCGTCGAGCCAGGGATCTACGAATACGTGCCGGACACGGACGAACTGGTCCTGGTGAAGGCCGGGTCCTACGGCACCTTCCTGCAGCGCAACTACTTCCTGAACAACTACAACCTGGAGCAGGCCGGGGCCGTCGTGGTGCCGGTGGTGCGCGGCAACGACGTCATCGACGCCGTCGGACCCCGCGGCTACCGCCTGGTCAACGCCCTGGTGGGGTCCGTCGCACAGGCCGTTTACACGGCGAGCAGCGGGATCGGCGTGGGCTGCGGTGCCGCGCTCGGCTTCGACAACATCTCGTACATGGAGGAGCTCGGCCTGGAGGGCTCCCACGAGCAGCCGCTGCTGATCCTGATGGTCGGTCACGAGCGCGGCCGGTTCGCCGGCTGCCGGTTCGAGAACAGCTGAGGCGGCGCGCACGATGACTGCTGATCTGCATGCCGGGCCCACGGCCCAGGCCGGCCCCGCCGAGGGCAGCACGCTCGGCCCGCGCTTCATGGCGCGGATCGGCGGCCTGCCCTACGACGCCGTCGCCGGGCTGCGCCAGCCGCGCTCGGCGGCCTGGGCCGGACAGGTCCTCGACCTGCAGGACCGCCTGCGCGCCGAAGGGGCGCGGCTGAGCGACGCGCTGCACGCGCTGGTCGGCGCCACCGAGGACGAACACTTCCGGCGGCAGCTGCTCAACACCCGCCGCAAGGTGTTCACGGGCGTGCTGCCGCGCGACGGCGAGGAGGTGGCCGACCGGGTCGGCGGCGAGCTGGGCACCGACCTGCGCCGCTGGCTGCGCCTCCACCAAGAGCTGCGTGAGCTGCTCGCCGAGCCGGTCGTGGACGAGGAACTCACCTCGGCCCGGTCCCACCTGGTCGAACTGGCCGGGCAGCCGCGGCTGCGTCAGGGCCTGCTGCTGGCCTCCGCCGTCCTGGACGAACAGCTCGGTTCCTATCTGACGGCCGGGTCCGGCCCGCTCAACAAGAAGCAGCGGCGCATCGAACGCTCGCTGCTGGAGTACGTCTACCGCAGCGCCTGCAAGACCAGCCCGTTCAGCGCGTTCACCGGCATCGCCGTCGGCGAGTTCCGCAGCGGCGGCCCGCGGGGTTTCGCGCTCGCGGCCGACGAGCGATGGACCGACCACACCCAGCTGAACATCGCCGTCCTCGACCGGCTCGGTGAACTGGTCACGGCCGACGAGCGGCTGCGGGGCGACCTGCCGGTCACCCTGGTCAGCGGCTGGACCAGCGACACCGACCGGATCCGTTACGTGCGGCGCACGGTCACCGCAGGGGACGACAGCGTCACCGCGAGCTTCGACGCCGTCAGCGAGACCATGTTCTTCCTGCGGCACACCGGCGGGCTCGACGAGCTGATCGCCCTCTTCGCCGACGGCACTGCGCTGCGCTACCGGGAGCTGCTGGCCCGCTTCGCCGAGCGCCTCGGCGCCCCCGCCGAGGACTGCGAGCGCTTCCTGGCCACCCTGCTGCGGCTCGGCCTGCTCTCGGTGCCCGCGCTCGCCGTCGATCTGCACAGCCCGGACCCGGTGCTGGCCTTCGCCGACTCGGTCCGCGGTATCGGCGCCCCCTGGGCCGCACGGCTCGCGGACGGGCTTGCCCAGGTCAGCGATCTGGTGCGCGCCTACCGCGGCGCGGACCTCGGCGAGCGGCGCCGGCTGCTCGCCGAGGTCCGCCGCACGCTCGGGGTGCTCCACGCGGACCTGGGGGCCGGTCACGCCACGTTGCCGCCGACCCTGGTGTACGAGGACACCCGGGCCGCGGCCGCCGTAGTGCCGCTGGACCGGGCGGAGTTCGAGCAGCGCGTCGGTGGATCGCTGGCCTCCCTGTCACGGATCATGCCCGCGTTCGACCTGGCCCTGCCACACCGGCTCACCCTGCGTGGCTTCTTCCTGACCCGCTACGGCCGCGGCGGCACCTGCTCCGATCTGCTCGGCCTGGTCAGCGACTTCCAGGAGGACATCTACGACCACTACCTGCGGGTGTCGGCGTCCCGGGTCCCGTTCGCCGCGGACGGCTCCTACGTACCGGCGGACAACTGGCTGGAGCAACCGGAGATCACCGCGGTCGACGCGGCCCGGCAGCTGTTCGCCGAGCGCATGTGCGCGCTGTGGGAGCAGCAGGGCGACCGCGCGGAGATCGTGCTCGACGACTCCTTCGTCGACGCGGTCGCCGACCGGCTGCGTGCACTGGCACCCGATTTCCGGCCCGAGGCCCACTTCCTGCAGCTGTCCGGGGCCGAGGACGGTCCGGCCGCTGTGCTCAACCGGTCCTGGGGCGGATTGTCGTTCCCCTTCTCCCGGTTCACCCATGGCTTCGCCGACCTCGGCCTGGCCGGGCGCCTGCGCGACTGGCAGCGCACGGCCTGCCCACGGGACGCGGTTTTCGCGGAGGTCACCGGCGGTACCGCCCGGTCCAACCTCAACCTGCACGCGCGGCTGACCGACTACGAGATCGTCTGCCCGGGCGAGCACAGCACCGCGCCGGCCGAGGCCCGCATCCCGCTGGACGACCTGGTCCTCTCCCACGACCCGGACTCCGACCGGCTCGTGCTGCGCTCGCGCTCCCTCGGCCGCGAGGTGATCCCGGTCTACCTCGGCTACCTGGTGCCCGCGGCGCTGCCCGAGGTGGCCCGCACGCTGCTGCTGCTCTCGCCGTCCGCGATGGTCACCATCGACCCGTGGGGCGGGGTCCCCCAGGGCCCGCGCACCGACGACGGTGTGAGCACCCGGCCCCGGGTGCGCCACGGCTCGGTCGTCCTCAGCCGGCGCAGCTGGTCGGTACCCGTCACCGCCCTGCCGGTGCGCCGGCCCGGTGAGGGGTGCGGAGAGTGGTTCGTACGCTGGCAGCGGTGGCGGCGCCGGCACGGCATGGACGCCCAGGTGTTCGTCACCCTGCGGCTGCGGGCACCGGAGGGCGAGGACGTGGCCGTGCCCCGGCGGCAGAAGCCCCACTACCTGGACTTCGACAGCGTGCTGTCCCTTCGGCTCTTCGAGCATCTGCTGACCGACGAGGTGGCCTCGGTGACCGTCACCGAGATGTTCCCGGACGCTTCCGGCCTGCACACCACCTCGCAGGCCGGATCGCACATCACGGAGATCGTGATGGAGACCTTCACCACCCCGCCCGCGCGGCGGCCGTACCCCAGCGAGGAACGATGACGGCACATCCAGCGCTCCCGCCCGTCGAGGGGCTGCCGGCCACGGACGAGAGGTGGCTCGCGGTGTACGTCTTCTACACCGGCAACCCGCGTCCCCTGCTGACCACCTGCGTCAAGCCGCTCTTCGCCGAGCTGCGGACAGCCGGCCTGGTCGAGGAGTACTTCTTTCTCAACTACTGGCTGGAGGGCCCGCACGTGCGGGTGCGCTTCCGCCTCGCCGACCAGGCCGACCGGGCCACCCGCGAGGAGGTCGTCTCCCGGGCCGAGGAAGCCATCGCCGCGTTCCTGCGCCGCCGTCCCTCCCTGTACGAGGTGAAGTCGGACTTCTACGTCGGCCTCTACAACACCCTTTTCGACCTTGAGTTCACGCCCGAGCAGCGCACGCAGTACCTCGGCGAGGACGGCCGGATGCGCCTGCGGAAGAACAACTCCTTCCACTGGGCGCCGTACGAGCCGGAGTACGACAAGTACGGCGGCGGCGTCGGCGTCCGGACCGCCGAGTGGCACTTCACGCACTCCACCGACTTGGTGCTCGAAGCCATGAGTGTGATGAACCTGCACATGCGCAGCGTCCTGCTCGGATACGCCGGTCAGCTGATGATGGTGATGTGCTCGGTGTTCCTCGACGACGACGCCGAGACCGTCCGGTTCCTGGAGCGGTACCGGGATTTCTGGCACAGCTCCTTCGAGAGCACCGACCTGGTCTCCGGCTCCGACTTCGACCGGGGCTACCCGGCCATGGCCGCCGCGGTGGCGCAGCGGTACGCCGTCATCAGCTCCGCCGTGCGCTCCGGCGAGGGCGAGGGGCTGCCCGGTTCGCTCGGCACCTGGGCCCGGCACTGTGCCGAACTCCGGGACCGGATCGCCGGCCACGCGCGCGCCGGTGAGCTGGTCTTCCCGTCCTGGGACCGCACCCGGCGGGTTACCGTCACCGACCCGGCCGAGGCGCTGGAGCGGCTGCTGCCGGCGTATCTGCACATGACGAACAACCGGCTGCACATCACGCTGACCGACGAGGCGTACCTCGGCCATGTACTGTCCCGCGCCATCGCGGAGACCGCCACGGCGGCGGAAGGCGCGGTGTGATGTCCGCCCCGGCTCTGCTGGACGCCAGTCCGCGCCGCGCGCCCGAGCTGGCCCTCGGGCCCGCCGTGCTGCGCGGCCCCCGCACGGTCCACCTGGTCAAGGACCGCAGGACCGGCCGGTTCTTCGAGATCGGGGCCAAGGAGCACTTCGTCATCGAGCGCCTCGACGGCAGCCGTACGCTGCGCGACATCGGCGCCGAGTACGCCGCCGCGTACGGGCGGGCCCTGGACGAGAAGACCTGGTCGGCGATTCTGGGCACACTGTGGCGCCGCTCCTTCCTCGACGCCCCGGGCGCGCCCGTGCCGGCACCTGCCGCACCCGGACCGCTCACCGAGAAGTCCTGGCTGACCGGCTCGCTGGACTGGGGCGACCCGCAGCCCATGCTGGAACGCCTGTACCGCCGTACCCGCTGGGCGTTCACCACACCCGTGACGGTGGTGACGCTGCTGCTGTGTGCGGGGATGCTGGCCCGCCTCGCGGCCGGTGCGCCGGGGCTGGTCCGGGACCTGCCGGTGCTGTACCGGCATCCGGAACTGGCCGTCCTCGCCGGGTCCCTGCTATGGGCGTCGTCCGCGCTGCACGAGGTGGGGCACGGCCTGTGGTGCCACCACTACGGCGGCCGGGCCACCTCCATCGGCATGCGCTGGCGGCTGCCGCTGGTGATGTTCTACTGCGAGGCCGACGATGTCCTGCTGCTGCGCTCCCGGCGCCACCAGGTGGCCACGGCCGCGGTCGGCGTGGTCATGAACCTCGTCTTCCTGCTGCCGTTCTTCGCACTGTGGCTGACGCTGCCGGAAGGTGACGTCACCCACGACAGCCTCTCCGCCCTGCTCGTGGTCGGCGTGCTGCGTGCCCTGTTCAACTACCTGCCGCTGCCCGGCCTGGACGGCTACCGGATGCTCCAGCACGCTCTGGGCACCATCGATCTGGGACCGCAGACCTGGGCGTACCTGCGGCAGCGACGGGCTGGGGACGCCGTGCCGTACCCGGCCCGGGCCCGGTGGCTGTACCGCAGCTACGCGGCCCTGTTCACCGGGACCGCGCTCGCCCTCACTGCGGCGGTCGCCCTGCTCGTCGTGCGGACGACCGACGGGACCACTCGGCTGCTGGTCCTGGCCGCCGTCGCCCTGTGGGCGGCGGTCTCGCTCGCCGTCGGCCGGCGTCGCCGCCGGCGCCGTACCGAACCACCACCGCAGGCACCGCCCGACGGCGGGCCCGCACCCCTGTCCCCACCCCCTCCCACGCACCGAAGGAGTTCCGCCCCCGTGAACCGACAACCGCCGCACCAGCCCGTGGTGGTCGTACAAGACCTGCACAAGTCGTACGGTGACACCACGGCCGTCGACGGAATCTCCTTCACCGTGAGCGAGGGAGAGTTCTTCGGCATCCTCGGCCCCAACGGCGCGGGCAAGACCACCCTGATCGAGATGCTCGCCGGGCAGCGGGTGCCGGATTCGGGCACCGTCACCGTCTTCGGCGAAAGCCCCTGGCCGCGCAAGATGGCCGTGTACCGCAGACTCGGCATCCAGAGCCAGGCGTCCGCCTTCTTCCCGGACCTGACGGCGATCGAACACCTCCAGACCATGGCGGGCCTGTACGACCTGCCCCGCTCGGCCGCCGCCGAGGCGCTGGAGAAGGTGGGCCTGGGCGGCTCGGCGAAGGTGCGCGTGGACAAGCTCTCGGGCGGTCAGCGCCAGCGCCTGGCGATCGCCTCCGCCCTGGTGCACGAGCCCGGCCTGCTCTTCCTCGACGAGCCGACCGCCGCCCTGGACCCGGAGGCCCGCCGGGGCCTGTGGCGGCTGCTGCGCGACATCCGCGCCCAGGGCTGCTCCATCGTCTGTACCACCCACCACCTCGACGAGGCCGAGGAGTTGTGCGACCGCACGGCGATCGTCCAGGCGGGCCGGGTGGTCGCGCTCGACTCGCCGCGGCAGCTGATCCGCGAGGCCGGCGGCGCCAGCCGCATCCGGGTCCCCGGCGACCTGCTGTCCTGCGAGGCCGCCGCCGCGCTGCCCGGTGTCCTGGGCACCCGGCAGACCGGTGCCGACACGGAGATCAGCACGGATTCGGTCTCCGAAGTGCTGGCCGCCCTCGGCGCCGTCGTCGACCTCGACCAGGTGGAGACGCGCCGCCCGACCCTCGAAGACGTGTACCTGAACCTGACCGGAGCGGAGTTCACCCGGTGACCGGATTCACCCCGCTGGTGCGGGCCAATTTCCTCGCCTCCAGCCGCAACAAGGCCGAGCTGTTCTTCACCTTCGCCTTCCCGCTGATCTTCATTGTGGTCTTCGGCCTGCTCTTCGGCTCCAACGAGGCCGACCACGGCAAGACCGTCATCGACTACCTCGCACCCGGCGTGATGGCCTGGGGCGTCGGCAACGCCGCCGTGTTCGGGGCCGCCTACTCCCTGGTCAAGTGGCGTGGCACCGACCTGCTGCGGACCATCCGCCGCACCCCCACCTCGGTACTGACCGTCCTGGGCAGCCGGCTGGTGATCGTGCTCGTCGTGGCCGTCGCCCAGGCGGTGCTGTTCCTCGCGGTGGCCATGGCCCCGCCGTTCCGGTTGCACGCCTCGGTGGTCGGGCTGCTGCTCACCGTGCCGGTGCTGGTGGCCGGCGCGCTGGCGTTCTTCGCCATCGGTGTCGTCCTCGGCAACGTGTGCCGTACCCCGGACGCGGTCGGCGCGCTCGCGAACTGCCTGATGGTGCCGATGGCGTTCCTCAGCGGCTCGTTCATGCCGCTGAACCAGTCCCCCGACTGGCTGCGCGCCTTCTCCCACGTGCTGCCGCTGCGCTACATGAACGAGGCGGTGACCGGGGTCCTCGACGGTGGCCCGATCAGTTTCGGCCCGTATGCGCTGCGCCTGCTGGCGCTGCTGGTGTTCGCCGCGGTCCTGGCCGCGCTCGCGGCCAGGACGTTCCGCTGGGAGAACAAGTCATGACCGCCCAGCGGGCGAGCGCCGCCGAGGCACTCCAGGGCGCCCTGCGGGAGCTGCACGCCCCGGCGGGCCATCCGGCCGCACCGCCGGTGGTCGCCACCCTCGGGGTGTACGACGTGCTCGATGAAGCGCATGATCCCGAAGCCGCCACCCGCCCCGTCGCGACCGTCCACCTGGGCCCCGCCCACGCGGTCGTCGGCCCGTTCCGGGCGCAGCCGACGGACCCGTGCGGTCACTGCCTGGCCCTGCGCTGGCAGCGGCTGCGCCCCGAGTACGAACGCCAGGCGCTCGAACTCGGCACGGGCACCGAGGCGGTGGGCGCGTGGCCGCTGCTGCTGCCGACCGCCGTGGAGGCCCTGTGGCAGCTGTACCTGGCGGCCGGCGCCGCGGAGCTTCCCGCCGACCGGCGCCTGGGCGCGGCCTGGGTGTGGGCGCTGGAGCTGGAGACGCTGCACATCCGCCGGTTCCCGCTGGTCCCGGACCCGATGTGCCCCGGTTGCGGTGGCGAAGGAACGGAGCCCCGTACCCGGGAACTGCCCGCAGCCCCCAAGCCGGCACCCGACACCTACCGGGCGCGGACCACGGACAGCTTCGCGCTGCCCGAGGACGCCCTGGTGAACCCCGTCTGCGGCATCCTCGGCCCGCGCACCTTCCACACCATCACCTCACCGACCACCGCACCGGTCACCGGCCGGGTGATGATCAAGGGCCATTACGGGCTCGCGGAGATGACCTTCAGCGGGCAGGACAACTCCTTCCGGACCAGCCGCGACCTGGCCTTCTTCGAAGGCCTCGAACGGTACGCGGGCATCGCCCGGCGGCACCGCGCGGCCCCGCTGCTCGCCGCCTACGACGACATCCGCGACCAGGCCCTGGATCCGCGCACCTGCGGCGTGTACTCCGACCTGACCTACGAACTGGACGACGCCTGCGACCCGTTCGACCCGGCCAGGCCGATCCCCTGGGTGTGGGGCCGGGACCTGACCCACGGCCGGGACGTCCTGGTGCCCCGCCGGCTGGTCTACTACGGCGGCGAGACCTCCGACGACAACTTCGTCTTCGACTCCTCGAACGGCTGCGCGAGCGGCGGCACGCTCGCCGAGGCCATACTGTTCGGGCTGCTCGAACTCATCGAGCGCGACTCGTTCGTGCTCGGCTGGTACGGCGGCGCCACGCTGACCGAGATCGACGTCAGTACGGTGGCCGACCCCGAACTGCGCATGATGCTGGACCGGGCCGCCCTGCAGGGCTACGACGTCCACCTCTTCGACAACCGGATCGACCTGCCGGTGCCCGCTGTCACCGGCCTGGCCGTGCGCCGCGACCGCGGCCCCGGGACGCTGTCCTTCGCCGCCGCCGCGAGCCTCGACCCGCACGCGGCGGTGCGCGGGGCGGTGTCGGAGATCCTCACCTACCTGCCCGAGCTGCCCCGGCGTTTCCGGGACCGCGAGGAGGAGGTCCGCGCGATGCCGGCCGACTACTTCCGCGTCCGCCAACTGCGCGACCATCCCGCGCTGTTCTCGCTGCCGGAGATGCTCCCGCACGTCGAGCGGTACACCTCTGCCGCGCGTACGCTGCCCTTCGCCGAGGTGTACGCGGACTGGCAACGCGCCCGGCCGCGCACCACCGACGTCCGCGCCGACGTCGCCCTGGTCACCGACGCCCTCGCGGCCGCCGGACACGAGGTCGTCGTGGTCGAGCAGACCTCCCCGGAACAGCGGGGGCTGGGGGTGCACACGGTGGCCACCATCGTCCCCGGTCTGCTGCCGCTCGACTTCGGCTGGGCCCGTCAGCGCGCCCGGCACATGCCCCGCATGTTCTCCGCGTACCGCAGGGCCGGCCTGCGCGACACCGACCTGACCCCCGCCGACCTGATTCCGATACCGCACCCGTTCCCATGACCGATCCGAGAACCGATGAGCTGAGGGCCGAAGTCACCGCCGCGCTGCCGGCCGCCCTGGAGCTGTACCTCCGGCTGCACAGCGACCCCGAACTCTCCGGTGCCGAGCGGCGGACGGCCGCCGCGGTGGCCGCCGCGCTGCGGAACCGGGGCTGTGCGGTCACGGAGGGGGTCGGCGGGCATGGAGTCGTCGGGGTGCTCGGCGACGGCACCGGGCCGAACGTGCTGCTGCGGGCCGAACTGGACGCGCTGCCGGTGCGCGAGGAGACCGGGCTGCCGTATGCCTCTCGGACGGACGGAGTGATGCATGCCTGCGGACATGACGCGCATCTCGCGGCGGCCGTGGGCGCCATGGATGTCCTGGCCCGCCTGCGGGAGCGCTGGCGGGGCACCGTGACCGTGGTCGCGCAGCCCGCCGAGGAGACCCTCACCGGCGCTGAAGCCGTGCTCGCCGACGGACTCTACGAGCGGTTCGGCACCCCGGACACGGTGCTTGCCCAGCACCTCGCGCCCTTCCCGGCGGCCCGGGTGGCGCATGCGGAGACCGTCCTCGCCGCCGCCCGCACCCTGCGGGTCGTGCTGCACGGCCCCGGCGGGCACTCGGCAGACCCGGCCGGCGCTGCGAACCCGGTGGAGGCGGCGGCCGCCGTCGTCACCGGGTTGCGCGCGGCGGTGGGTGCCGACGCGTCGGCCGCCGTGGGCGTCCTGCACGCGGGAACCGCGGCCAACGTCGTACCGGACCGCGCCACGCTGGAGGTGAGCGTGCGGGCCGGGACGGCGGCGGCCGCCGAGCGCGCCGCCGGTGCCGTGCGCGAGCTGGCGTGCGCGCAGGCCGCCCGGCTGCTGCCGGGCCATCCGCCCGAAGTCGAGGTGACCGCCAGGGCGGAGCCGACGGTGAACGACCCCCGGTGGCTCGCCACCGTACGGCGGGCGCACGCCGCCGCGCTGGGGCCTGCCGCGGTGCTGCCCTGGCGGCCCTCCATGGCCGCCGAGGACTTCCCCCGCTATACGGCGGGCGGCGCGATACCGGCCGTCTACTGGATGCTCGGCTGTGTCGGCCGGGAAGAGTGGCGGCAAGCCCGCGCCGAGGCGCCCGGCCGCGAGTTCACCGTACTCCCGCCCAACCACTCCCCGCGTTTCGCACCCGCCGCCGTGCCCACGCTGCGGACCGGTATCACCGCGATGGCCGGCGCGGCGCTCGCGTGTCTGGTGGGTGTCAGCGAGCTGTGAGGCGGTTGTCAGCGGCCTTGAATCGCCCCCTCCTATAAAGGATCGGGGCCCCAATCCACCGGAACCGATTATCAGAGGGAGGCGCTCATGACGCCCAAGGCTGAACTGGCCGACCTGGCGCGCGACATGCTGGCGCTGGAGTCCGAGACCTTCGAGATCAACGACTACAGCGAGTTCGACGGGAAGCTGCTCGGCGTCTCCTCGACCAGCTGTGACAGCAGCAGCTGCAGCTCCAGCACCACCAGCACCACCTCCTGCTGCACCGCCTGACGTCCACCGCACGCTTGACCCTGAGGAGACACCCATGGCCGACAAGCTCCCGCTCGCCGACCTGGCGCGCGACATGCTGACGCTTGAGTCGGAGACCTTCGAGATCAACGACTACAACGACGACAGCGGCGCGATGATGGACGGCTGCACCAGCACCACCAGCTGCAGCACCACCTCCAGCACCACCTCGTGCACCAGTTCCTGCGGCTGACCGGCAGCAGGACCGACTGAACCGGGCCGTGGCGGGGCGCCCCGCCACGGCCCGGCGGTCACCGAACACACACCGACGAACACCGACGAACCGCGACAGGGTGATCGAAACCATGGAACACGGCATCTCGCTGCTGCCCGACTGCCGTCCCGAACAGCGGACTCCGGCCGAGTACTACCGCGACGCCATCGCCATCAGCAAGTTCAGCGACGACGCGGGCCTCGGCTACGTCAAGATGACCGAGCACTACCTCGGCGACTACGGCGGCTACTGCCCGAGCCCGCTCACCTTCCTCACCGCCGTCGCCGCGCAGACCTCCCGCATCCGCCTGATGACCGGCGCCCTGCTGCCGGCCTTCCACCACCCGATCCAGCTCGCCGCGCACATCGCGCAGGTGGACGCCATCAGCGGCGGCCGGGTCGACGCCGGCTTCGGCCGGGCCTGGCTGCCGTACGAGTTCGACGCCTTCAAGGTGCCGATGGACGAGAGCCGCGCGCGCTATGAGGCGACCATCGAGGCCGTCGTACGGCTGTGGACCGAGGAGAAGGTCAGCGAGAACACCCCCTTCTTCTCCTACACCGACGCGACCTCGCTCCCTCCGGTGACCCAGCGGCCGCACCCGCCGGTGTGGGGCGCGGCGGTCAAGTCGCCGGAGAGCTTCACCTGGCTCGCCACCAAGGGATTCGGCGTGATGCTGGCGCTGGCCCCGGCCCGCCAGTACACCTCCGTCAGCCGGCACCTCGTCGACCACTACCGCGAGGTCTTCACCGCGACCCACGGCACCACCCGCACCCCGCGCATAGCCATGAGCACCCCGCTCTACATCGCCCGCACCGACGCGGAGGCCTACCGCCTGGCCGAGCCGTTCTACCGCGAGTACCTGCGGGTGTGGACGGAGGCGGCGCGTTCCTGGCGCGACACCAGCTCCAGCGGCTACGTCGGCTACGAGTCGATGGGCCGGGACATGAAGCACCTCGGTTCCTTCGACGTCAAGCGCTACGGTACGGCCGTCATCGGCTCCCCGGAGTCCGCGGTGGAGCAGATCCACGAGCTGCACGAGACGTACGGCGCCGACACCTATCTGTGGAACGTCGACTTCGGTGGCCAGAACTATGAGCAGATGCACGCGAGCATGAAACTCTTCGTCGACGAAGTCCTTCCCAAGCTCTGAAGGCCGTTCGACACCGCAACCCGGAAAGAGTCCCCATGTCCCTCACGCCCGAACCCACCCGCAGCCCGGCGCGCACCGAACGCTCCGGCAAGGCACTGGACCTTGCCGCGTACGCCGCGTACAGCCTCTTCCCGCTCTCCGGCGCCCTCGGCCTCATCCTGGCGATCCTCACCGACTCCTGGTACTGGCTCCTCATCGTCCCCCCGCTGGCCTACGGCGCCCGGCAGCTCACGAAGCACCGCCGGAACGCCGACGACTGACGGCCCGCCCGGAACCCCGACGACTGACGGCCCGGTCCGCAGTCCGGGCTGATGCGTGGTCCGGAAGTCAGCGGACGGGAAGTGCGGTGCGCCTGCGCACTTGTCGATCACTTGTCGATCGCTTGACCGGTCGGTGATCCGGTGGGGCGGTGGCGGTCATGCTTTTCGTGCTGGGCAGTGGCGTACTTTCGAGCCTAGAGGCTGTCCCGTAAATCACCAGGGACGTGCAGGTTGAGCTGCTCGTTTGCTTGTCATCCGGTGAGGGTCAGGTTGTGCAGGCGGGCGATGCCGAGCATGGCGTGGTGGGCGCCGTGGCCTCTGAGGCGGCAGTCGCGCAGGATCTTCCAGCTCTTCATGTGAGCGAAGGCGTGCTCGACGCGGGCACGGACCTTGCGGTGGGAGGCGTTGTGCTCTTCCTTCCAGGCGGGCAGTTCTTCGTCCTTGCGCCGGCGGTAGTGCGGGATGGTCAAGCCGGTACCGCGGTAGCCGCCGTCTGCGATCACCATGGGGGTGGTGCCGACGGCAGCCTTCGCGCCGGAGTCCTCCCAGGCCCGGCAGTCGTTGCGGTTGCCGGGCAGCGGCTTGCCGACGGCGACGACCAGGCAGGAGTCGGCGTCGATGACGACCTGATGGTTAGTGGAGTAACGGTAGTTCTTGCTGGAGGCGGCCACGGCCCGGTCGCGGGTGGGGACCAGCGTGCCGTCCACGATGAGCACGGTGTTCTTGCGGAACCGCCGCCGGGGTTGGAGGGCGAGAGCCGGTCCGAGGTGGCCGACGATCCGGTCGGCCGCGGACTTGGAGATGCCGAAGAGCGGGGCGAGTTGGCGCAGGGTGAGGTTGGTGCGCCAGTACGCGGCCACCAGCAGCACCCGGTCCTCAAGCGGCAACGACCACGGCCGGCCCTTGCGGACCGGATCGGCGCCCTCGCGCCGCAACGCGGTGATCAGCTTGTTGAACTGCCGTGGGCTCAGCCCGGTGAACGGACCTATCCACGAGGGATCCGACGCCTTGATCACACCAGCCACGGCAAGATCGTCTCACCTCTGACCGGCAGTTACGGGACAGCCTCTAGGAGTTGCCTTCGAACGTCACGCCCAATATTGAAGGTGACCGACCCTGCGTTCTGGAACCGCATAGTGAACTCGATGAAGTCGCCGCCCCTGATGAGGCGGCGCACATCTCGGCTCCGGCACAAGGGCCCTGAGCTGACTGTGTGGGCCGCCCGGCAGCGGTTCGCACCAGGGGAAGAACATGGTTCCCGCCTTGGCCGCTCACGGCTGCGCAAAAGAGCATCGCCGCAGCCGTGTGGAAGCCCGCGTCGTGGCCCGTGAAAAGTGCGCGGGGCGACCACCGGACCCCTACGAGACCGCTGGCCGCGGCCGCCTCCCTCTTTGCAGGCCCGGGCTCCCTGGCATCGACCACGACGCGAACCCCTGCCTGCCCGCACCGAATGGAGCCGACCGTCTGCCGGCGTCACGACGCTGTTTTCTCCGTTCCTCCGCCTCGCGTTTTGCCGTGTGCAAGGATGCTCGGCGTGAAGGTGCCCGACGGGCCTCTTCTGGGGTGCCGGGAAGCCTGGTCGGCAAGCGTTACAGACCTGCCAGCAGACGGCCGAGAGGGGCTCGTCATGCCAACCGCCGAAGCAGTCACGGTGCCGAGAGAAGAGGCAGCAGGGCAGCCAGCACCCGCCCTAGCGGCGTGACCGCGCACAGAAGCGCGCGATGGCGCAGCGCGTGCCGTCCAGGGATCACGCAGTCGCGACCCCTGCCACGCTGTGTCCACCGGTTCGCGCGGCCCCGACGCACTCCGGTGGTGCGGCGGCAGCCCGGCGGCCCGCGCGGCATTCGGCCCATGCCACACCCGCACGACAGTACGGTGCCGACGTCATCGCGCAGTGGCGTCCGTGCTCGTCGTCCCAGCCCTGAAGTGAAAGAACGGCACCATGAGGCAGTTACCTGCTGTCCTGTTCGTCCTCCACGTCATGTGCGTGGTCTGCGGCGCGCAGGTC
The DNA here is from genome assembly GCF_008634025.1 of Streptomyces albofaciens JCM 4342. Classification (NCBI taxonomy): domain Bacteria; kingdom Bacillati; phylum Actinomycetota; class Actinomycetes; order Kitasatosporales; family Streptomycetaceae; genus Streptomyces; species Streptomyces albofaciens. The sequence goes on along the minus strand of NZ_PDCM01000001.1, from coordinate 3,513,373 downwards.
GCGCACCTGGAGCTCGTCCCGCCCCGCCGGCTGCCCGTGTCCTGGCCGCGCTGGAGCGCGTACGCGCGCACGCTCTACGAAAGAGGCCGTGACCCGGCACGGTGGTGGCTGATCGTCGAGAGCGAGATGCACGAGAACGGTGCCGGGGAGAACATCACCACGGAACGTGCCGCCTTGTTGCGGGATGCCTTCGCCTATCCACGCACCTACGCGCGGGTATCCCTGGCCGCGCTGCCCGGTGACGCAGGGTTCTGCGCACGTTGCGACGTCCCGTACTGCCCCCGGCACTGGAAGAATCCGCCCGGCCCGGCAGGCGTGTGTCCGCGGGGGCACTCACGTTGAGCCGGTCGTCTTCCGGCGGAAGGGTCAGCGGGCAGCATCGCTCCAGCCCAGCGGATAGCAGTCGGCGCCAGCCCGGGGAGCCGTCGGCTCATGGGCCGCCTCGGCAAATGCGGTCAGCGCCTCGACCAGCGCCGCTCCCTTCCGGGGATCCATCCGTTCGACGATGGCGGTGATCTCTTGCCGTCGGCGGGCGGTGGCCTCATCGACGAGGCGCCGGCCGGCGTCCGTCAACCGAAGCCGTGTCTCGCGGCGGTTGCCGGGATTGAGCTTGCGCTCGGCGAAGCCCGAAGCGATCAGGCGGTCGGTCATGCGCATCGCGGTCGACGGATTGACTCCCAGCACTTCCGCGACAGCCGTGAGGCTGGCGGCCCCATGCACGGACAGCACGACCAGCAGCCGGAACTGCGGCAGGGTCACCTTCTCCTCGACGGCGGCCAGTGAGCGGGCAGAGACGGCGACCAGCGCTCGTGACGCCGTGAGAACCGCTCTGGTCACCGCGTCCACGTCGCTCTGACTCCGTGGTCCTCCTGCGCATTCGGCCATGCTTCTTTCTACCTCGCGGGCACGTCGGCCTGCCGCCTTTTGCACAGTGCAAAAGGCGGCAGTCTTGGGGGCCCTCGGCGTGTTGCCGCGGCTAGGATGCCTCTAGGTGTACGCCGGTGCCCGGGCGTCGGGACGTCGCCAGGCTTTCCCTGTTGGGACCACAGCAGGGAAGCCGCCAAGACGCGTCACGATGAAGCCGGATATGCCCCGGCCCGCCCTGCCGGCGGCCACGGCCGGCCCCGGGTGTGCGAAGTCTTTGCGCGGGTCTGCCGTCCCGGATTGCGCGGATACGAGGTCCGCCAGGAACCGTACGGCCCCTCAGCCACTGCGGTAGCGGACCAAGAGCATTGCCGCGTCATCGTGCAGCGGCGCCTGAAGATGCGCCACCAAGTCCTGCCGCAACGCCTCGACCGCCGTCTGCGCATCGGTTTCCTTCAGCAGGCCCGCTCGCTGGTCCAGAGGGTAGAAGCGCCCCTCCGCATCACGCGCCTCACTGACGCCATCGGTATACAGCAGGACCTGGTCGCCAAGAGCGAAAGGCACCGTATAGGGCTGAGGACCGCTGGTGTGGTGCAGGGCGAGCCCGAGTGGCAGAGCGCGCTCGGGCGGGACGAGGAACCGGACGTCTCCGTCCGCCGCAACGGCCAGGGGCGCGGGATGCCCGTAGTTGAGCAAGGTCATGGTCCCGGCACCCCGGGTTTCGGCGAGGACGGCGGTGACGAATTTCTCGTCCGTCAGGTGGCGTGCCAGGGCCCGTTCCAGGCGGTTGCCGACGGCCGTGAGGTCGGGTTCGTCGTAGGCGGCTTCGCGGAAGGCGCCCAGGACGACGGCCGCGGTCTCCACCGCCTCCAGGCCCTTGCCCTGGACGTCTCCGATGAGGGTCCGCACCCCGTGCGGGGTGGCCACCACCTCGTAGAGGTCGCCGCCGATGCGCGCTTCGGCGACCGCGGAGGTGTAGGAGACGGCCAGGCGCAGCCGGCCCGCGTTGCGGGGCACCGGGCGCAGCAGGACGCGCTGGGCCGCCTCGGCGATCGAGCGGACACTGGCCAGTTCGCTTTCGCGGCGCTGCCGTATCACCGCGGCGACCAGGCCCGCCACCGTGACGCCCACGACGGACAGCAGGGCCGTCCAGCCGCGGCGCTGCGCGAACAGGCCGTCGTACAGGCCCAGGCCGGCGCACATCGAAAGCGCGAGCACACCGATCAGGGCTGTGCGCCGCCAGCCGCCGGCCAGGCTGGCGAAGGCGGGCCCCAGCGATACCAGGGGCAAGAAGCCCACATCCGGCCCCGCCGAGATGTCCACCGCGGCGACCACTGCCATCACCGCGTACGGCAGCGCGGGCAGGACGCGTGGGGACGGGTTCGACCGGGTCACCGACACCAACACCTTTCGCCGGGCCGGGCCCCGGTCACACCTCAACTGCCCTGCCGCAGCCGGCCGGCTCCGCGACCGCACCTGGCTCAGCTCCGGCTTTGCGGTTGTACGTTAGACAACCGCCACCGCGGAGGTGAGGGGCGCCACGTTTGCTGTTACCGAACCGTGCAGCAACCGGCAACCCCTGGTGCCGAGCGAGCGGGAGTGCCGCTTCTCCGGTGTGGAGCAGGTGTGGCGCAGGTGTGGCGCAGGTGTCGCCCAGCGGTTCGCGCTGCTCATCGGCGAACCCGCCTTCCCCGACCCCGAGCACGTCAAGGCCGCCGTGCCGGCCGGATCGCTGATCGCCGCCGTCCTGGCCGCCCTGCTGATCAAGCGCCGCAACGGCATCCACCGCCGCCTGTACGAGGCGGGGAACCGTGACCAGGACGCCGACGGCACCCCCGGCATCCACCAGCAGGCCGGAGCCGGTCCGGCGCCCCGGAGCGGACGTCTTTCGTGACGATGTGCGCCGCGTCAGGCCGCACTGCGGCGCGTCTGTCTGTCCCAGCTGTTGCAGGCCCGGTCACGAAGTGAGCATTAAGGAAACGTAAAGACTGCCGGGTTCCGGCAATGTCAGGTCCTTGAACGTGCTGAGACCATGCCACTGAGCAGGGTCGTCATCGTGACTGAGGAGGTCGCTGGAATGGGTGTCTTTCTTGGTCTCGGCATCGCGGGTGTCGTCCTGCTGGTGCTGTCGCTGGTCTTCGACGGCGTACTGGAAGGGCTGCTCGGCGGCGTGGTCGACGGGCTGCTCGACGGCCTGCTGTCGCTCCCGGTCATCGCGGGGTTCGTCTCGATGCTCGGCTTCACCGGTGCGCTCGTGCTGGGCACCGGCTGGGCCGGGGCCGGTGTGGCAGCGGCGGCCGGTGTGGTGGCCGGGCTCGCGGCGGGCTGGCTGACATGGAAACTCAGCCGGTCGCTGATGCGGGACCAGACCGCACGCACCCCGCGCGGTACCGATCTGGTCGGAGTCTCCGGCGCGGTGGTCACGGCCATTCCGGCCGACGGGTACGGAGAAGTGCTGCTGCGCTGGTGCGGCCAGCCCGTGAAGCTGGCGGCCAAATCCGCCACGCCGGTCGAACGCGGGGCGGAGGTCTGGGTGGAGGCGACGTTGTCGAGCACCGCGGTCACCGTCCGCCGCGTCGACCGCTGACAGCCACCCCGCACGGTCTCCCGCCCGGCCACTCCCACGCCCGGTACGCGCCTCGGCGCTTCAGCTCACCGGCGTGTGCGCTTCAACCTGAACAACCGATTCGATCTGCCGTCCCCTGGGTGGCAGGGGGGAATGTCTCATGAGTCCAGTCATCGCCGCTGTGGTGGGAGTCGTCGTACTCCTCGTCCTGCTGGCCCTCGTCGTGATCACGCGGTACAAGGTCGCCGGCCCCAGCGAGGCGTTCATCATCACCGGCCGGCGCGGCAAGAAGTCCACCGACCCGGAGACCGGCCGCATCTCCATCGACAACAGCGGCCAGAAGGTCGTGGTCGGCGGCGGCGTCTTCGTCGTCCCCTTCGTCCAGCAGAAGTTCACCCTGGACCTGTCCAGCAGGCACATCCCCATCGCCGTCCGCGGCGCCGTCACCCTGCGCGGCGTCAAGGCCAACCTCGAAGGCGTCGCCATCGTCAAGGTCGGCGGCAACGAGGACGCCATCCGGGCCGCCGCCCAGCGCTTCCTCCAGCAGCAGGACGGCATCGTCGGCTTCACCCAGGAAGTGCTCTCCGGCGCGCTGCGCGCCATCGTCGGACGCATGTCGGTCGAAGACATCATCCGCGACCGGGCCGCCTTCGCCAGCCAGGTCGCCGAGGAAGCCGAGACGAGCCTGTCGGGCCAGGGCCTGGTCCTGGACGCCTTCCAGATCCAGGACATCACCACCGAAGGCTCCTACCTGGAAGACCTGGGACGTCCCGAGGCCGCCCGCGCCAAGCAGGAAGCCGACATCGCCGAGGCCAACGCCAAGCGCGCCTCCGAGCAGGCCCGGCTCAAGGCCGCCGAGGAAATCGCCGTCGCCGAGCGGACCTTCGCCCTCAAGCAGGCCGAGATCCGCGTCGAGACCGAGGCCGCCGCCGCCAAGGCCGACGCCGCCGGCCCGCTCGCCGAAGCCGCACGCCGGCAGGAAGTCCTCACCGAGCAGGAGAAGGTCGCCCAGCGGCAGGCCGCCCTGACCGACCGCGAGCTCGACACCAAGGTCCGCAAGCCCGCCGACGCCGCGCGCTACCAGGCCGAGCAGGAGGCCGAGGCCCGCCGGATCGCCCTGGTCAAGCAGGCCGAGGCCGACGCCGAACGCTCCCGCCTGACCGGCGAGGGCGAAAAGGCCCACCGCGCCGCACTCGCCGACGCCACACGCCTCGAAGGCGAGGCCGAAGCCGCCGCCATCGCCGCCAAGGGCGCCGCCGAAGCCGAGGCGATGCGCAAGAAGGCCGACGCCTTCACCCAGTACGGCGACGCGGCCGTCATCCAGATGCTGACCGAGGCCCTGCCGCAGGTCGTCGCCAAGGCGTCCGAACCGCTGAGCGCCGTCGACAAGATGACCGTCATCTCCACCGACGGCGCCGGCCAGCTCTCCCGCACCGTCACCGACAACGTCACCCAGGGCATCGAACTCCTCAGCAGCACCACGGGAGTCGACCTCGCGGAACTCCTCCAGACCTTCACCCAGCGCAGCACGACAGCGAAGGCCACCACTTCGGCCCCGGACACGGCGGCCCCCAACCGGAAGATCCACATCTCCGAATGAGCCCTGTCCGACAGATGGCACCTCGCTCTGCTGAATAAGACAGCGAGCCGGCCAGAAGCTACACACGCTCCTGCGCCGGCCCCGCCCGGAGGACGGGCTGGGCCGGCGCAGGAGCAGCCAGCGGAGGCGAGCTTAGACAGAACTTCGTGCCGGCGGTGCGGAGTGGCGCTGGGGTGGCCGGGTATGTCAGCGGCACGGTCAGCGCGTTGTGCCGTTGGGGCGGCACGCCACCTACCTTGACGGCGCGCCTTCCTGAGCGCCGTCGCGTGCAGGGTTCACGCCCTCCGCGCGCCAGCCCTTGCGCCACCTCCAGCGCCTCCGCACGTCCTGAGGTCGTCACGCTGAGTATCACACCTAGTAGTTAACGCCGCGTCAGGAGGTCAGCATTAGGTCAGCACCAGACCGACGTAGTCCGCCGCCAACAGCCGGAGACCGCCCCGGAGTCAACCAGTCGTTCCACCCTCCCTGACCTGCAACATCGCAGCTCATCACCGATTCCTTCGAGCCCCCGAGGAGCCCCGCACGAAAATGCTCATCAACGTCTTGGAAGCGGGCGTTTTCGCAGGTCAAACGGGTTACAAGGTGCTGTGGGCCAGCAAACGGTCAGCATGTGCCCTTGGCCAGGTTCAACAAGCACCCTCCTATCTTCGGGTCCGGCTCGCCATGGGCATACTCAGCGTGATCTCGGCTGGGGTGCAGCAGGTCAGTTGCACCGGGCGTCACCGACCGCCACGGACTCGCTGGACGGGAAAGGCGGGCGGCTCGGTGCGGCCAGTACTTCGTCGGTCAGGTGGCTGTTCAGAGCATCGAGACCGCGACCGCGGTGGTGCCCTCACGTCCATGGAACGCCACACCGTCATCGGCAGGTAGGCGCAGCCTCACAATGCACGACTTCGCCCTCGACGCCCACCACTTCGTCTTCCTAGACCTGCCCGTCGTCTTCGACGCTGCCCAGGCCGCCATGGGCGACCCGCCCTGGCGCTGGGACGGCGCACACCGCGCCCGCTTCGGCGTCCTGCCCCGGAGCGGAGAGACCACCCACGTACGGTGGTTCGACATCGCCCCTTGCTGTATATGGCACACCATGAACGCCTTCGAGACCGACGGGGATGATCGCCCTCACCGGCGCCCGCCTCTGGCCCTGTGGCGTCAGGAGGCACAAGACCTCGACGGCGGCCCCGCCCTGCACCGATGGACTCCACCTGGCACCGGCAAGGCCGCCGAAACCCCGCTGGACGCCACCCGGCGAATACCCCCGCATCGCGGGCACCGCACTGGCCTGCCCATCGCTACGGCTACACCGCCGCCTTCACCTTCGACGCCGAGCCCAGCCACACCGAGATCTACAAGCGCGACCTGACCCACGGCGCCCGGCGCAGCACCTACCTCCTCCCCGCCGGCCACGGCTGCGGAGAGCCCGTCTCCGCCTCTCGCTCCACCAGTACCCGGCCAGGAAGACGACGGTGCCTCCTGGCGTCCACACTGGCCGCCGAGCTCACCCCGCTGGGCATCCGGACGACGATCGTGGAGCCCGGAGCAGCCCGCACCGGCTTCCGCGCCAACTGGGCGAGCCGGCTGCCCGGCAGCCCCGCCCTCCCCGATTACCTCCCGTGCACGAAGCACTGGCGCGCTCCGCCGACGCCGCGGCAAGGCAGGGCGGCGACCCGCCCGTACGGCCCAGGCCCTTATCGCCCTCGCCGACATGCCGAGCCCCCGCTGTGCCTTCCCCTTCGGCAGCGCCGCCCTCGCCGGCATCGAGAACGCCCGCAGCGACCAACGCAAAGAGCTGCGCCGATTCGCGCCCCTGAGCGCTTCCACCGACCACACAAAGGCAATCTGACATGCCCGAGCACCGCACCACCAGCCGTTTCGCCGTCGTCACCGGCGGCAGCGAGGGCCTGGGCCTGGCCATCGCCGAAGCCCTCGCCCGTGACGGAGCGGACCTGATTCTCATCGCCCGCAACCGCGACAAGCTCAAGACCGCCGCCGAGGCACTCGGCCGGCACGGCACCGTCGTGCACACCGTCCCCGCGGATCTCTCCGCGCCCGATGCCCCCGCCCAAATCGCCGCGCACATCGCAAACCTGACCGACCGGGTCGACACCCTCGTCAACAACGTCGGCACCGCACACTTCGCCTCCCTTGCCGACACCACGGTCGACGAGATGAACACCATGTGGCACCTCAACGTCCAGGTGCCGCTGCTGCTCAGCCAGCAACTCCTGCCCGCCCTCGTGAACGCTCGGGGAAGCATCATCAACATCAGCAGCTACTGGGCCCGCAAAATGGTCGCCGGCCGTCATGCGGCCGCCTACTCCGCCACCCGCGGAGCGCTCAACTCCCTCACCCGGGCGCTGGCCAGTGAACTCGGCCCCCAAGGAGTCCGTGTCAACGCCATCGCGCCCGGCGCCGTCCGCACGCCCAAGTACGAACGCTCCTACCTCGCCCCCATGACCGCAGAAGAACGCACCGCACACGACGAGCAGATCGAGCACTCCTACCCCCTGGGACGCCTGGGCACTGCCCAAGACATCGCCACCGCGGCCGCCTACCTGGCCTCCGCCCAGTGGACCACCGGCACCATCCTCGCCGTCGACGGCGGACTCGCCATCCGATTACTCACCATCCGATGACTTCTGCAAGCTTCCTGAGGCTGCGTCAACCTGACGGCTGCTATTACTTGTTGAGTGTTCAGTTGTTGCTCGGGGTCAGGCGCTCCGGAGGCGACCTGGAACGCGTTCAGTGGAGCATTCCAGCGCATGGCCCACCACTTGGCCCTTGCCACCTGCTTCAGACCGCTGCGATCGACCGCGCGCGGTGACGTCGGGTTCCGCCCGAAGGCGTGCGGGGGATACGTGCCTCAGCCATGGTCCCGCACCGCCGCGAGGCACTGGTCGTAGAGGTCTGCCAGGTCGATCCGCCCGTCATGTCCGGCCCAGAGTTCGGTTGCCGTGTCGATACAGGCGAAGACCGTCGCGACGATCGCCTTGGCCTGCGTGTCGGGAGCCGGATGGCCGGGCCTGTTGCCCAGCCGCGCCCGGATGACGGGGACGAGTTCGGCCTGCCAGCGCAGTCGCTTCTCGATGTAGCGGGCATGCAGCGAGGGCGTGTCGAAGATGAGGCGGGACAGTTCCAGCGCACGCTCAGGGGGGTGGTTGGCGGTCAGAATGACCTCGAATCCGGCGCGCAGGGCGTCCCAGGCTGACATCTCGGCCGGCTGCTGCTCGACGGTCCGTTTCAGCAGCTCGCCCAGCGCCTCCTGATCGCCGCAGACCAGGTCCTCCTTGGTGCCGAAGTAGCGGAACAGGGAGCGCTGCGAGATCCCCGCCTCCCGCGCGATCTGCGCGATCGTCGTCTGCTCGTAGCCCTGTTCGGCGAACAGGCGTACCGCCGTATCCAGGATCGCCTGGACGGCAACCTGCCGCGAACGCTCCCACAAGGTTGTCATGGACGTCAGGGTACCCCTCTGGACAGCGACCGCCTACTTGGCATTAACTGCCAGGAAGACAGCGACTGAAAGAAGGATGACCATGCCGGCCGTCGACTACCACGGACACACCACCCTCATCACCGGGGCCAGCGCGGGCCTCGGCGCCGAGTTCGCCCGCCAGCTCGCCGCCCGCGGCTCCGACCTGGTACTGGTCGCCCGCCGCAGGGACCGCCTGGAGAAGCTGGCCACCGAGCTGCGCGAACAGCATCGGATCCAGGTGCACGTGGTGGAGATGGACCTGGCCACGGACCACCCCGGGCAGGCACTGGCCGCGCAGGTGGCCCAGCTCGGCCTGCACGTCACGAGCCTGATCAACAACGCCGGGTTCGCCACCTTCGGCCCCTTCCACCAGGTGGACCCGGACCGGCTGCGCCGGGAGATCGCGGTCGACGTGACCGCGGTCGCCGACATCAGCCGGGCCTTTATCGACCAACTGCGCGCCGCGGGCCGCGGGGTACTGGTCAACGTGGCGAGCATGGCCGCCTACCAGCCCAACCCGCGCATGGCGCTCTACGGGGCGACCAAGGCGTTCGTACTCAGCCTCACCGAGGCTCTGTGGGAGGAGTCACGCGGCACCGGCCTGCGGGTGCTGGCCCTGTCCCCCGGCGCGACCCGGACCGAGTTCTTCGACGTCGTGGGCACCCCACAGGCCGCCGGAGGGACCAGGCTCGCCTCACCCGTCGACGTCGTCCGCACCGCGCTGGCCGCCCTGGACCGCAGGAACCCGCCACCCAGCGTCATCGCAGGCCGCATGAACCGGGTGATGGCCTTCCTCGCCCGACGCCTGGCCACCCGGCGCCAGGTCATCCGGGCCATCGGCCGGCTCACCGCCAAGGGGGCATGACGATGGACGGCAAGCCCGTAGTGACTCCCGAACTCACGCCGGCCATGTATGTCCCTGTGGCATTGCCGATCCGAGTGCGACACGCGCCGGTCGAGCGAATGGACAAGACAGTGACGGGGCTTCCGGACCAAGCGCCTGTAAGGACAGATATGCCCGTCCGGCCGTATGCGCGGCGGCCCTGCCGACGAGCCGACAAATCTCGGACAAGACAGTCGATGCAGTCAGTCAGTAAGTGAGGCAGGCTCACTGGCAGGACCCACAGCCACATTCTCACTGTCAGTAAGAGCGGCCAGATCAGTATTCAGCTCTTTCGGCTGGGCACGGAAGTGCGTCATACGCTGACCCTCCTCGACGCCCGCGAGTCGGTGCCGTCCCCAACGTGCAGAGATATCTTCGGCCAGGCGGACGAGGCTCACCTGCCGCTGTAAGCAAACCCGCTCCGAGTGCCGCCGAAAACACAGCCCGACGGATGATCTACTCCGCAGACAGCCACCCCCGACCAGCGTGAGCACTCCCGAGAACCGGTCACTCCAGCCCTCTGAACTGCGTTTTCAAGTTGGCGTAGGCTCACTGGAACCGCCTCGGTCTGCCCGCACGGCGGCAAAGCATTCTCGCTGCAGCCGCACGCGCGGCGATCCTAGGGGGCGTCCTCGAAGATCGTCATGCCTGACGGATCATGTTTGCCGTGGTGCGCCGGCCCTGATGCTCACCGCATCGACGAACGACTACGGCCTGCCGCGGGTGGGGTGGCCTGATTGCTCGATGACAAGCCGCAGGCCCTTTACTAGCGTCCCAGCCGCATGCGCTGGGCAGCGCTGTCCAGCGTGGTCAGCCCTGCCACCGCACGTCGGGAGGACGCTCATGCACTGGCTTCGCCCCCACCGCTGCCGGCCCCCAAGACCCTGTCACCACCGCGCCACCGCCGAGTCCGGGCGGTTTGTTCCCCAGTACGGCACACGCCGCGCCGGCGTCCGGCGCCTACGGCGTTCGTGCGCCGCAGCTGTGGCCGCGACCGTTGCCGTTTCCTGCGGCCTCTTGGCCGGAGCCGCTCCCTCGGCGCAGGCATTCGGCACCGTGGGCAATGTGTGGGTGCCGACCAAGGGCTGGACCCATCAGAACTACGAGCACGAGTTCATCACCCGCGCGGCTCTCGGCTGCCATGCCGGGCCGACCGGCGACCCGGTGGACCCCACGGACTGCTTCGAGGATTCGCTGGGCACCCCCACCAGCGAAACGTCGTCCCTGGAGCAGATCACCGGCCGTAACCCCTCGCCGTACGACCCCGAATCGAACTGGGGCGGGGTGGGCCTGCCCGATCAGTGGCCGGCTACGGAGCCGGCGCCGGCGCACTGCGACAACGCCGATTACCTGGCCGAGATCGCCGGCAACCACACCCGGGCCGTGGCCACCGATGAGCTGCTCAAGTGCGTCAACCATGCCCGCGCCCTGTTCCGGGAGGCGGTCGAGGAGGCCAAGCCGATCGTCGACGACAACGGCAATCTCGCCGCGGACCGCGTCCTGATACCCGCCAAGCGCAATGTGCTCAGGACCTTCGGGCGGATGCTGCACACCCTGCAAGACTTCTATGCCCACTCCAACTGGTCGGACATCCCCAAACCCACCGAGCCGATCAGCCCGTTCAACCCGCCCGGGCTGGACCAGAGGACTCCCTCGCTGCTGTTCAACAACGGCTACGACCGGCACGCCCCGGGCGCATCAGACGTTCCCGAACCGCTGTCCACCGGCTGCTACGACGAGAACCAACCCAACTCGACCTGCCGGCAACCGGTCCGTGTTTCACACGGTGACCCGTTCGACGACGGTGCCACCGGCTCCCTGAACAAGGACAAGGGAAAGATCGACCCCACCACAGGGCGGACCAGCGACCCGCGCACGGACCGCGGCAAGATCCACAACAACTTCGCGCAGGCCGTGCGCAACGCCGTCACCGAGACCCGGCTGCAGTGGCAAGACCTCAAGCACGCGCTGAACTTCACCTACGGCGTAAACCGTGGGCCCAAATACGCCTGTGCACTGATGTCCGACGAGCCCTCCGGCGGCGGCCACTGCAACGCTCCGTCTCCCGCCCAGCAGCCGCCCGCCAACGGACCATGCGACACCGCGACGTGGTCGCAGCCCGGCGGAACGGGCCACACCATCTACATGAGCTACCGCAACTGCACCGACCGGCCCGTCTTCGTCGCGCCGTACGGCGAAGGCACCAACGACAACCGCTACTCCTACGTGCGACAGTGCCGCAACGTCCCAGGCGGGGGCGGGACGACCCGCTGGGTCATCGACGCCGGCTACTTCCCACCCGAATGGCCAGGCATCGGCAACAACACCCAGAAGGTCGTGCACTGCTTCAAACCGTGGGGAGGCCCGAGCCCGGCCGCCGCCCGGGCCGCGTCCTCGGCTGAGAAGGGTACGGCCGCCGAGCCGCCGTGCGGTGACTCGTTTGCGCAGCCCGGCGGCACCGGCACACCGGTGACCATCTATCACAGAAACTGCCTGGCCCAAAACGTCGAGGTGGCCCCGCTGGCCACGACCGGCGCCGACCGGCGCTATGCGTACAGCAGCCAGTGTCGCTACCTGGAGACCGGGCGCTGGACCTCCTGGACCATCGGCCCGGGCTACCCCGACACCCCGTTCCCGCCCGAAAACGTCAACCTGCAGAAGACCACCCGCTGCCTGTAGGGACACAACGGCGGGCGGGGCCACGGCGACCTGCACCAACCCCGTCCGCCGCCTGAAGCGTGTTGCAGAAGGCTGTGATCTGGCAGGTCAGGGCCCGGTTCCCGCGGTTGTGGTCATGTTGCCAGGGCGAGGTTGTGCAGTTGTGCATGTGGGCGACCGCTTGGACCGCGTGGTGGAGGCCGTCGCCGCGCTGCCGGCAGGCACGGAGGATCTTGTAGTTCTTCATCCTCGCGAAGGCATGTTCCACGCGGGCGCGGACCTTGCGGTGTTCGGCATTGTCCTCCTCCTCGCCCGGCAGGAGGGGCCGCCCCTGGCGTTTGCGGTGCGGGACGATGAGCCCGGTGTTGAGGTAGGCACCGTCACCGAGCACGGGCACACCCTGGCACCGGGCGGGCAGGCCGGAGTTCCGCCAGACGTGGGCGTCGGCCCTTTGTCGTCGTCGACCGCGTGACCTACACCCAGCCCACGGACGACATCTCGATGCCGGTGACCCCACCGCTTCGGAAGTGGTTCAACGACCACCTCATCGAGTTCCAGCACATTTTCGCGATCGTCGATTTGAGCCTGACCGAGTCGACGGTGAGCGGCTTCGAATGGCTGAAGCCCACCTACGTCGAGTACGCCTACATCCACGTGCCTATCTCGCCGGGGATCGACGGGTACGCCGAGACCACCCACTTCGCGCAGATCAATCTGACCAGCGAATCCGATGGCACGAAAACGCTCACCTTCGATAAGGCCGAGGACGCCAAGAGCCACACCTGGCACACGGTCGCCACCTGGGTCACCGTAACGGAGGCCATCGCAGATATCATCATCGCGGCAATCGGCACTGCCGCCAGCCGCGTAGCCGTCGCCATCGAACGAGTTCTTCTCAGGTGGCTGGTCGTGCTCCTGATCGGCGGTGTCGCAGCAGGCATCGCCGGGATCCTGGAGAAGATCCCCGAGTGGACCGCCAGCGATGCTTCCGACGCCTTGCCGGCCACCGACCCACTGGTCAACTCCGCCGACTTCCAGATCACCAGCGCACAGCTCAACGGAGGCATGCAGCTGGGCGGAAACCCGTTCCCGGCGTAGCCGGCCCGCGGCCCGTGATGACGTGATCCTCCGGTGCACGACCGGGCTCTCACCTCCGGACGGCGAGGGCCCTTCGCAGCAGCCGCCGACCGACCTAGTGGCCCACCGACTGCCGCGCCGTTCCGGGCCGCGTTCACCGCCCGGGAACGGATAACCGGGCGGCGCCGTGAGCGCCAGCATCCCCACCTCGTTCGCCCGGCTCTGACGATGCCGGGCAGGCGTAGAGCTGCAGATCGTAGCCTCCGGCAACCTCGACCAAGGCCGGGGGCGCCGGGTGAGGTTTGGCGATGGAAGGCGTGGCGTGGGCCTGCTCCTCGGACGGGACCAGCTGCGGGTGCTGCCGTCCCATTCGGTCGAGACGATGGTCAGTAGCGGGGCATGCTACGCGCCGCTGATGTGGACGATCAGAGGGTGCTAGGGCGGGCGTCCCTTGGCCTGGAGGATGCGCGAGACGGCGGCGGGGTCGCGCCCAGTCCATAGACGGTCTCGGCCGGGAGGGCCACCAGGCCGCCGGCACGCAGCACACCGGCTGCCTTCTCGATGTCACTGGTTCTTGCCGTCACTCTCGCAATCCTAGGTGCACCGAGGACCGGCGACGGCTTTGATCCATCTGAGCGCCGATCACGGTTCCGTTGAGCTACCGACGCCAATGGCACTGGATGCGAATCACTCGCGTCGTCGGCGCACGGGAGGCATCGCGGAAGCCAAGAATGGCCGAGGCCGCACGGGACCACTTCGTCTTCACAGCGGAGGAAGGCCCGGTGCGGTTCTAGCGGTCCTTCACGGATCACGGCCGACCCGTACCGCCCTGGTTTTCCCGGGAATGGCTAGGCCAGGAGGCGGCGGGCGAAGGCCAGGGAGCGGTTGAAGAGTTCCTCCACTTCGGTGTCGGGCAGGCCGTGCCAGCCGTGATCGGCGCCCGGCACCGTCCACAATTCGACCGGTGCGCCGGCCTGCTCCAGGGCTGCGGCCAGGGAGCGGCTGTGCGAGCAGTCGACCAGAGTGTCCTGGTCTCCATGGACCAGGAGGAACGGTGGTGCGCCGGGCCGGACGTGGGCGAGGGGGCTGGCCGTGCGGGCGCGTTCCGGGACGGTGGCCGGGGCCGCACCGAGCATGCGCGCCTCGGGGGTGGCGGGGTCTGCGGGGTCGAAGCAGCCGCGGGCGCTGGTCAGGTCGCTCGGCGCGTACCAGACCACGGCACCGGCCGGCTGCGTGTATTCCCTGCTCACGGGGTCGGCTTCGGTCAGGGCGAGGAGTGCGGCGAGGTGTCCGCCGGCGGACTCGCCCCACACCACCGTCCGGCTGGTGTCGATGCCGAGTTCCGCCGAGCGCAGGGTCAGCCAGCGCAAGGCGGAGCGCAGATCGTCCAGCGGGGCGGGGAAGGTGGCTTCGCCGCTGAGCCGGTAGTCGGCGCAGGCGACGGCGAACCCGGCGGCCGCGATGCGCGCGAAGGGCCGGGGAGACCAGTGGCGGGTGCGCAGTCCCATGTCGTCGCGCCGTCCCCGGCGCCAGGCGCCGCCGTGTACGAACAGCACCAGCGGGACAGGGCCGGCCGCCTTGCCGGTCTCGGGCAGCCAGAGGTCGAGCTCCAGTGGGCGGCTGCCGTCGATTTCTTGGTAGGGCACTCCGCGCAGTTCCCGTACCCCGGGCACGCTCATCGCAGCGGGCGGCAGGGCGGCGCGGTCGGGGTGGGGCGCGGCGATGAGTTCTCGCAGCGAGGGTGCGGGCGCCGTCACCGCGTACGCCACTGGTGGTCGGGCAGGAAGCGCACGTCGTACTGCTGCGGGACGGTCGCGAACTTCTCCGGTTCCGGGATGACGGGCTGGTGCGGCAGGCCGAGCTGTTCGGCGGGCACGCCGAGGTTCTCGAAGAACCGCTCGAAGGTGCCGCCGGGGCCGGCCGCGACGCCGACGACGCGGCTGTGGTGGCGCTCGATGCGGTAGGCGTGCGGGCAGTTCTTGGGCACGAAGCCGAAGTCGCCCGGTGTCAGCAGCTTCTCGTACTGGTTGCCCTCAAGGTCCTCGGCGAACAGCCGCACGGCTCCGTCGGTGATGTAGAAGACCTCGTAGGTGTCGGGATGGACGTGGGCCGGGATGATGTCGCCCTTGGGGCCTTCGACGGTGAAGAAGTTGAAGGTGTTCTCGGTCTGCTCCCCGCCCGCGTAGATGGTGACCAGGTCGCCGAAGAGGTGGGCGCGGTCGCCCATGCCCTTTTCGATGAAGTAGGGCACGCCTGGTTCGGCGGGGATGTGGGAGCGGGTGCGGTAGCGGTTCGCGTATTCGGCGGTCAAGAGTGTTTCTCCTCCTCGTGAAGAGCCTTATGTCAGGCTACCTGACAAGCAGGGGGCATGGGTGCTCCCGGCGAGTATGAGATGCCTAACGGTCTTCACGGCCTCGGCGCAGCGGGGGGACGGCGGGGACCTCCGGTGCGCTGCGGAT
This sequence comes from Streptomyces albofaciens JCM 4342, assembly GCF_008634025.1. Taxonomy (NCBI): domain Bacteria; kingdom Bacillati; phylum Actinomycetota; class Actinomycetes; order Kitasatosporales; family Streptomycetaceae; genus Streptomyces; species Streptomyces albofaciens. Next base: position 3,497,797 of record NZ_PDCM01000001.1, on the reverse strand, counting down.
GTCGTCCGCGGTCAGCTTGAAGCTGTCGGGGTAGGCGGTGCGGGTGGTGCGGCGTGCCGGTTCGCTGGTGCGCCAGCAGTACAGGCACTGCTCGCACTGCAGGACGTCCCACGCCCCGGGGACGGGGGAAGTGAACAGCTGTGAGATCGCGGGGTGGGCACAGCGGGGGCAGGCGGTCTTCTCGGACATGCGGTTCCCTTCGCGGTCGTGCCCGGCCGGCCGGTTGCCGGCGGGCCTGGGTCAGCGGTCGGCGGCCAGCTTCTGCAGGCGGTCGAGCCATGCGGCGGTCTCGGGCAGGTCGCGGACCGGGTTGCCGTAGTTGCCGCGGGTATCGGGGGCGACGGGCGTGGTGGCGTCGATGACGAGCTTGTCGGTGATGCCGGGGAGCTGCGCCTGCGGGGCGAGTTCGAGGACCGGCAGGTTGGGGATGCGGATCAGGTCCCCGGACGGGTTCATCTTCGTCGACAGCGCCCACATGACCTGGGGCAGGTCGAAGGGGTCGACGTCCTCGTCCACGACGATGACAGTGGTCGCGTAGCCGAGGCCGTGCGGTGTGGTCAGCACGCGCAGGCCGACGGCCTTGGCGAAGCCGCCATAGCGCTTGGCGGTGGAGACGATGACCACCAGGCCGTGGGTGTACATGGCGTTGACCGCCTGGACCTCCGGGAACTCCGTTTTGAGCTGCTGGTACAGCGGCACGCAGGTGTTCGCGGCGATCAGGTAGTCGACCTCGGTCCAGGGCATGCCCAGGTAGAGGTGCTCGAGGACCGGCCGACTGCGGTAGGAGATCTTGTCGATGCGGATGACGGGCATGCTGCGGCCGCCGGAGTAGTGGCCGGTGAACTCCCCGAAGGGGCCTTCGATCTCGCGTTTGCGGCCTTCGATGACGCCCTCGATGACGACCTCGCAGCCCCACGGCACGGGCAGCCCGGTCAACGGGGCGGGCGCGACCGGCGCGGGAGCGCCGCGGAGCGCGCCGGCCAGCTCGTACTCGTTCTCGTCGTACTTCATCGGGGTGGACGCCGCGATGGAGATCACCGGTTCGTTGCCCAAGGCGATGGCGACGGGCAGGTCCTCGCCCGCCTGCTCGGCCTTGTGCAGGTGCTGGGCGATGTCGTGCATGGGCACGGGCTGAAGGGCGAGCTTGCGCCTGCCCTTGACCTCGATGCGGTAGATGCCGACGTTCTGCTTGCCGCTGTTGTCCGGGTCCTCGGGATCCTTGGAGACGACCGCGGCCTTGTCGATGTAGAAGCCGCCGTCGCCGTCGTTGAGGCGGAACAGCGGCAGCACCTGGAAGATGTCCGCCGCGTCGCCGTCCAAGGTGTTCTGCGCCCACGGCGGGTCCGCACGCCACTCGGGGGCGACGGGGAAGTCGCTCCAGCGGCGGATGAACTCCTCCACCTGCCGCTTGACCGGAGTGTCCTTGGGCAGGCCCAGCGCCAGGGCGTGGTTGGCCCAGGAACCGTGGACGTTCAAGGCGATGCGGGCGCCGGTGAAGCCGGTGACGTTGTCGAAGTACAGCGCCGGGGCCGTATCGCCCAGGCGCGGAGCGGCATTGGCGGCCGCAGCCAGGTCCGGCTCGGGCATCACCTCGTCGGTGACGCGCAGCAGCTGGCCCTCGCGGTCCAGAGCGTCGAGGAAACTGCGCAGGTCGTCGTGGGCCATGAAAAGGCTCCTTCGGTTCGCTGTCGAGTGCGGGCGGTGAAATCTCAGGCGACGGGCCGTTCCCGGCGGGCCGCGCGCATGCCCTGCCAGCGGCGCGCGGCAGGCGCCGGGAGACCGAACTGGTCCAGGACGCGCGCGGTGATGTGGTCGACGATGTCGTCGATGCTGCTCGGATGGTTGTAGAAGGCGGGCACGGGCGGGACGATCTGGGCGCCCATCCGGGCGAGGGCCAGCATGTTCTCCAGGTGGATCTCGCTGAGCGGTGTCTCCCGCGGCACCAGCACCAGACGGCGCCGCTCCTTGAGCACCACATCGGCGGCGCGGGCCACCAGACCGTCGGCGTACCCGGTGCGGATTGCGGCCAGCGTCTTCATCGAGCACGGCACGATGACCATCCCGTCCGCGCGAAACGAGCCCGAGGCGATCGGCGCGCCCTGGTCCTCCGGCGCGTGGATGTGGTCGGCCAGCGCGGTGATCTCCCGTGCCGACCGTCCCGTCTCCAGCTCGACGGTCGAGCGGGCCCAGCGCGAGCACACCAGATGGGTCTCCACTTCCGGCAACTGCTGGAGGTTCTCCAGCAGCCGGACGCCGAAGACCGCGCCGGTCGCTCCCGTCATCCCGATGATCAGCCGCACGGCAGCCACTCCCTCACACCGGCCGGACCTCCGGCCTCACTGATGGTTTCCGGTCACCGAGTGGCGGTGACTGCTGGCGGTGACTTCCTGAGCGCCAGCGCCCGGACACGTCTGCGACGCCGCCTGGTTGCCGCCTGCTCGCACCACAACGCTAAGGCGGCGGCGCGACGGCCAGCCTCTACACTGGAGACACATCATGAACAGAAACGGACACACTGCAGAGGATGGGTCTCCCGACAACATCGTGGCCGTCCCCTACCGCCCCACTCCCGGCTCGCCACCGGGTGCGGAGGTGCTCGACTTTCCCCGGCTCGCCGCACGGGCGCGCAGCCACGGCCTCGATCCCTACCGCCCCCGGCGCCCGGCCTTTCACGAACTGCTCACCGTCACCACCGGCACCCTGCGCTGTTCCGTCGATTTCAACACCGTCGACCTCACCCCCGGCAGCTGGCTGTGGGTGCGCCCCGGACAGGTCCTGCAGTTCCTCACCCACCTGTCCGAGACCGGCGGCACCGCGATCCTCTTCCCACCCGGCTTCCTCAGCACCCCCACGGCCGCCATCACCGGCGCGCAGGACCACACCCGGTGCCGCCTGCTGCGGCCTACCGCCCGCCAGACACCCGCCCTCGGCCACATCCGCAGGGCGCTCGAAGAGAGCTACCGCGACATCACCGCGCTGCCCCTGAAGGCCCACATCGAGGCCATGCGCAGCCTGCTGTCCGCCCTGCTGCTCCACCTCGCCCACCCGGACGGCTCCCCGTCACCCGGCAGCCCCGGCGACGAGCCCTTCCACCGCTTCCGGCAAGCCGTCGAGGAGAGCTTCTGCCATACCCACCGCGTCGAGGAATACGCCGCCCGGCTCGGCTACAGCGTGCGCACCCTCACCCGCGCCACCCGGGCGGCCGCCGGCTGCGGAGCCAAACGCTTCATCGACGACCGCATCCTGCTGGAGGCCAAACGCCTCCTCGCGCACACGGCCCTGCCCCCCGCCGTCATCGGTGAACGCATCGGCTTCCACCACGCCACCGCCTTCAGCGCCTTCTTCCGCCGCCGCACCGGCACCACACCCACCGCCTTCCGCACCTGGGCCGCCGGCGCCCCGTCAGCCGCCCGACACCCCGCCGGCACTCAGGTGACACCCGGCGACCCCAGCGAGGATCTTTCATGAACCCCGACCGCAACCTCCCCCAGCTCCTCGCCGACGCCAGACACTGGTTCGACACCGCGCTCGCCGCCGCCATGGCAGACGCCGGCGAGCGGCCCGTCACCCTCGGCCAGCAAAACGTCTTCGCCCACCTGCCCCCCGACGGCGCCACCGTCTCGGACCTGGCCCGCTGGATGAACGTCACCCGCCAAAGCGCCCACCAGGCCGTCCACGCCCTCATCGGCATGGGCCTGCTCGAACAGACCCCGGACCCCGCCTCCGCCCGCCGCCGCATCATCGTCATGACCGCCGAAGGCCGACGCGTACACCGCCTCGCCCGCACCCTGATCGCCCGGCTGGAGGACGACCTCGGCAGACGCCTCGGCCCGCCCTCACTCACCACCCTGCGCCAGATCCTCGACCGCCCGTGGGGCCCGGCTGCTCTGGAGACCGGCGCGACGACACCGGACACAGGAAACGGCACCCCGCGGCCCCGCACTGACGCCGCGCCATAGCGACAGCCGGGCCACGGCACCCGCCAGCCCCTCTCCCGCAGCGAGCCGACCCCGGGACGCGTATGCGCAGGGCTCCGGCCCGCGCCGACACGCGTACCGGGGCCCGTTTCACCGAGGTGCAGTGGTCAGATGCTGCGACCGGTCTCCGCTGTGGCGGCCCGCCGATGAACACCAAGTCCTGCTCCTCCTGGACCTTTGCAGGCCACCGGCGGCGGACCGTGGCCACCTGGGTGGCCTCGTCGTACACGTGATTCTGCGTCGGCATGCTGCTGCCAGGGAAAATCAGTTCGAGGATGTCCGGGGTAGGCACGCCCAGCAGTTCTGTGCGGCGCTGACAGCATGTTCCGGACGTCGTCTAGCCGTTCGCCCTGTTCAGGCATGAGGCATTTTCGACAGTGCAACGGTGCACTGCTGCGCGGATGCGCCGGGGCGCGGGCGCTCAGCGTGGTGCGGTTGTGCGGAAGTCGGTGTTCTGTGACGGAGGCCAGATCTTCAACAAACGGCCCGGCTGCGGCTTCACAGTGATCTTCGCCCGGCGATGCTCGAACACCACCCGGTATCCGGCCGAAGCCATCACCGCTTTCGGTCGCTCTTACAGCACCGTTCCCCGCCCTTGCCCTCGCCAGAGGCTCCTCACCTTGACGGCGCGCCTTCCTGAGCGCCGTCGCGTGCAGGGTTCACGCCCTCCGCGCGCCAGCCCTTGCGCCACCTCCAGCGCCTCCGCATATCCTGAGGCCGTCACGCTGAGTAACACGCCTAGTAGTTAACGTTGCGTCAGGAAGTCAGCATTAGGTCAGCACCAGTACCGACGTAGTCCGCCGCCAACAGCCGGAGACCGCCGGAGTCAACCAGCCGTCCCGCCCCCTCTGACCTGCAACACCGCAGCTCACCGCCGATTCCTTCGAGCAGTCGAGGAGCCCCGCATGAAAATGCTCATCAACGTCCCCGATTCCGTGGTCGCCGACGCGCTCCGCGGTATGGCGGCGGCGCATCCCGAGTTGGTCGTGGATGTGGAGAACCGGGTGGTCGTGCGGCGGGATGCGCCGGTCGAGGGGAAGGTGGGGCTGGTTTCGGGGGGTGGTAGTGGGCATGAGCCGTTGCACGGGGGATTCGTGGGGGCGGGGATGCTGGATGCGGCTTGTCCCGGGGAGGTGTTCACCTCGCCCGTGCCCGATCAGATGGTGCGGGCGGCCGCGGCCGTGGACAGCGGCGCGGGGGTGCTGTTCGTCGTCAAGAACTACACCGGTGACGTGCTGAACTTCCGGATGGCCGCGGAGCTGGCGGAGGACGAGGGGGTGCAGGTCGCGACGGTGGTCGTGAACGACGATGTGGCGGTGACGGACTCGCTGCACACCGCCGGGCGGCGCGGAACCGGGGCCACGCTGTTCGTGGAGAAGATCGCGGGTGCGGCGGCCGCGGAGGGGGCGCCGCTGGACCGGGTGGCGGGGCTGGCGCGGCAGGTCGTGGAGTCGGCGCGGAGCTTCGGTGTGGCGCTCAGTTCCTGTACGACGCCTGCCAAGGGCGGTCCGATGTTCGATCTGCCCGCCGGTGAGCTGGAGCTGGGTGTGGGCATCCACGGTGAGCCGGGCCGTGAGCGGCGGGCGATGATGACCGCCGGTGAGATCGCGGACTACGCCGTGGACGCGGTGCTGGCGGACCTGCGGCCCCGGCAGCCGGTGCTGCTGCTGGTGAACGGGATGGGCGGCACGCCCCTGCTGGAGCTGTACGGGTTCAGCGCCGAGGTGCACCGGGTGCTCGGCGAGCGGGGCGTGCCGGTCGCTCGTACGCTGGTCGGCAACTACGTCACTTCGCTCGACATGGCGGGCTGCTCGGTGACGCTGTGCCAGGTGGACGAGGAGTTGCTGCGGCTGTGGGACGCGCCGGTACGGACGCCCGCGCTGCGCTGGGGCTGCTGACACCGCAACCGTGGACGGGGATTCGCGTGCTCCTTGGTGGGGACGTTCCCCGTACGCGGTCTTGCCGTCGCAGGACGGCGTGACGCACACGTACGACCAGTGCTCGCACACGTACAAGCAATACCTGCACGCGTACGAGCAATACCCGCATACGTACGAGCAGTACGCGAACACGTAGCACCAGCACCCGCACACGTACGACCAGAGGAGCAGTTCGTGTCCGAAACGGCACTGGACGCCGGGTTCTTTCTGCGGTGGATGGCGGAAGCCGCCGCCTCCGTCGACCGGGAAGCGGCCCGTCTCACCGAGCTCGACTCGGCCATCGGCGACGCCGACCACGGCAGCAACCTCCAGCGCGGCTTCGCGGCCGTCGTCAAGACGCTCGAAGCGGAGCCGCCGGGGACGCCGGGTGCCGTGCTGACGACGGCGGGACGGCAGCTGATCTCCACGGTGGGCGGCGCGTCCGGCCCGCTGTACGGAACGCTGCTGCGGCGTACGGGCAAGGAGCTCGGCGACGCGGACGGTGTCACCGTCGGCGAACTGCGCGCGGCGCTGCGCGCCGGGGTGGACGCGGTGGCCCAGCTGGGCGGTTCGGCGCCCGGTGACGCGACGATGCTGGACGCGCTCGACCCGGCGGTCGAGGCGCTGGCCACGTCCTTCCGGGCCGCCGCCGAGGCCGCCGGACAGGGGGCGGAGGCCACCGTTCCGCTCCAGGCGCGCAAGGGCCGCGCGAGTTACCTGGGCGAGCGCAGCATCGGTCACCAGGACCCGGGGGCGACCTCGTCGGCCCTGTTGTTCACCGCCCTGGCGGCGGTCGCGGACGAGGGGGAGGCGGCGTGAGCGGCGCGCACACCTCGTCCGAGGGGTATGTGGGCATCGTGCTGGTGTCGCACAGCGGGCCGGTGGCCGAGTCGGTGGCGCGGCTGGCCTCGGGCCTGGCGGGCGGCGGCGCCAAGGCTCCGGTGGCGGCCGCGGGCGGTACGCCGGACGGCGGTCTCGGGACCAGCGCGGAGCTGATCACGGAAGCGGCGCGGAAGGTGGACGGCGGTGCGGGCGTCGCCGTCCTGGTCGATCTGGGCAGCGCCGTACTGACCGTCAAGGCCCTGCTCGCCGAGGGCGACGAGCTGCCCGAGGGGACGCGGCTGGTGGACGCGCCGTTCGTCGAGGGCGCGGTGGCGGCCGTGGTCACCGCTTCGACCGGGGCCGGTCTGGACGCGGTGGCGGCTGCTGCCGGAGAGGCGTACTCCTATCGGAAGGAGTGAGGGGGGCGAGGGCGGGGGCGGCGGTGGTGGAGTGTTCCTTCACCGCAGTGCCGGTACCGCCAGCCCCGCCACGAGTACCGTCCCCGCCAGTACCCAGGCGACATAGTCGCCGATGTGCCCGGAGTGCAGCCGGCGTACCGGCGCTGCCCAGCGGGCGGGTTCGGCCGGGCCCTCGGGGCGGCGTACGGCCCACCAGGCCAGGGCGCAGGCGAGGGCGGCGGACAGCAGGCCGAGGGCCACGCCCGCCCAGGTCCAGTGCGGTCCCGGCATCGGTACGGGGGCGGCGGACGGGGTGTGGAGGACCGCGGCGGCATAACCGGCCCGGTCGAGGAAGGCGTCCGCGGCCCGGCCGACCGCGGCGTGCAGGCCCGGTACGACCCCCACGGCCAGCGCGCCCGCCAGCAGCGCGACCGGCACGGCCAGCATGGTGTCCGGGATGCGGCCCAGCTGTCCGGCGGTCTCCGGCTGTTCGTCCTTGCCGCTGGTCTCCTCCGCGCGGTCCGCCGCCTCGTCGGCCGCCGCCGGCCGTACGCCCAGGCCCAGGAAGACCCGTGCCACGGCGCGCAGCACCGCTCCCCCGGTGACCGCCGACACGATCACGAACACGGCGGCCGGCCAGCCGCCCGCCGCCTCCTCGGTGACCGCTTTGCCCAGGCCCGTACCGAACGGCGGCAGCCCGGCCAGCGCCAGCCCGCCCGCCGCGCAGACCACGCCGACCAGGGGCAGTTCTCTGCCGCGGCCGTGCAGTTCGCGTTCGTCGACGCTGCGGAAGCGGTCGAGGAGGATGCCCATGGCGGCGAAGAGCGCGGCCTTCACGCCGGCGTGTCCCAGGACGTACAGGGCCGTGCCGCCCGCGCCGTCCGGTGCCATGGTCGCCAGCCCGATCAGGAACAGGCCGGTGTGGGCGACGGTGGAGAACGCCAGCAGGCGTTTGAGGTGGCGCTGCTGCCAGCACATCAGCGCGCCGACGGCGGCGGTGAGCGTGCCGAGGGCGAGCAGCGTGCGGTGCGCGTCGGCGGTGGGGATGCCGCCGGGGCCCGCGAAGACGGTCCAGTAGACGCGGGCCGTGCCGTACACGCCCAGTTCGACCATGACGCCGGACAGCAGCATGCACACCGGGGTGGGCGCGACGGCGTGCGCGTCCGGGAGCCAGAAGTGGAAGGGGACCACGGCGGCCTTGACGAGCAGGCCGGTCAGGACGAGGACGAAGGCGGTCAGGACGAGGATGTCGGGGCCGTCGGCGGGGCCGGTGGACGGGCCCGTGGGCGGACCGGTGGCGGACGCGCCCGGGTGGGCGGCCAGCCGGGCGCCGATCTGGGCGAAGCCGAGTTCGCCGGTGCGCCCGTACAGCAGGCCGACGCCGAGCAGGGTGGCGTACCCGCCGAGGGAGTTGACGACGCCGAAGGTGAGCGCGCCCTGCACGGCGCGTGCCCCTTCGACGCGGTAGCCGGTGAGCGCGTAGGCGACGACGCCCATCAGCTCGAAGAAGACGAACGCGTTGAAGAGGTCGCCGGTGAGCGCGAAGCCGCACATGGCCGCCTGGAAGATCAGGACGAGGGCGGGGAAGGTGCCCGCCTGGCGGTGCGGCGGCTCGTCGAAGTACCGCCAGGAGTACGCGAGGACGGCGACGACCAGGAGCGAGGTGACGGCGGCCAGCCCGACGCCCATCCGGTCGCCGACCAGGACGATGCCGACGCCCGCGCCGCCGTGCGGGTGCCAGCCGCCCAGCCATTCGACGGCGCGCCCGCCCGGCCCGCCCGCCGACGCCCCGCGCAGCAGCACGGAGAAGGCGAGGGCGGTGGTGCCCGCCGCGAAGACGGTGCCCGCGATCTCGGCGGCCCGGCGCGGCATCCGGCGGCCCGCCGCCACCAGGAACGCGGCGCCCAGCAGCGGGGTGGCGACGATCAGCGGCAGGGTGGCGGCCGGGGTGAGGGTCATGCCCGCGGCGGCGGTGAGGGGGCCGGCCGCCGTCACCCGCGCAGCTCCGAGAGTTCGTCCGGGTCGACGGTCCCGTGCCGTTTGCCGACCTGGACGACGAGGGCCAGCAGCAGCGCGGTGACCGTCGCGCCCACCACCACGTCGGTGAGGGTCAGGGCCTGGACGACGGGATCGACGACGGGCCGGGTGCCGGGTTCCAGGTCGGAGAAGACCGGTGCGGTGCCGCCGTCGCGGTAGCCGACGGCGAGCAGCAGGACGTAGGTGGACGCCTGGCAGACGGCGAGGCAGCCGACGGCGTGGATGAGGTTGCGGCTGGTGGCCAGTCCGTAGCAGCCGATCAGGAAGATCCAGCCGGCGACGAGGTAGGGCAGCACGCTCATGTCGGCTTCTCCTCGGGGGGCGGGTTGCGGTGGTCGGGGTTCCGGTCGGAGGTGCTCGGTTCGTGGGGGTCAGGGCCGTCCGCATCCGGTTCGTCCGCGTCGACGATCTCCACCGCCTGGTCGAGGAAGGAGGCGAGCAGGACGACTACGCCCCCGGCGACCTCCACCCCGACGGCGGCGTTGAGCAGCGGTACGGTGCCGCCCGAGGAGAGCGTGCCGAAGGTGCCGTACGGGAGGACGTTGGCCAGGTAGGCGGTGCCGGCGATCAGGCCGGCGGCGCCCAGCAGCAGGTAGGCGGCCTCCCCTGCCGCGTCCGCCATCGCGTACAGGCCGACCGGTCTGATCCGTTCCAGCGCGCGGTAGTCCACGGCGATGTAGAGCAGGTGCAGGGCCGTCGCGACGACGACTCCGCCCTGGAAGCCGCCGCCGGGGCTGAGCTGGCCGTGGGCGATGACGTACAGGCCGATGAGCAGGGTCACCGGGAGGGCGATGAGCGCGTAGCGGCGTACGGGCGGGGCGACGCGCGCCGGTTCGGGCCGTACGCGGTGCTCGTCCCCGGTCTGGCGGAGCAGCACGACGGTGCCGAGCGCGGCGCAGAACAGGATCGATTCCTCGCCCAGGGTGTCGAACGCCCGCTGGTCGAAGTTGACCGCCGCGACGGCGTTGGAGGTGTGCCGGGCTAGGGCGGCCGCGACGGCCCGGACGCCGTAGGGGTGCCGGTCGCCGCCGAAGGCGGGCAGTTCCAGGCTCGCCGCGAACAGCAGGACGGCCAGGCCCAGGCCGCCGACGGCCAGCACCCACATCCGGGCGCGCCTGCTCATCGGCGCCCCTTCCGGTGCGGACTCCCCGGCCGGTCCCCGGCGTTGCGGTGGCTGCCGCCCTCCCGGCCCCTGCGCCGTACCTTCCGTACGGAGAGCAGCAGCATCAGCGGGGTGAGGGCGGACCCGACCGCGAGCTGGGACAGGGCCACGTCCGGCGCCTGGAGGACGGCGAAGAGGAGGGCGAGGCTGAGGCCGAGGAGGGCCAGTACGGTCGACTGCCGGACCGGGTCGCGGGCCAGTACGGCGGCGGTCGAGGACGCCGCGACGAGCGCCAGGGCCAGCACGATCAGTACGTCAGCCACCGGCCGCACCGCCCTGTTGCCCGGTGGTGTGCCGGGCGGACAGCGCGCGGGTGGACACGATGTTCCCGCCGATCAGCAGCGCCCCGATCACCAGGAGCTTGGCCATCGCCCGGCCCGGCCCGGTCGCCACGCACAGCGGCAGCACCACGAGCGGCACGCAGAGCGCGGCGAGCGGTGTCATGGCACGGCCGAGGGCGCGTGTGACGGGGTCGTCGGCCGGCCCCTCGGCCAGTTCGTCGGCGAGCAGCCGGGCGTAGACGAGGGTTCCGGCGGGGCCGAGGACCGCGAGGACGAGGGCGAGATCGACGTACGAGGGCCGCGCGTAGCCCTGCGCGAGGAGCAGCAGAACCAGGCAGCCGGCCAGCGTCGCGAGGTTCTGCGCCATGACGCGGCGCCGTACGGGGCCGCTCGCCGCGCCCCACACGGTGGGCGCGAAGCCGACGGCGAGCAGGAGCGCGGCGGCCGGCAGCCAGCCGTTCACCGCGGCCGCCCGCCGTGGCCGTCGCCCGCCGCGGCTCTGCGGGCGGCGCGGGCGGCGAACGCGCCGAGCAGCGCGGCCCCCGCGCCGATCAGGTACTCCAGCGTGTCCAGGCTGCTGACGAGCACCAGCCACAGGCCGGTCAGCACGGCCCACCAGACGGCTAGTTCGGCGGCCTTCGCGGCCGCGCCGGACGGCCTCACGGCACCGGACATCCCCTCACCTCCGGCCTCGCCCGTACCCGGCCGTCAGGCTCTCATGCGGCACTCACCGGCCGGACGAACCGCGCCGAAGGGGCCCTCCGGACGGTGCAGCCGCCGGCGGCGGGGCACGCCGGACGGGCCGGTCACCCCTGGCGGGCCCCGGCCACCAGCCCGTCGCCCGCCGCCACCTCGGGGTCGTCGCGGGCGGCGGCCAGCACCACGTCCAGCAGCCCGGGGAAACGCGCCTCCAGGTCCTCGCGCCGCAGGTGCATCACCAGGCGGCGGCCCTCGCGCCGCTGGTGGAGCACACCGCTCTCGCGCAGCACGCGCCAGTGGTGGCTGGCGGTGGACTTCGACACCTCGGGCAGCAGCTCGCCGCAGGAGCGCTCGGCCCCGTGGGCGAGACGGTGCACGATGCGCAGCCGGATCGGATGCGCGAACGCTTCCAGCACATCCGCGATGCGTAGTTCGGCGCGGTCGGGGTGACTCAGTACGGCCATGCTTCGAGCGTACGCGGAGGCACCGACACCCGGGCCGCGTCCCCGCCCCCTTCCCCGGCCCGCCCCATTGATTGCTACTGTTCTAGAACATACGAACTGACGCGTCGGCAGGTCGTTCGGAGCGCCCTGCCGCGCCCCTCTCACGAAGGAGTCCCCATGGCTCTCCACCAGGACAACTACTCCCTCGGCAAGCAGTTCCACGCCGCGCTCGTCACCGCCGACTGGGACGCGATCCGCTCCCTGCTGCACGAGGACGCGGTCTGGGAGCTGCCCGGCGACAACACGATCTCCGGCGCCGCGGAAGGCGCCGACGCGGTCGTCGAACGCGCCCGCAAGATCGCCGGGTACGGAGTGAACTTCATCCTGCTCCACATCCTCGTCAGCCGCCGCAACATGGCGCTCTCCCTGCACAACACCGCGCGGCGCGGGGACACGGTGCTGGACGAGCACCTGTCCACGGTGTGCACGGTGCGCGACGGCAAGATCGCGGCCATCGAGACCTATCTGTCCGACGTGGACGGCATGAACGCCTTCTTCGTCTGAGGTCTCCGGAGCCCCTGGGGGCCCGTCACGGGTGCGCCCGCGGCAGGACCAGCGCCGACGGGTGGTGCACGGTGATCTGCGTCGGCACCAGCCGGGCGGCCGTCGCCAGGGGCTCCCCCGTACCGGTGTTGCGGGCGAAGCGCGGGTGGGCGCCGCCGCTGACCTGGAGGCGGATGCGGTGCCCGGCGGCGAAGGAGTGGGCGGTGGGGCTCATGGCCACCGTCACCTCCGCCGGGCCGGGACCGGCCGTGGCGGGGTCCAGGCGGCGTATCCCGTCGCAGACGTTGACCGAGCGGCCCCGTTCGTCGACGTCGCAGAGCCGTACGAACACGTCGGCGTGCCCGGTGTCGGTGCCGACCCGCAGCTCCACGGTGACCGTGCCGAGCACGTCGGCCGGCTCGGTGAGCGGCGGGGTGGTGAAGGTCAGCACGTCGTCCCGGGCCTCCAGGGCGGCGTTGTCGCGGGGACCGGCCGTCCGGGACAGCAGGGGGCCGCCGAGCGACGGCGTCGGGGCGGCCGGGTCGTAGCGGAAGGACAGCGGCGGCGCCGCGGCCTCGGGGGCCCGGTCGTCCAGCCGGCCGTCACCCGTCAGGTACCAGCGGCGGTCCGTCGCGGCGGGCGGCCAGTCGGGCAGGTCGCGCCATTCCCGGCGGCCGCCCACGTGCACACGGGCCCGGTTCTCGCGCAGGCCGGACGGGTCGTCGCACAGGTGCGCCCGCAGCCAGGCGAGGCTCTCGGCGAAGACCTCGGGCCAGCCCTGCTGCATCGCGGAGTTGTGCGTCCAGGGGCCGACGAGCAGCGCGGTGTCGCAGCCGGCGCGGCGCAGCCGGTCGTACTGCTCCAGCGTCTGGTCGAGGCACACGTCGTACCAGCCGGTGATCAGGCCGGTCGGTACGGACGGATGCGCGGCCGCGGCGCCCGCGTCGGCGCCCCGCCAGTGGGCGTCGTCCGGGTCGGGCCGGGCCATCGCCTCGTCCAGGAACGGCACCCGGCCGCCCAGCCCGGGGACGTACGCCTCGCCGAGCGGCAGCGTACGGGTGATCGCGGGCAGGTGGCGCCGCAGGCGCAGCGCGGCCCGCACCATGGCCATGGCGCCGCGGCCGTAGTGCAGCCGCCCGACGGCGGAAACCAGGGCGTTCTCCAGGGCGAACGGGCCCGAGGGGTAGAAGAACCCGTGGATGTCGTGCAGCCCGACCTGGACGACCATCGCGCGCAGTTCCGGCGGCGGGTCGGCGGCGAGGGCCCACTGGGCGTAGCCGAGGGCGCTGGGCCCGATGGTCCCGAGGACACCGGTGAACCAGGGCTGTTCGCGCAGCCACGCGACGGCCGCCCGCCCGTCGGCGGCCTCGTGCTGCCACAGGGCGTACTCCCCGCCGGACCCGCCGGTGCCGCGGGCGCTCTGGAGGACGACGTGGAAGCCCTGCTCCGCGAAGGACAGGCCGAACATGGGCGCCCACGGGATGCCCCGGCCGTACGGGGAGCGGACCAGCAGCGTGGGGAAGTCGCCGTCGGCGCGGGGGAAGTAATGGTCGGTCAGCAGCGGGCTGCCGTCGGCGGCGGGCACCGCGAGGCCCCGCTCGCAGGCGACGACGTACTGCCGGGGCGGCATGCCGCGCCAGGTACGCCGTACGGCCCGGACGAGCAGGGGCGGCTTTCTGGCGGAGGTGCGGGCGGAAGGGTGGTGTGTCGCCGTCGTCACGGTGCCTCGATTCCTGGTGCGGACCGGCTCGTTCGCCGGCCGGACCGGCCCTGACCGGACCGGCCCGCGGCCGGGTCGGCCCTGGCCGGATTATTTCCCGTACGACGTACGACAATAGCGGATGGTTGGATGGACGCGGACAGCAGAGAGAGGTTGCCGTGACGCGTACAGGCACAGCAGGCCGTGCCACCGGGGTGGATCCCGAGGCGCTGTGGGCCCCGGCCGCACGTCCGCGCCGCGGGCGCCCGCCGGCCCACAGCCGGGCCGCGATCACCGCCGCGGCCGTCGCCCTCGCCGACGCCGAAGGGCTCGGCGCCGTCACGATGCGCGCGGTCGCGGCCCGGATCGGGGCCGGCACGATGTCGCTCTACAGCTATGTGCCCAACAAGGAGACGCTGCTGGAGCTGATGATCGACGAGGTCAGCGGCGGGCACCGGCTGACCGAGCCGTCCGGCGACTGGCGCGCGGACCTGCGCCGCCTCTGCCACGAGCAGCGCGCGATCATGCGGCGCCACCCCTGGCTGCCCGCCGCGCTGCCCGCGCGGCGGACGTTCGGGCCGAACACCCTCGCCGCCCTGGAGCACGCGCTCACCGTCCTGGCCCCCGCGGGCCTGGACGCCCGGGCCGGGCTGGAGGTCTTCAGCCTGCTCTCCGGCTTCGTGGCCAGTCACGTCACCCACGAACTCGCCCAGGAACAGGCCGCCGACAGCACCGGCCACGCCTTCCACGCCGCCCAGGCGCGTTACCTGCGCTCCCCCGCCGTCGCGGACACCTACCCGGCCGTCGCCCACGCCCTGGCGGAACCGGACGCCGCCGCCTCCCCCGACGCCACCTTCGACCGCCTCCTCGACCGCATGATCAACGGCCTCACGGGGACGGGGTGAGCAGGACGGGCCGAGCCGGACGGACGGAGCGGGAACAGGGCCGACGCCGTCCGTACGGGTTCGGTACGGACCGCACCGCGCCTGACATCCGGCGTGATCGCCCGACGCTACGATGCCCCGGCGGGCGGCCGCGCGGCCCCGCCCCGTACCGCCCCTCCTGCGGAAAGGCAGCCGACCCATGACCGCACACTCCACCGGGCCCGGTTCCGTCACGCCGCGAGGTCCTTGGCTCGGCCCGGGGGTCGTGGTGCTGAGCGGGATCCAGGCGGCCGGGAAGTCGACCGTGGCGCAAGCGCTCGCGGAGCGGCTGGAATGGTCGGTCCACCTGCGCGGGGACGTGTTCCGGCGGATGGTCGTGCGGGGGCGGGCGGAGATGACGCCGGACGCCGGTGAGGAGGCCCTCGGCCAACTGCGGCTGCGGCACCGGCTCACGGCGCTGTGCGCCGACCAGTACGCCCAGGCCGGGTTCACCGTGATCGCGCAGGACATCCTGCTCGGCGAGCACCTGACCGAGATGGCCGAGCACATCCGGACCCGCCCGCTCGCGGTGGTCGTGCTGGCTCCCGACGCGGCGGCGGTCGAGCGGCGGGAGGCGGCGCGGTCCAAGACGGCCTACGGGACGGAGTGGGGCGTGCGCGACCTGGACACCGCGCTGCGCGAGCACACCCCGCCGATCGGGCTGTGGCTGGACACCACGGAGCAGACCGTCGAGGAGACGGTGGACGAGATCCTCGCGCGCGCCTGGACGGAGGGTGCCGTCGCCTAGGCGACGGACGGTCCGGTCAGTACCCCTTGGGCGGCCGCGTCGGGTCGGCCTGCTGCACCCGCTCCGCGAAGTTCGAGCCGGAGGTGTTGACGCCGTAGCGGTCGCGGACGTAGCCGATGGTCGCGCTCATGCAGGCGACCACGTCGTACGGGGTCCGGGCCGTGCCGTCGAGGTGGTACGCCGCGAAGGTGGGCGGTATGCACTGGGTCGCGCCGCGCGAGCAGTTGCGCGGATGGCCGTCCGCCATGATCGGGCCCCAGGCGTTGCCGTCGGTGGTGTTCACCCGCCAGCGCGGGTGGTTGTACGCGGACTCCCGCCGCGCGATGGTGACCAGCGCCGGAACGCCGTACCGCGGGTCCATGCCGGTCAGTTCGCACGCCACCCGGGCGTACTCGCCCATGGCCGCCTTGCCCGACGCGTCGCCGGGGTCGTCGTACTCCACCTCGGAAAGCTCCACCGGCCCCCGCTCCCCTCCGCCCGGCACCCGCGTCGGCCCGTCGCCGGCCCTGCCCCCATGGTGCCCGTCCGCCCGGCGCGCGAACCGGCCCGCCGTCCCGTCCGCCGCGGCCCGGCCGCCGCTGCCGCGGCCGTCCGGAGCCGGTGCGGTCGCCGGTACGGGTGACCGGGCCGGTCTCGTTCGGCTGGGATGCCGGCGAGGCTCGTCCGACCGGGTGAAGCCCGCGCACGACGGCCCCCGGAGGTCACTAAGGTGCCCGCCATGACCACATCCCAGACCACCACCGGCACCCCCGCGAACAGTCCGCTGGGCACCCTCATGATGATCGGATGGAGCGGCGCCCACCCCGAGGACGGTCACGATGTGCCCTTCCTGCTCTCCTACTCCCTCGGGGACGGCAAGGACGGCCCGGAGGCCGGGTCGGAGGCCATGGGCAGGATGCTCGGCCAGGCCGGGCTGCTGGTCGGCGGCGAGCTCCAGGACGCCTCCCGCACGCCCAGCCTGCCGCTGACGCTGATCGTCGAGGCCGGACAGGCGGTGCTGACGATGCCGGTCTTCACCGCGCAGTGCCCGGTGCCGCCGGAGTGGCTGGCGGCGGCCGACCACCGCAAGCAGGTGTACGGCATGTTCGCCACCCGCCCGTGGCCCGAGGCCCGGCCGGGCGGGCCGGTCAGCGAGGACATGCTGCGGGCCTTCGCGGGCGACGAAGGCGTGATCAGGAGTTCCGCGCACTGTCTCATCCCCGTGCGCACCCTGCGGGGCTCCGGCTCCGCCGCGTCCTGACCCGCCGCGCCCGTCTCCTCGCCCGTACGGCCGCGCGCCATCCCGGATGCGGATCCGTCCCCCGGCGGTGACCCTGGAGACATGGGGGCGACAGTGGCGAGGAGGACGACTCATGTCCGTGATGGACAAGCTCAAGCAGATGCTGAAGGGCCACGAAGAGCAGGCCGGCAAGGGCATCGACAAGGGCGGCGACATGCTCGACGAGAAGACCCAGGGCAAGTACAGCGGCCAGGTCGACACCGCCCAGGACAAGCTCAGGCAGCAGTTCGGCAGCGATCAGGGCCGGGACCAGGACCAGCCGCCGCAGTCCTGAATCCTGATCACGTTCCGTCCCGGGCCGGACGCCGCCTGTCAGGGCGTCCGGCCCGGGACTGTTGTCACGCGCCGGTCCGCTTGTCAAGAGCGGGGACACGCCTTCACCCGTTCGAGGGACACAACCTTGCCTGATCGATTCTCCCCGGACGCATCCCGCTACCGTTTTTCCGCACCCCGGTCCCCGGTGCCAACAGCGAGAAGCCGCTCTGCGGCCTGCGCACCGGTGGGGGCGACATGGCGGGACGCACCGTCGATACGGCAATGCACACCTACACGGTCGGCGACCAGTTCGTGCTGGCGCTCCGGGGCGAGCTGGACCTCGCCCTGGCGCTGACCTTGCAGCCCGGCATCGGCGAGGCGCTGCCGCCCCGGCCGGGTACGGTCGTCGTCAATCTGTGCCAGGTCTCCTTCATGGACTGCAGCGGCCTGGCCCTGCTCTGCCGCCTCCGCGAGCGGGTGACCGACCGCGGCGGCCGGCTGGTGCTGCTGAGCCCGCGGCCCGTGGTCCGCCGTCTGCTGCGCCTGGCGCCGCTCGACGAGCGTTTCGTCGTGATCGACCGGCTGCTGCCGGCCCGCACGCTCGGCTGAGGCGGAGGCGACCGGACTCAGCCGAACGTCACCCCCTGCGCCAGCGGCATCGCGTCCGAGTAGTTCACGGTGTTCGTCGCCCGGCGCATGTACGCGCGCCAGGCGTCCGAGCCGGATTCGCGGCCGCCGCCGGTCTCCTTCTCACCGCCGAACGCGCCGCCGATCTCCGCGCCGGAGGTGCCGATGTTGACGTTGGCGATGCCGCAGTCGGAGCCGTCGGCGGCCAGGAAGCGTTCCGCCTCGCGCTGGTCGCGGGTGAAGATGCTGGACGACAGGCCCTGCGGGACGCCGTTGTGCAGCGCGACGGCTTCCTCGAAGGTGCGGTAGGTCAGGACGTAGAGGATGGGCGCGAAGGTCTCCGCGCGGACGATGCCGGTCTGCGCCGGCATCCGTACGACCGCCGGGCGCACATAGGCGGCGTCCGGTGCCCGGTCGGCGAGGAGGCGTTCGCCGCCGGTCAGCACGGTGCCGCCGTCGGCCCGGGCGGCGTCCAGGGCCTTGTCCATGGCCGCGTGGGCGGCCGGGCCGATCAGCGGGCCCACGAGGGTGGCCGCGTCGAAGGGGTTGCCGACCGGGAGCCGCCCGTAGGCGTGCACGACCTTCTCGGTCAGGCGGTCCGCGACGTCCTCGTGGACGATCAGCCGGCGCAGTGTCGTGCAGCGCTGGCCCGCGGTGCCGGCGGCGGAGAAGACGATGCCGCGCACGGCGAGGTCGAGGTCGGCGGACGGGGTGACCACCGCGGCGTTGTTGCCGCCGAGTTCAAGCAGGCAGCGGCCGAAGCGGGCGGCCACCCGCGGCGCCACCTCGCGCCCCATCCGCACCGATCCGGTGGCGCTGAGCAGCGCGACGCGCGGGTCGTCGGCGAGCAGCGCGCCGGTCTCCCGGCCGCCGAGGAGCAGCCGGTGCAGCGCGGCCGGCGCGCCCGTGTCGGCGATCGCGCGGGCCAGCAGGGCGTCGCAGGCCAGGGCGGTCAGCGGGGTTTGTTCGGAGGGCTTCCAGACGACCGGGTCGCCGCAGACCAGGGCCACGGCGGTGTTCCAGGACCAGACGGCGACGGGGAAGTTGAAGGCGGTGAGCACCCCGGCCACGCCGAGCGGGTGCCAGGTCTCCGCGAGGCGGTGGCCCGGGCGTTCGCAGGCCATGGTGCGCCCGTGGAGCTGCCGGGACAGCCCGACCGCGAAGTCGCACACGTCCGTCATCTCACGCACCTCGCCGAGTGCTTCGGAACGGATCTTGCCGGCCTCGACGGTGACCAGGTCCGCGAGGTCGCCCTGATGCTCCGTCAGGAGTTCGCCGAGCCGCTTGACCAGGGCGCCGCGCCGGGGCGCGGGGACCGTTCGCCACTCGCGGAACGCCGCTTCGGCGGCGGCGACGGCGGCATCGGCCTCGTCGGCGGTGGTGGCGGGCAGCCGGTACAGGACGCCGCCGGTGAGCGGCGTACGGGCGGTGATGCCGGTGCCTTCCGGAAAGGTGCCTTCCGGGGCGGTGCTCTCCGGAACGGTGCCGACGCCGCAGCGGCGGAGCCGGTCGGCTGCCAGGTCGCGGAGTTCCTCGGTGCTGGGAAGCTGGGCGGGGGTGCTCACGGCGGGGTGGCTCCTCGGTTCTCGGGGTGGTGGGGTGTGAGTGTTCCGGTACGCGGTGGTCAGGAGGGGCACAGGGTGCGGAGGGCGTCGTCCGCGCCCAGTGCCTCCAGGGCGCGCCGCAGTGACGCGTCCTGCTGGGCCGCGTAGATCTCGAAGGGGTCGTGCACGGGACGGCCGACGGCTTCGGAGAGCCGGTGTTCGTCGTACGGCGTACCGGCGCGCGCGGTGTCCCTCGTGCCCTGCTCCGCGAGGTTGGAGCGGAAGATGCCGGCGGCCGAGCGGGGCAGGAAGTCCTCGTAGACGATGGGGTGGGCGGTCAGCCAGCCCTGGTCCAGCAGCCCGGCCAGATCGGCGGGCGGGCGCCGCCGGTCGCGCGGGCGCGCCGGGGCCGGTTCGTACGTGAAGCAGCCGAGCCCTTCGGCGGCCAGCCGGTGTTCCGAGCGCGGGAAGCCGGCTTCCCACAGGGCGCGGGCCAGTTCCTGCCGGGTGGGGCCGCCGGGCCCCGACGCGGCGAGCCGCCGGTCCGTCTCGGCGGTGAGCGCGTCGTAACGGGCGCGGCCCGCGCGGGTGAGCGCGATGCCCCGCGCTTCGACCTCGCCGAACCGCACGCGCAGCGCGCCGGTGGTGATGCTGCCGTCCGGTTCGCGGAAGGCGCGGGTCTCGTCCAGTGCGCGGAACGAGGTCTG
The DNA here is from genome assembly GCF_008634025.1 of Streptomyces albofaciens JCM 4342. Lineage (NCBI taxonomy): Bacteria > Bacillati > Actinomycetota > Actinomycetes > Kitasatosporales > Streptomycetaceae > Streptomyces > Streptomyces albofaciens. The sequence goes on along the minus strand of NZ_PDCM01000001.1, from coordinate 3,477,734 downwards.
GCGCAGCAGGACGTCGGGCCCGTCCCAGCGGGGCGGCCCCTGGATCTCGTCGATCATGGTGATGCCGCGGTCCGCCATCCGGCGGTAGAGCGCGTCGATGTCCAGCACCCGCGGTGTGAGGTGGTTGATGTGGGTGCTGGTGACGCCGCCGATGTCGGCGGCGACGGCGGAGATCCGGGCGAGTTCGGTGTACCAGGCGCGGTCGACCGGTTCCGGGGACAGTTCGAAGGCGGCGACCGCCAGGGTCAGGAAGCGTTCCGCCGGCTCCGGCATGAGGCCCTGCTCGCGTTCGGCGCGCTCGGCGAGCGTGAGCAGCTCCGGCGGGAAGAGGGTGCGGCGGTCCAGGAAGGCCTCCAGCCGGGACTGGAGCGAGGCGTCGAAGAACCGGCGGTCGGCGGTGGTGAGCAGGGAGGTGAAGACGCGGAAGGGGTTGCGGGCCAGTTCCTCGGGCGCCACGGGCCGGAAGGCGGTGGAGACCACCGGTACCGCGCTGGTGGTGGCGTCCCGGAGGTCGTAGAAGCCCACCGGGCGCATGCCCAGGGCGGCGAAGATCTGCGCGGCCTGGCGCAGTTCGCGGGGCGTGCCGACGCGGATGGCGCCGTGCCGCTCCGCGGTGACCCGGGCCAGGGCACCGAGCCGCCCGGCGTCCGGGTCGCGGCGCGCCACCTCGTCGTTCACCTCGCCCGCCACTTCCAGGAGCGTGGTGTACGCGGGGACTTCGGCGCCGTACATGCCGGACAGCCGGCGGGCGAAGGCGGCGCGCAGCCGCCAGAGCGGGATCATGCGTCCTCCCGACGCGACGGGTGTTCAGATGATGTGGGCCTCCGGACGGGCACCCCCCGCGCTCCCCTCCTCTCCCGCCGGGCCGTCGAACCGGCTCGCCGCCAGCGGACCGATGTCGAGGAACGGTTCCCGCTCCAGATAGAGGTCGCGGACCAGCTCGCCCACGGCGGGTGCCTGGAGGAAGCCGTGGCCGGAGAAGCCGGTGGCGTACAGGAAGCGGCGCACGTCCGGGGCCTCGCCGATGAGGGCGTTGTTGTCGGGGGTGGTCTCGTAGAGCCCGGCCCAGCCGTGGCGGGCCGGGACGGCGGCCAGGGCGGGCGCCCGGCGCGCGACGGCCGCGCGGAAGGGCTCCAGCCACTCCCGGCTGAAGTCCCGGCCGAAGCCCGGCTTCTGGCGCGGGTCCGACAGGCCCAGCAGCAGCCCGTCCGCGCCGTCGTTGTGGAAGTAGGCGGTGGAGGCGAAGTCGAGGGTGAAGGGGATGCGGGGCGGCGGCGGGTTCAGCGGCCCGGTCAGGGCGATCTGGCGGCGCAGCGGGGTGACCGGCAGCCGTACGCCGGCCATCGCGCCGACCTGCTCCGACCAGGCGCCCGCGCAGCAGATCACCGCGCCGGTGCGCACGGTGCCGTACGGCGTCCGGACCGCGCCGAGGGCACCGCCGGAGGTGTCGACGGCGGTGACGGGGCAGTGCGTACGGACCGTGGCGCCGTGGTGGACGGCGGCGTGCAGATAGCCGCGTACGGCCGCCTCCGGAAGCGCGTAGCCGTCGGTGGGGCAGTACGCGGCGGCGGCGATGCGGTCCGGGTCCACGTACGGGCACAGCGCGGCGGCCTCGGCCGGGCGGACGATCCGGCTGGGGACCCCGAGCGCGTTCTGTGTCGCCACGCCTTCCTCGAAAAGGGCGAGTTCGGCGGCGTCTCCGAGCAGGAAGAGGTATCCGGCGCTCACGAAGCCGATGTCGGCGCCCGGTCGCACGGCGAACGCCCGCCACGCCTCCAGGCTGCGCCGCCCGATGCGGATGTTGAGCGGGTCGGAGAACTGGGCGCGGACGCCGCCGATGGGCTTGCCCGAGGAGCCGGCCGCGGGCCGTTCGCGCTCCAGCAGCAGGACACCGGGCACGCCGGCCTCCGCGAGGTGGAACGCGATGCTCGCGCCGATGATGCCACCGCCGATGATCACCACATCGGCGCGGTCGGGGACGGGGGGCGTACCGGGATCCGTGGACGTGCTGCGCTCCATGCGAGGCGCCTTCCGCCGGGGACGGGACGTGTGGTGCCGCTGGTCTCGATGGTGACGCTCATGGTCCGCCGCGTCCATGCGCCGTCCGCCCCGGCGGGTGCCGGATCACTGGCCGAGGTCGTCCACGAGCGTCGGCGACGGGTGGGGGATCTCGCCGAAGTCCTCGTCGTCGTCGGCGACGGTGAGGCGGTTGATGACGTTCTCCAGGACGGCGGGGAGAGTGGGGGCCAGGCCGCTGTGCCACTGGATGAGCAGGGCGTGCCGGGCGGCGTCCGGCAGCAGGTGCCGTCCGTCGCAGGCGGCGGGCGGCGGCGGTTCCTCGTCGGGCTCGTGGGCGGCCTGCGTGCGCCAGTAGGCGGCGTCGCGGAACTCGCCGTGCCGCCGGTGCGAGAGGTACAGGCAGTAGGCCGCGGTACGGCTGCCGCCGCCGGCGCCGAACCGCCACCAGAAGTCGGCGGCCTCGGTGCGCCCGGTGATGTGCAGCAGGCAGGCGAAGACCAGGGCGCCCTCGGGGTCGATCCGGTGGTCGTTGACCAGCCGGGCCAGGCTGTCCGCCGCCGCGGCGGCGTTGACGACCAGGGCGCAGGCCAGGTCCAGTTCGTGGGTGGCCTCGTCGTGGGCGCTCGGGTAGGCGGTGGGCGCCGGGGCGCCGGACCGGGACACGGCCGGGTACGCGGCACCGCTCTCCCCGTACGTGTCTGTGGCCAGCCGGTCGCGGGCCGCCTCGGTGTCGTAGGAGCCGTAGGACTCGGCGAGCACGTCGGCGGCGGCGGCCAGCAGGGATTCGACGGTGTCCGGGCCGGCCCGACGGGTGTGCGGCATGGTTCAGTTTCCCTTCGTGGGGCACGCGGCGATGCCCAGTGCGGCGGCGAGCCGGCGCTTGCCCCGGCTCGCGTGGGAGCGCACGGTGGCCTCGTCGACACCGAGCAGGGCGGCGATCTGGGCGTCGGAGTAGCCGACGACATGGCGCAGCACGATCACGTCGCACTGCCGTTCGGGCAGCCGGGAGATCGCCTCGTACAGACCCAGCTGGCTCTCCAGGAGCGCGAACTGCTGCTGGCACTCGCGCAGCAGGGCGCGGGTGACGACGGCGAACGCCGCGCTCTGCGTCAGCGCCGTGCCGCGCCCGTTCGCGCCGAGCCAGTCGACCACGGTCTCCTTGAGGACGGCCCAGGCGTAGGAGTCCACCGAGGACTGTTTGAGCGCGTACGGCCAGCACAGCCGTAATCTGCGGTAGGCGGCGCCGGTGACCTCCAGGGCCGCCTCCTCGCTGCCGGTGTGCAGGTGGGCGTAGGCCAGCCACTTGCGGTAATGCGTCTCGTGGAACGCCTCGAAGGCGACGGCCAGCCGCCGGCCGGCCTGCCGCAGCGGATCGCCGGCCGCGGGCGGCAGCCGGTCGCGGGTCATGGGCGCACCTGTACGCCGTGGCGCCGGGGGCCGAGGGAGCGGGCCGCGGCGGGCGACGGCAAGGGGCTGTCCCGGTACGTGCTCACGTGCGTTCCTCGTTCCGCTCGCCGCGGTCCGGGAGCCAGGCAGGCCCCGGCATCAGCGGGAGGGCGGGGGCCCTCTCTTCCAATGAACCGGAAAACCCGCCCCGTTGTGGCACCGTCGCCGAGAAAACTCGCGCCGGGTGTTCCCGCGGCCCCTCGGACGGCACCGTGGGAGCCGGGCGTACGCGCGCCCCGGCGCATGACCGCAAACGCGGCGGGTATGGTCCGACGGCGGCCCGGCAGCCGTACAGGGGAGGCGGAGCGGGATGAGCGACGAGCACGGCGAACCGGTGGTGGACCTGCAACTGGACCGGGCCCACTCGGCCCGCATCTACGACTACATGCTCGGCGGCAAGACCAACTTCCTCGCCGACCGCACCGCCGCGGGCAGCGTGCTCGCCGTCTTCCCCGCGGCGCTGGTCGCCGCCCGGATCAACCGGGAGTTCACCCACCGCTCGACGCGCGACCTCGCGCGCGCCGGCCTGCGCCAGTTCCTCGACATCGGTACGGGCATCCCCACCCCGCCCAACCTCCACGAGATCGCCCAGGGCGTCGCGCCGGACGCCCGCGTGGTCTACACGGACAACGACCCGATCGTGCTGGCCCACGCCGCGGCGCTGCTGCGCAGCACGCCGCAGGGGCGCACCGCCTACCTCCAGGCGGACGTCACCGACCCGGGCGCCATCCTCGGCGCGCCCGAGGTTCTCGGGACCCTGGACCTGGGCCGCCCGGTCGCGCTGAGCCTGAACGCGCTGATGCACTTCGTGCCCGACGGGGAGGGGAACCGGGCGCACGACGTGGTCGAGGAGCTCAAGGCCGCCCTGCCCAGTGGCAGCGCGCTGGCCATGAGCCACGCGACGGCCGACTTCTCCCCCGAGGCGATGGCCCGGATCTCGGACATCTACGCGGCGGCGGGCACGAGCGTGACCTACCGCACGAAGGCGGAGTTCGCGCGGTTCTTCGACGGCTGGGAGCTGTGGTGGCCCGGCATCGCCCTGCCGCACCAGTGGCGGCCCGACGACCCGGCCGACGCCACGCATGTGACGGACGCCGAGGCCGCCTGCTACGCGGCCGTGGCACGCAAGCCCTGACGCCCGGCCCGGCTACCCGGCGTTCCCCTTCCGGACCGTGAACGCGGGCGGCGGCTCCACGTCGTGGACGTGCGGGAGCGCGGCGATCAGTTCCGTGGTCATCGCGACGGTCGCGCCGAGGGCTTCGGGGACTTCCACGGCCTGCGCGGTGGTCTGGGCGGTGGCGGCGACCGAGCCCGCCAGCAGGGCCGTGGCGGCAATCTTCTTGATCATGCCCTGCACAACGACCGTCCCGGCACACGGGTCACCCCGCCGCCCGCACCGGTGTGCAGGCGGCGGGGTCCGACAGGGATCCGGCCCGGTCAGGTCCGCCGGTCGCCCTCGTCCTTCAGGGAGTCGCGCATTCCCTGGGCGTTCTTCTTGGCCTCGTCCATCGCGCCCTTGGCCTTGCCCTTGGCGCGGTCGGTCCTGCCCTCGCCCTTCAGCCGGTCGTCGCCGGTGGCCTTGCCCGCCATCTCCTTGGCCTTGCCCTTGACCTTGTCCACGGCGCTCTCGTCGCCCATGACCTGCTCCCTCGGTCCGGTTGGTGGGACAGCACCACGCTGCCGCAGCCGGTTGCCGGGCGCATCCGGAGGAGGCCACCGGTGTCCCGCCGCCCGTACGTCCCGGCCGGTCCCGCCCCCTTGCGGCGAGCCCGTCCCACCGCCGCCATTGACCTCCCGGGCGCCCGGCGCCAACGTGTTCCCCCGCCGGTTGCGTGTCCTGCCCCTTCTCGATCCCAAGGACGGCACTCATGCGAAGACGCAGTTTCGTCAGTGGCCTGGCGGGCACCGCCGCGGGCCTCGGCCTGGCCGGTGCGGCGCGCCCCGCGGCCGCCGCGCCCGCCTCCCCCGCGGCCGCCCCCGGCTGGTCGGCCGTCCCGGTGCCGGACGCGCGGCCGGGCGCCCGGCTGTACGGCGTCGCGGCGGCCGGGCCCGACCTCGCGTGGGCCGTCGGCGTGGAAGGGCTCGGCGGCAGCGGTGACGGGACCGCGGTCGCGCTGCGCTGGGACGGCACCGCCTGGACCCGTACGGACCTGGGCGCGCTCGCCTCCGCCGGACCGCTGACGGCGGTCACCGCGGCCGGTGACCGGACCGCCTGGGCGGTCGGCGCGGGCGGCCTGCTGCTGGCCTGGGACGGTACGGCCTGGCAGCGGACCCCGTACCCGGGCCAGGGCGGGGCCGGGACCACCGTCACGGACGTGGTGGCCACCGGCGACGGCCGGGCGTGGGCCGGCGGGCGGCACGACGGCCGCGCCGGACTGCTGCACTGGGACGGCCGCCGGTGGCGCTGGTGCGCCCCGCTGCCGGACGCGGATGCGCCCACTCCGGGGCACGTCCATGTCACTCCCGGCGGCGAGGTGTGGGTGTACGGCGAGGTCATCGCGCGCTGGGACGGCGCCTGGACCGTGCTGCCGCACACCCCCGGCGTCCGCTCGACCGTCTCCGGGCTGCTGCCGGTCGCCCACGACGACATCTGGCTCACCGGTTACGGCTACGGGGTCGGCGGCCCGCCCGGGAAGCCGCCCGGTGTCGTGCTGGAGCACTGGAACGGCACCGAGTGGACGTGGGTGAAGGCGCCGTACTCCGTCGGCCTGCTCAGTTCGGTCACCGGGGACGCGCTGGGCCGCCCCGACCGGATCACCGGCTGGGACTTCTGGGACCAGAAGCGCTCCCACTACCTGCGCTGGGACGGCGCCGCCTGGGTGAGCGAGCGCGGCCCCGAGATGCCGGAGACGGCCCTGATGACGGACCTGGCGCGGATCCCCGGCACAGCCGGTTACTGGTCGGTCGGCACCACGTCCTTCTACGCGGGCACCACGGCCCGGATGCACATCGAACGCCACGGGTGAGAGCCCTTCCCGGCCCCGGACGGACGGGACGGGCGGCGTATTGCCGCCGTTCACCCGTTCGCCCGTTCCGGATCGCAGCGCGTGCCCGGGGCTCCTAGCGTCCGTACGACGGAGTGTCCCCCTCCTGCGCGACCCGCGGCCGAAGGAGTTCGACATGCGCCGGCTCATCGCCGTACCGACCGCACTGCTCGCCCTCGCCGTCGCCGGGTGCGCCGGCGGCGGCCCGGACGAACCCGCGGAGTCCTCCGCCGCCGCCGGCTCCGCGCCGGGCGCGAGCCCCACGAAGAGCCTGAAAGGGAGCCCGTCCGGGGACCCGGGCGCCGGCGGTGGCGCGAGCCCGTCCGGGCCGGGCGGGACCGGCTCTCCCGTACCGGGCCAGCCGCTGGACTGCGGGGCGCTGCCGGACGCGATGGGCGAGGGCCTGACCGCGCGGCTCTTCTCCGGCCCCGGCGCCGGGCCGACCGCGGGCTGCGCGGAGGCCCGCGGCGTGATGACGGAGTTCTTCCGCAAGGCCACCGCGGACCAGCCGGCCCTGACGGTGCGCGGCTGGGAGTGCCAGTACGAGAACGGGCCCACCGGCACCTGGCTGAGCAGCTGCCGCAAGGACGGCGGCCGGCAGCAGATGCACACCGAGGAGGCGGGCCGGTCCGCGTCCCCGGACGACCCCGGACAGTCCGAGGCGCCGGAGGGGCCCGGGCTGCCCGGCGAGGAATCGCAGACCTCGATCCGCCTCCCGTGGGCGCACGTGTGACGGCCGTCCGCCGCCCTCCTACGCCTGCTCGATCCCCGCGAACCAGGCCGGTCCGTCGTCCAGCGCCATCTTGATCCGCGCCACCGCGAACTCCTCCATCTCCGGCAGCGCGTCCAGCGCGAACCAGCCCACCTCCAGCGACTCGTCGTCGTTGACGACGGCGGTGCCGCCGACCGCGCGGCAGCGCAGCGAGACGTCCATGAACTGGCACTCGTCACCGTTGGGATAGCGCACCCGCTGGAGCGCCTCGACGAGGATCACGCGCTCGGGGACCACATGCACCGCCGTCTCCTCGAAGACCTCGCGCACTGCGGTCTCGGCCGGCTGCTCCCCCGGCTCCGGGATGCCGCCGATGATCGACCACATGCCGCTGTCCGCTCTGCGGCCGAGCAGTACCCGGCCCCGGTCGTCGAAGACCACGGCGCTCACGCCCGGCAGCCACAGGAGCTGGTGGCCGATGCCGGCCCGGATGTCACGGATGAAGTCGGGTGTCGCCATACCCGCACCCTAACGACCACCGGGTAAGGATCATGACCGTCGCGCCGTGCCGAACGTACGTACAAGGCGGTACGGGGCCGCTCCGGCCGATCAGTGGCCCGCGGCCCGCTTGCGGTTCAGGCCGCACCGGCCGCGGATGCAGCGCACCGCGCTCTCCGCGTCGTCGACGGTGACCGTGAAGCTGCGGCCGTCGCCGAGCCGGAGCACCACCGCCTCGCCGCGCCGTACGACCACGGCCGTGCCCTGCTCGGGGCGCCAGCGGTAGCCCCAGCCGCCCCAGTGGCGCGGGGTGACGCGCGGCGCGAAGTCGGCGCCGACGACATGCTCCAGGGGGATCCGGCGGCGGGGCAGCCCCATGTGCCCGCAGCGCACCTCCAGGCAGTCCTGGTCGACCCGGACGGCGACATGGACGAAGGCGAGGGTGCCGAAGAGCACCAGCAGACCGGCCAGCACACAGCCGACCACCGACATCACCAGCGGCGCCAGTCCGGACGTCCAGGCGCTGTCGACGGCCAGCTCGATGCCGAGCGCCATGCAGGCCGCCCCGGCGCCCGCCAGGAGCCACTGCACACGGTTGGTGGCGCGGCCGTGCCACACCTCGGGGACGTCCGCGGGATCCCGGTGACTGCCGGAATCCCCGCCGTCACCGACCGGGCCGCCGTGCTCGCCGGGGGCTGTCGCCCCCTCGTGGGGGTGGTCCCTCATGGAACGCAGCGTACGCGTCTTTGCCCGTCCTGGCAGCGTGTCGCGCGTACTCCCGTGACCTCAGGGACGCACGGGCCCACCGGCCCGGGCCGGGCCGGACAGCAGGCGCCCCTCGGCGTAGGCGAGCGCGGCCCCGGGCAGGCGCCCCGGACGGCCGCTGAGCAGGACGGTGACGGTGCCGGTCGGCTCGGCCGAGGGGGCCGGTTCGGCCCCGATGCGGCGCAGCGCCTGGGCGGCGACCGCCTCGGCGGAGCCGAGCAGGACCAGGGCGGGGGCGCCGGGCTGCTGGAGGGCGGCGCGGATGCGCTCGGCGACCAGCTCGTAGTGGGTGCAGCCCAGGACGACGGTCCGTACGTCGCGGGGCGTGTGCGCGGCGGCGGCCGCGACGGCGGCGTCGACGGCCGCCTCGTCGGCGCTCTCCACGGCGTCCGCGAGGCCGGGGCACGGCACGCCGGTGACCTCGACGCCCGCGGCGAACTGTTCGATCAGGCCGCGCTGGTAGGGGCTGCCGGTGGTGGCGGGGGTGGCCCAGATGGCGACCGGGCCGCCGGTGGCGGCGGCGGGCTTGATGGCCGGGACGGTGCCGATGACCGGCAGTCCGGGCTCCAGTTCGGCGCGCAGGGCGGGCAGCGCGTGCACGGAGGCGGTGTTGCAGGCGACGATCAGGGCGTCCGGGCGGTGCGCGGCCGCGGCGCGCGCGACGGCGAGCGCGTGCGCCGCGATGTCGTGCGGCGGGCGGGGTCCCCAGGGCATGCCGTCCGGGTCGGAGGAGATGACCAGGTCGGCGTCGGGCCGCAGCCGCCGCACCGCGGCCGCCGCCGCGAGCAGGCCGGTTCCGGAGTCCATGAGCGCGATCTTCACCCGGACACTTTACGCCGGGCCGCGCCGTCCTTGTCATACCGGCGGGTTCCGTCCGGCGCCCTGCGGCGGGTTCCGGCCGCGCCGGGGCCGGTGGTGCAGACTGCGGGCGTGGGAGCGATGGGAGCGGTGGAGTGGATCGGCGCCGGGTCGCTGGCGGCCTGGGTGTGGCTGGCGCTGGCGCAGGGCTTCTTCTGGCGGACGGACGTCCGGCTGCCGGAGCGGGCCGACCCGGACCGCTGGCCGCCGGTCGCGGTCGTGGTCCCGGCGCGGGACGAGGCCGCGGTGCTGCCGCTGAGCCTGCCGTCGCTGCTGGCGCAGAAGTATCCCGGCCGGGCCGAGGTGATCCTCGTCGACGACGGCAGTACGGACGGGACGGGCGAGGTGGCCCGGGAGCTGGCCGCGGACGGCGGGCTGCCGCTGACCGTCACCGCGCCCGGCGAGCCGGAGCCGGGCTGGACCGGCAAGCTGTGGGCGGTACGGCACGGCATGGCGCTCGTACGGGAGCGGGGCGACGCCGAGTATGTCCTGCTGACGGACGCGGACATCGCCCACGCCCCGGACAGCCTGCGCGAGTTGGTGGCCGCGGCGCGCTCGGCGGACCTGGACCTGGTGTCGCAGATGGCGCGGCTGCGGGTGGTCTCGCCCTGGGAGCGGCTGATCGTCCCGGCCTTCGTGTACTTCTTCGCGCAGCTGTATCCGTTCCGGTGGGTCAACCGGCCGGGGGCGCGGACCGCCGCGGCGGCGGGCGGCTGTGTCCTGCTGCGGCGTGCGGTGGCCGAGCGGGCCGGGGTGCCCGACCGCATCCGGCACGCGGTGATCGACGACGTGA